>NZ_JBHSHY010000111.1:0-508 GCF_042653205.1 Paenibacillus sp. GCM10023250 | reverse complement strand
GCTCGAGCCGACGGATCGGCGTCCAGCCGTCCACGACGTCCGCCGCGCCGACGCCTGCCAGCACGTCGACCACGTGCGGCGCGATCCCGTCGCCGCAGGACTTGTCACGGGGGAAGTCGGACCGGTCCAGCAGCACGATCTCGCCGGCACTCGGCAGGTGCTCGATGTAGCGCTGGAAGTACCACTGCCCCTTCTCGCGCTCGGTCGGCGCCGGCAGCGCGACGATCCGGGCCACCCGCGGGCTGAGGTACTGCGTGATCCGGGTGATCGTGCCGCCCTTGCCGGCCGCGTCCCGCCCCTCGAAGATGACGAGGACGCGCTGCTTCTCCGCGCGCACCCACTCCTGGACCTTGACCAGCTCGCCCTGCAGGCGGACCAGCTCAGCCTCGTAGACCTCGTCCGGGATGGACTCGTCGGACCCCGAGCCGTGCGCGTGCTTGGCCATGCCCCAGCCTAACGATTCATCCCACCGGCGAGGCGCGACCCGATGGGGCCGATCTCAGAGGCG
>NZ_JBHSHY010000110.1:0-527 GCF_042653205.1 Paenibacillus sp. GCM10023250 | reverse complement strand
CGCCCGCTCCCGGTGGGTGCGGGCACGACTGTCACCCGGTCGGTTCCTGACCGGTCGCCGACCGGCACGCACACGGACCGGCAGCTCGCGGCACCAGCAGTCGTCCTCCCGCGTGAGTGGGGCCAGGAGCTCGCGAGCTCCCGGTCCCCGTGCTGGGCGTGTCAGTCGCCCCCGTGCCCGGGCACGAGGATCTACGCTCGTCGGCCATGATCGACTTCCAGAACGGCACCTTCGTCAAGCTGAGTCCCAGCAACCCGCAGGACCTGATGGCCGAGATCGGCCCGATGCTCGTGGCCGGCGAGCAGGTGTTCCTGAGCTTCAAGGGCATCCGGGACTCCGTCGTCTTCACGAACAAGCGGCTGATCTCCTTGAACGTGCAGGGCCTGACCGGCAAGAAGCGGGACTACACCTCGTTGCCGTACTCGAAGATCCAGGCGTTCAGCGTGGAGACCGCCGGCACCTTCGACCTCGACGCCGAGCTCGAGCTCTGGTTCAGCGGGCTGGGCCGGGTGCGGCTCGAGTTCAAG
>NZ_JBHSHY010000109.1:0-528 GCF_042653205.1 Paenibacillus sp. GCM10023250 | reverse complement strand
CGCGACCAGCCGCGGGGGCCCGAACGTCGTGCTCCCCGGCGGAGCCACCCGCAACCAGAACTTCATCCGCTCCGGCGGCTGGAAGTCGGTGGCGAGGTCGTTGTCCTGCTCCCAGGTGACGTAGGTGCTGCCGTCCGGCGCGATCGTCACGTCCCCGAACTGGATGCTGGGCTGGTCGCCGCTGATCAGGATCGGGCTCGAGCAGCTGAACGACAGGTCGCACCGGACCGCCTTGATGCTGTTGGAGGTGTAGTCGCCCGTGCAGCCGACGTCGGGGCAGACGAACTCCGTGTACACCACCCACACCTGGTGGTTGTCGGCGTGGATCCAGGGCTTGTCCAGGAACACGTGCGGGTCGTCGGACTTCACGACGACCTTGCGGTCCGGCCAGCACGACGGGTCCGTGCCGCCACCGCAGGAGGCCAGCGTCGCCGGCGTGCTCTTGTAGAGCCCGATGCCGTTGGGGAAGAACGTCGACGGGTCGTAGTTGAGGTCCCCCGCGAGCAGCGTGCAGTTCGGAGTGGCCAC
>NZ_JBHSHY010000108.1:0-539 GCF_042653205.1 Paenibacillus sp. GCM10023250 | reverse complement strand
CTCCCCAGCGTGGTCGCGCACGGCCTCAGCGCGGGTCCGCTGGCCGCCAGGTACGGCCGGGCCGCCACGTCTGCCGGTGCCCGTCCACGAGGGTGAAACCGGCCCGCGCCGGGCAGCGCCTGGTCGCCGTGGGCGAGCGTGGTCTGGCGCTGTATTCGGACGATCAGGGCAAAAACTGGCAGCAGGCGCAGGTGCTGGGGCGAGAACTGGCGGTTGACCCGGTTGCGCCGGTCATCCACCAGGTCCAGCGGGGTAGGATCCTCGCGCTCGGCCCGGCTCAGCACAGACGGGGCGAAGCGAAACCAGATGTCGGCATCCAAGCCGCTTTGATGGCTCTTGTGGCCGCTGGTAAAGGGCCCCCCCCTGGGCATGGCCAGATCACCGACCAGCAGCTCAACCAGGCCGTGACTTTCACGACTCCCTGCCTGGTCATCAACTCGTTCATCACCAATCAGGGCGAGGTCGAGTTCAGCGGCGTCGAGTTGGATGCGTCGTTCCAGGTTACCGATGGGCTGACCGTATCCGGTGCCTATAGCTAC
>NZ_JBHSHY010000107.1:0-582 GCF_042653205.1 Paenibacillus sp. GCM10023250 | reverse complement strand
CTCGCCCTCCTCCTCGAGGAACGCGCCGATCAGCGACGTGCCGATGTCGCGGGCGACGTCGTACGACGGCTGGTCGGAGAACCCGGTCCAGGACTGGACGACGGGACGCCCACGGAACCGGTAGTACGCCTCGGCCTTGCGGCCGCACAGGTAGGTGCTGATCTCCTTGCCCTCCTCGCGGAGCTTCTCCGCGAGGCGCTCGGCCTCCTTGAGCACGCTCGAGGAGTAGGCACCGGCCAGGCCCCGGTCGCTGGTCACGATGAGCACGGCGGCCCGCGTGGGGTTCTCCGGCTCCCGCGTCAGCGGGGGGTCGACGTTGGAGTACGTCGCCACCGCCGACACGGGGGTGGCGACCTGGGGCGGCCCGAGCGTCCTGCTCACCGACGAGTCCCTGGGTGGGGATGGGGCCCCGGCGGTGGCGGCGTTCGCCCCGGGGCCGGTCGCCGCCACGCTCGGGATCTCCACGGCCGCGGGGATGGCGCTGATCGCCGACGCGCTGGACCTGCAGTTCCGGCTGCCCCGGATCTGGCGACTCGTCGAGCAGCTGGCGGTCGAGCCGTACCGGGCCCGGCAGGTCGCCCA
>NZ_JBHSHY010000106.1:0-640 GCF_042653205.1 Paenibacillus sp. GCM10023250 | reverse complement strand
CTCAAGTTCTGAGTTCTTATTTCAATGGTCTCAAGACAAGGCAGCCCTTGCAACCCCAACTGCTTCCAATACAAGAAAACTTTGACCTCAGGGAATGTCAGAGTCCCGTGAACTGGGAACTAGTCAATATGAAATATCTAGTAGTTTTGTTTTTGCTCCTCTACTGTAGACATGTCTAAGAGTCATCAACATGAAGCACAAAATGTTCATAGTGCCTCGGTTTGTTCTAAGGTAAAAATTGCTATATCGTTCTATCTGTCACAAGCTTGTCAACAAGAAAGTACCTCGAAAGAACAGGAACAAAACGAAAAATTAAATGTGATATGAGCTTGTAGATAAACTATGAACACTAATTACACTCGAAAATATCTGCCTATGAGAGTCTTGATTGAAGGCAGAGGAGAAGGGGACGACAGAGGCTAAGATGGTTGGATGGCATCACTGATTCGATGGACATGAGTTTGAGCAAGCCCCTGGAGTTGGTGATGGACACGGAAGCCCAGCGTCCTGCAGGCCACGGGGTCCCAAAGAGTCAGACACGACTGAGCCACTGAACTGAACTGAACATACAATCGTTTCTCCAGGTGTTTTGGTTACCCGAGTTTCTATCCTGTGCTAAACTAAGTGACGACAGTGTACT
>NZ_JBHSHY010000105.1:0-640 GCF_042653205.1 Paenibacillus sp. GCM10023250 | reverse complement strand
CATCCGTTTGGTGGCGATGGCGGAGGGGAACCACGCGTACCCATCCCGAACACGACCGTTAAGCCCTCCAGCGCCGATGGTACTTGGACCGCAGGGTCCTGGGAGAGTAGGACGTTGCCAAGCGGGTTCTTTTTGAGCCTAAATTTGCATAATGGCCTTTAGCTCAGCTGGTTAGAGCGCACCCCTGATAAGGGTGAGGTCGGTGGTTCGAGTCCACTAAGGCCAACCATTCCCTTTACGGGGCCATAGCTCAGCTGGGAGAGCGCCTGCCTTGCAAGCAGGAGGTCAGCGGTTCGATCCCGCTTGGCTCCACCAACAAACCTTTGCACCTTGAAAACTGGATATGAACATTGCGAAACATCTCTTAGCTGAGATTAACGATGTAATCGATGATGCCGCAAGGCAGCATCAACTGGTTAAGCTACTAAGAGCGCACGGAGGATGCCTAGGCGCTAGGAGCCGAAGAAGGACGTGGCGAACGACGAAATGCCTCGGGGAGCCGTAAGCAGGCGCTGATCCGGGGATGTCCGAATGGGGAAACCCGGCTGGGGTAATGCCCAGTCACCTGTTACTGAATACATAGGTAACATGGAGGCACACCAGGGGAACTGAAACATCTAAGTACCCTGAGGAAGAGAAA
>NZ_JBHSHY010000104.1:0-644 GCF_042653205.1 Paenibacillus sp. GCM10023250 | reverse complement strand
CGAACGCGATCACCTCGGAGACGTTGGCGCCGACCGCACCGTCGAGGTCGATCCTCAGCACCCGGTTGTGGTGGCCGTCGGTGACGAGCAGGTCACCGCGGTAGGGCTGCAGGGCGTACTGCACGCCGCTCGGGACGAAGAAGTCCGGGACCGGCGGGTGCTCGATCGCCCAGGTCCCGATGTCGGCGACGACCGTGGCCTTGTGCCGCCCGTCGATGCGGTAGATGCCGACGGTGCTGCTGCCTCCCACGTCGCTGCCCACGAGGGTCACCAGCGCGTACGCCGTGCCGTGGACGAACGCGACGTCGACCGCGCCGCCGAACCCCTCGACGACCCGCTTCGGCAGGCCGTCGGAGAACAGCGACCGGTGCCCGGTGCGCGGGTCGATGTTGCCCTCGAACTCCCGGAAGATCTGGGAGTACTTCTTGCCGACGATGTTGGCCAGCACGTTGAGCCGGCCGCGGTGGGCCATGCCGATCGTGACCTCGTCGAGATCGGCCTCGGCGGCCGCCTCGCAGATCTCGTCGATGACCGGGATCGTGGTCTCGCCGCCCTCGAGGGAGAAGCGCTTCTGGCCGACGAACTTCGTCTGCAGGAAGGTCTCGAACGCCTCGGCCTGGTTGAGCTTGAGCAGGATCCGCAGC
>NZ_JBHSHY010000103.1:0-645 GCF_042653205.1 Paenibacillus sp. GCM10023250 | reverse complement strand
GTCGAATGCCAATATAAAAGTCAGTTCTTGGTTGCTGAAGGGAACTGTATGACTTGGTATTAAAAGAAGGTATGTGGCATGAAATCGCATTTTCTGAAGGAAAACGACGTCGTTCTTTCTTCCAGGTGGCAGTTTCAGGATGGGAGAAGCAAAGGAATGGGTACAGAATGGGATAAGGAGGTTGTAGGGAAAGTGGACCCCCAGAAAAGAGTGTTGTGCCTAGCACAAGGTTTCTTGAGAGGTTGAACTGCCTTTGCTAATGGATTTTAAGTTTCTTTACCTCTTCCGTGATCTCTTCTAGGTTGACCTAGAAGAGAAATCTTTTGTTAGCTTTGGCTAAGTGGAGAAGTATTGCTTCACGGTGACTTGTGTGATCCTACCTGACTGTTCTAAACCCTTTTGATATCTATGCACTGCTGCTGCTGCTAAGTCGCTTCAGTTGTGTCTGTAATGTGGCAAGCCCATGGACTATAGCCTGCCAGGCTCCACTGTCCATGGAATTCTCCAGGCAAGAATACTGGAGTGGGTAGCCTATCCCTTCTCCAGTGGATGTTCCCGATCCAGGAATCGAACTGGGGTCTCCTGCATTGCAGGAGGATTCTCTACCAACTGAGCTATCAGGGAATACTCTATGACTCCTCGGTG
>NZ_JBHSHY010000102.1:0-646 GCF_042653205.1 Paenibacillus sp. GCM10023250 | reverse complement strand
CCGACTTGGCGCGGCGCGGCTGAGCGCGGCGTGGGGCGCGGCTGAGCGCGGCGTGGGGCGCGGCTGAGCGCGGCGTGGGGCGCGGGCGCAGCTGAGCGCGGCGTGGGGCGCGGTGATGCTTAGCGCGGCGCGGGCGCGAGCACGGCGGAGCGCGGCGTGGGGCGCGGTGATGCGCGCGGCTTGTGCGTGGCGGGGGCGCGGCGAGAACCATGCGCGGCAAATTGGCCCCTACTCGCCCCCTGCCAACCAAAAACCAGCCAACCTCCGACTTTCGCGGACACACGTTCCGCTATTTAGCCATTTACCCGGCTTTTCGCGATTTCGTGGCCAGGAGAGACGTTATTGTGCCGATTTCCCCGAGTAAACACGGCCATTTGGCAAAATAACGGCATCTGTGTCCGCGAAATTGCGAAATTCAATGAATCGGAGCAAATAGCGGATTTCCTGTCCGCTTGACTCCACAGACTAACCTTTATCGCAGTGTGCACACCTACGCCAGCATCCCGCCACGCTCCAAAGAATCGAGTAGGAGGAGGCGGCTAGCCTCCGTCCTCTCACACCACCGTACATGCGGGTCCGCATACGGCGGTTCCAAAGGGTTAACAAAGCTCCAAATAACGTGAAAGCATACTCTTGAGCCCTTTCG
>NZ_JBHSHY010000101.1:0-756 GCF_042653205.1 Paenibacillus sp. GCM10023250 | reverse complement strand
ATCAGTGTATGTCCAGCCAACTTATCAGTGCATGATAGCCACGTGATCAGTGCATGATCAGCCACGTGATCAGTGCATGATCAGCCACGTGATCAGTGCATGATCAGCCACGTGATCAGTGCATGATCAGTCACGTGATCAGTGCCTGCTGAGCTGCGTGATTACTGTCTGCTCATCTGCTTGACAATTTCCAGCTGAGCTGCACGATTCCTGCCTGTCATCTCCTTGACAATTGCCACCTGTGCTGCGTAATTCCTGCCTGCTCATCTACTTGATTATTGCCAGCTGAGCAGCATGATTTCTCAGAGGTGAGTTCCATGATTATAGCCTGCTGACTGATTCCTGCCTACTCAGCTCTATGTTCATTGCCTCCAGAGGCACATGATCAGTGTGTGACACCAAACATGATCAGCACATGATCAGTCACATGATCAATGCATGATAAGCCAGGTGAACAGTGCATGATCATTTACGTGATCAGTGCATGATCAGTCACGTGACCAGTACGTGATCATTCCATGACGAGCCACGTGATCAGTGCATGATAGAAACGTGATGTGTGCATGATGAGTTACGTGAGCAGAGTATGATCAGCCACGTGATCAGTGCATGATAGCCACGTGATCAGTGCATGATATGTCACGTGACAGGTGTATGATCAGCCACGTGATCAGTGCATGATCAGCCACGTGATCAGTGCATGATAGCCACGTGATCAGTGCATGATCAGGTTGCTGATCATATACTGATCACGTG
>NZ_JBHSHY010000100.1:0-762 GCF_042653205.1 Paenibacillus sp. GCM10023250 | reverse complement strand
CTCAGTGAGGAAATTCAGTGGAGAAAAGAGGCTGAATAATTCAGCCAGAAGGTAAGAGAAAGAACGACATGGTGAGACCAAGTTTCGGTGAACAAGGCCCGCACTTTATTTTTCAACGTAGTTTTTATACCTTAAGTTATGCATAGAGGATAATGGGGGAAGGGGTCGAGTCTTGCAGCAAACCAGGCTTTCTTCCTGCAAACTTATCATATGCAAAAGCTTAGGTGATTTGCATCATCTTCTGGCCCGGAGGCCTGTTAACATTTTAAGACCTTTTCTTCAGAAAACTTATTTTTCTCTAAAGGTGGTTGGTCAGGAGCCACCCTCCAAAAAAGCATTAGATAAAGTTGCATTCCTACAGAGCAAAGGTGTGGTGGGCTATAACAAGAAAAAGAATTAACTCAAGGGTCCCAGGTTACAAACATTAAAGCTACTACTTACACCAATTATATTAATCAATACACTGCCAGGGACACAGCAGGTAAGGGATATGGAAACTTAGCAGCAAACAATGGCCCAACAAGTGAAAAACCATTCACCAATACAATTTCTAATCAATCTTGTAACTACTCAAAAGAATCTGTGTTTAGACAGTTTAGAACATCTCCTGCCTCTCACAGTTGGGAGGCTCTGAACAATCCCATGTGGCCGGAAAAACCTATTCAGGCAGGCTAGAGGATTTCCAAAGGAGTTTGTAGGTTAAACACTGTCACACCCAGGAATTATTAACTGGAACTGTAAGCTAACTCGTTTTTCAGAGAG
>NZ_JBHSHY010000099.1:0-858 GCF_042653205.1 Paenibacillus sp. GCM10023250 | reverse complement strand
GGGTCCACGAATTGCACCCTAGAAACTTAGTAGGGTGCATGGGTTTCAAAACCCGGTGGCCGCCCAGGCAGCAAACAAGGGAGGAGGGCACCCTGCTGCCCTTTCATGGCAGCATCTGTGGCTGTCCTGCTGAGGGGGCCTTTCCATGGGGACCGTGTGCAGTACAAGTTTGGTGTTTTGGAACCGAATAATTAGAACGTGTAAAACTTTTAAATGATGTGGTGGTTTGATTCAAACAAAACAAAACCAAACAAAACAAAAAACCAAGCTCCAAGTTTTTTGCAAATTTAGGTCTTAATATTGAAGGCCTGTGTTCCTTCCACTGTGGCATTGTACGAAGAAATGTGCGGGTTTTTTTTTTTTTTTTTAACTTGTTTTTTGTTTTTCTTTTTTTTTTAGAAAAGATTCCGAAAAATGAGGGAAACAGGAAGCCCAGAGGTGCCCCTGTAGTTTGGCGAAGGCCTTAGGAGGTCACTTGGAAATGCTGCTGGCTGTGAGGGGGGGAGGGGGCAGATGTGCACAGAGCTGTGCAGGCTTGTCCTTTGCATGGATGTTCTTTGTAGAAATCCACCTCGGAACCATCTCCTGATGTGTAAGAATTTCCCAGACAAACCTTGAGCTAAGCAATGCGTTTTTTCCTTAGGAAATGTTGGTCTTCAGCGATGTTCAAAGCCTGTGTATTTCGGCTAGACTCTGGCTTCAGGTCGGTTCCCCCAAAAGGCTCAGAAGCGACCTGAACCAAACAGTAAGTTTTCCTCCTACCTTGTTCTCCTCATCTACGTTAAGAGTATACTTTAAGAGTATCCTGGCACATACATGTACTGCCTCACCCCTAGCCTCAGTCATGTGTTCCAAGAA
>NZ_JBHSHY010000098.1:0-944 GCF_042653205.1 Paenibacillus sp. GCM10023250 | reverse complement strand
ACAACCCCAAGGAGCAAGCTCCTTGGTTTGGGCTAATCCGCGTTCGCTCGCCGCTACTGACGGAATCACTATTGTTTTCTCTTCCTCAGGGTACTTAGATGTTTCAGTTCCCCTGGTGTGCCTCCATGTTACCTATGTATTCAGTAACAGGTGACTGGGCATTACCCCAGCCGGGTTTCCCCATTCGGACATCCCCGGATCAACGCCTGCTTACGGCTCCCCGAGGCATTTCGTCGTTCGCCACGTCCTTCTTCGGCTCCTAGCGCCTAGGCATCCTCCGTGCGCTCTTAGTAGCTTAACCAGTGCTCCGGTTTTATGTGTCGGTCCTGCGTCTGTTCGCACCTTCGCTTCTGCCCGTCAGATTCGATGAGCGCTCCCGTTGTGCTTCGCACAAAAGTCGTTCTCATTCGAACTACCGGAGCCTCCGCTCCGTACGAAAGGCCGCCTTCCGACAAAACCTTCGCTTTCCATCTTGTTAATCTCAGCTAAGAGATGTTTCGCAATGTTCATATCCAGTTTTCAAAGGGCAAAGTGTTTTTCTGGACGAGTACTCTTCTCGAATCGCTTCAAGAAAAGACACACCCATCAAACTCGGTGCTAATCGCACCCGCTTGGCAACGTCCTACTCTCCCAGGACCCTGCGGTCCAAGTACCATCGGCGCTGGAGGGCTTAACGGTCGTGTTCGGGATGGGTACGCGTGGTTCCCCTCCGCCATCGCCACCAAACGGATGTCTTTATGCGGTTAGAAGGATTTATTCCTTCAAAACTGAACATGAGCGATACCTGTCATTTTCGTTTCCTGCTCGGGAAACGGGATTCCTTAGAAAGGAGGTGATCCAGCCGCACCTTCCGATACGGCTACCTTGTTACGACTTCACCCCAATCATCTACCCCACCTTCGGCGGCTGGCCCCCTTGCGGGTTACCCCACCGACTTCGGGTGT
>NZ_JBHSHY010000096.1:0-1298 GCF_042653205.1 Paenibacillus sp. GCM10023250 | reverse complement strand
GTGCAGCTAGAATAAAAAGTGGACACAACGTTAAGGAGCGCAAGATAATGTACTTAACGAAAGCGAGGTGTCCCACCGTGGGGGAACAACGGCAGCGGTACAACGAAGAGTTTAAAAAGCAAACGGTCAAGTACGTGCAAGAGCAGACGAAGTCGGTCGCCGACATCTGCGAGGAACTGAACATTCCGAAAAGCACGCTGAATCAATGGATCGCGCAATACCGGCAATTCGACCAAGAAGCGGTCAATCATCCGGAGAAAATTCGGAAGCTCGAACAAACCCTGAAGGACAACGAGGCGGAAAACCGCCGAAAAGAGCGAGAAATCGAGGATTTGAAGGAAGAGCTGGCCATTCTAAAAAAGGCGCTGCACATCTTCAGCAAAGAAAAGAACTAAGGTTCCAATTTATCGAAGATCATCGCTCCGAATTTCGAGTGGAGAAGATGTGCAGCGTTTTGGAAGTCTCAAGGAGCGGTTATTACAAGTGGCGAACGGCGGAGCCATCCGAGCGGCAGCAGCACAAAGAGAAGCTCACCGCGCGCATTAGATGGCATTTCCAGGATTCAGACAAGCGCTACGGGAGCCCGAGGATTTATCAGGAACTGAAGAAAGAAGGCTGGATCGTATCGGAGCGTACGGTCGGCTTCATTATGCGCGAAAACGGGCTCCGCTCCTGCATGTCTCGCAAGTTCAGAACGACTACGACCGATTCCAACCATGAGTTGCCGATCGCGCCGAACGTGCTTCAGCAAGACTTTTCCGCCGTCAAACCGAACGAGAAATGGGTAGCGGACATCACGTATATTCCTTGTCGCCAAGGCAAGCTTTACCTGGCCAGCATCTTGGATCTGTACACGAAGCAGATTGTGGGGTGGAACCTCAGCGATCACATGACAACGGACCTGGTGTTAGTGGCGCTGAAGCGAGCGCATGCCGCGAAAAGACCGAAAAAGGGGCTCATTCACCACTCCGACCGCGGATCCCAGTATGCGTCCAATGAATACCGAAAGCACCTGAAGAAGCTTGGCATAAAGGCCAGCATGAGCCGGAGAGGGAATTGTTACGACAATGCGTGCATAGAGGCGTTTCACAGCATCCTGAAGCGCGAATTAATCTACTGCCGTCCCAAGTTCAAGACCAAGCAGGAAGCCTACGACCAGATGTACCGATACATTGAGTTCTTTTATAATCGAAAACGGTCCAACAGTACCTTGGGATACATCTCGCCCATCCGTTTCGAGCAGCTTTACTACGAGAAAATAGCTTAACTTGTTTGTCCACTTTATTGACAGAGGAGCA
>NZ_JBHSHY010000095.1:0-1311 GCF_042653205.1 Paenibacillus sp. GCM10023250 | reverse complement strand
TGTACGCCCAGCATGGGCGTCATCTCTAGGGTGAAAGTCCCGAACGGGGGCTGGCGAACGCCTACCGTTAGCCAAAAGCAAGGGTGTCCGCCGCGAGGCGGAATCTGAAGGAAGCTTACGGCAAATGCACGAGCCAAGGTACACGAACTGGATTCGAGGCAGGAATAGTCGGATGAGTCACCACGCCATGACGAAATCCCAAGTCGCCAAAGGCTATCCCTGTAAACTCCAGTGGTTGCGGGCAGAAAGATGACGTTCTTATCTGGGGAGGCCTGCGGGAGAAAAAAAAATGCGAGGTAACCTCGTAACCGCAACCGAGAGGTTGCGCTGAACCCGCAGGAGTCAGCAGAGGCCATAGTACGGTAGTACGGGACGCCGGAAGCCGGAAGGGCTGAACCGAAAGGAGAGTGGAAACCGATGCGTTCGCGCAGAGAGCAAAGACAGCCGAATATCTCGCAAGAGAGCTTGCTGCAAAGAGAAGCGGTGAAACCGCCAGGGTATGCAGGAGCGCCGAGTTCTTCGCCGGCACAAGTCGCCCCTTCCGCTCGCAAAGACCAGAACGATCTGCTGGAGCGGATGCTCGAAGGAGAGAATCTTCGGCTCGCTTACAGGCGGGTGGTACAGAACGGAGGAGCCCCTGGTGTGGACAGCGTAACGGTAGCGCATCTACAAGCTTACCTGAAAACACACTGGGAAACGGTGAAGGCCGAACTCCTGACGGGAACGTACGGACCCTCGCCAGTCAAACGGGTGGAAATCCCCAAACCCGGAGGCGGCGTACGGCTGCTCGGCATTCCGACCGTGATGGACCGCTTCCTCCAGCAGGCACTTCTACAAGTGATGGACCCGATCTTCGATCCGCATTTCTCTTGGTACAGCTACGGTTTTCGCCAAGGGAAACGGGCGCACGACGCGGTGAAACAAGCCCAGAGCTACATCCAAAGTGGTCTTCGATGGGTCGTAGACATGGACTTGGCGAAATTCTTCGACCGAGTGAACCACGACATGCTCATGGCCAGGGTGGCACGGAGAGTGACGGACAAGCGAGTCCTGAAGTTGATACGAGCCTACCTGAACGCCGGAGTCATGGCGGATGGCAAGCTCGAGAGAAACGAGGAAGGCACGCCGCAAGGCGGCCCGCTTAGTCCGCTCTTGGCGAACATCCTATTGGACGACTTGGATAAAGAGTTGACCAAGCGAGGTCTGCGGTTTGTCCGGTATGCAGATGACTGTAATATCTTCGTCGCGAGTAAGCGAGCCGGAGAACGTGTGATGGAGTCGGTAACACGCTTTGTAGAAGGAAAGCTGAAA
>NZ_JBHSHY010000094.1:0-1337 GCF_042653205.1 Paenibacillus sp. GCM10023250 | reverse complement strand
GAGTCTGTAAAATACTTTGTGTAAACTCTCAAACCTACTAAAATGAAAGTAATAGAAAGGTTGGGGAGCACACATGGGATTATGGACGAAAGAGCAGCTGCGAGCATTCATTAAGGAGAACAAGCTAGTGACCGCGCAAGATGCTCAGAACGCGCTGAAAGACTTGTTCGCCGAAACGATTCAAGAAATGCTTGAGGCGGAGATGGATACGCATCTTGGCTACGAGAAACATGAGACGAAAGCCAAAGTTACACCTAACAGCCGGAACGGTAAGAGCAAGAAGACCGTCGTGAGCGAGTACGGTGAACAGGAGATTCTGGTACCGCGCGACCGGCAGAGCGAGTTCGAACCGCTTGTCGTGAAGAAGCACCAATCGAACGTAACCGGCATCGAGGACCAGATTGTGGCGCTGTATGCCAAGGGTGTGAGCACGCGGGAGATTCAAGATCACCTTCATAACCTGTATGGCATCGAGGTCTCGCCGACGCTCATTTCCAACGTCACAAACAAGCTGTTGCCGCTCATCAAGGAATGGCAAAACCGGCCGCTGCAGGGCGTCTATGCGGTGGTGTTCCTGGACGCAATCCACTTCAAGGTGAAGCAGGACGGTGCCATCATTAATAAAGCAGCGTACATGGTCATCGGGATTGATCTGGATGGTAGTAAGGACGTGCTGGGTATGTGGATTGGCGAGAACGAGTCATCCAAGTTCTGGCTCAGCGTCCTAAATGACCTCAGAAATCGCGGCGTACAGGACATTCTCATTACCTGTGTGGACAATCTCAAGGGCTTCACAGAGGCGATCTCCGCCTGCTATCCACACACGGAGATTCAGAAGTGCATCATCCACCAAATTCGCAACTCGACACGTTATGTATCCTACAAGGATCTCAAGAAGGTGACCGCTGACTTAAAACCCATCTACAAGGCGGCGACGGAAGACTTGGCCCTGCTTGAACTCGACCGCTTTGAAGAGGCGTGGGGAAGCAAGTATCCGCTCATTATCCGCTCTTGGCGCAACAATTGGCCCGAACTCTCCACCTTCTTCAAGTACCCGCCGGAAATTCGTAAACTCATCTATACGACCAATATGATCGAAAGCTACCACCGCCAGCTCCGCAAGGTCACCAAGGGCAAAAGCATCTTTCCAACTGACGAGGCGCTACTGAAAATGCTCTACCTGGCGACCATGGACGTTGTCCGGAAGTGGACGGGCCGCGTGCAGAACTGGGGACAAATCCTCCTCCAGCTCTCCGTCTTCTTCCCGGATCGTATTGGCCAGCATTTACGTTAAGGATTCACTGTACGTGAGTTTACACAAAATTCTTGACAGACCC
>NZ_JBHSHY010000093.1:0-1358 GCF_042653205.1 Paenibacillus sp. GCM10023250 | reverse complement strand
ACGTGACTGATCATGCACTGATCACGTGGCTGATCATGCACTGATCACGTGGCTGATCATGCACTGATCACGTGGCTGATCATGCACTGATCACGTGGCTGATCATGCACTGATCACGTGGCTATCATGCACTGATCACGTGACTGCGCATGCACTGATGACGTGGCTGTTCGGGCACTGATCACGTGTTTATCAGGCAGTGATCAGTGACTGACAGGCGCTGATCATGGGACTGTGCACGCACTGATCACGTGGCTGATCAGGAACTGACCACCTGACCGCGCATGCAGTGATCACGTGGCTGGTCGTTCACTGATCACGTGTTTATCATACGGTGATCACGTGACTGAGAGGCGCTGATCACGTGACTGTGCCGTCAGTGATCACGTGGCTGAGCAGGCACTGATCACGTGACTGAGCATGCACTGATCATGTGCCGGGAGCCGGGGAGGCATTCCACTCTGGACAAAGGTCATGAGGAAGGAGGCTCGGCATACGCAAATGCGGGATCGAGCCTCAGGAGTCCACCCGGATATTCTCGAGCATCTCCCCCCCAAAAAAACCAGAGTCTGCCTACTGTATTGCTTTGTGCTCTCACCTCTGATTTCACTGGGGGCTGTCCCCCACCACCATCTCGCTCTCTCTGTCAAAGAGTTAACTTACAGCTCCAATTCATAAAGTTCCTTGTCATTCTTCCCTTTAACTTCCAGCTGAGTCTCCATCTGGAGCGCGGAACCCACCACGCTTACTAATTATGCCTGGGCTGCTAAGACCCACTCGAGAAGGTGTCTAGGGTGAGGCACCTTTCGCTATTCGAGAGGGCGCCTGCGGCCTACGTAAGTGGTGCAAACTTCTTGTCTTGAAGTTTGATTGGTCTTCCGCGTAAACCAAGCTACTCAGTCTCTTTTCTCCACCGAATTTTCCTACTGAGCTCTCCTCATACTATTATTCTTGACATCTCTGATTAGCATATAAATAGTCGCCTAGGCCATCTCTCCTTCGAATACCCTGGATCAGTTGGGGCTGGTCCCCGGCAGGTGGCGACCGAACAGGGACCTCAGGAGGCAATACTCAAAGAGCTGAGCAGACACGAACCACGCAATCAGCAGGCAATAAGCATGGAGCTCAGCAGTGACGAATCATGCTGCTCAACTGGCAATAATCAAGCACGTGACCAGGCAGGAATCACGCAGCTCAGCTGGCAATTGTCAAGCAGATGAGCCGACAGGAATCACGCAGCTCAGCTGGCAATAGTCATGCAGATGAGCCGGCAGGAATCACGCAGCTCAGCAGGCCCTGATCACGTGACTGATCATGCACTGATCACGTGGCTGATCATGCACTGATCACGTGGCTGA
>NZ_JBHSHY010000092.1:0-1358 GCF_042653205.1 Paenibacillus sp. GCM10023250 | reverse complement strand
GGGTCTGTCAATAATTTTGTGTAAACGAATTTTAAGGGTGTTGCGATGGAGGGGGACTCCGCCCCCTACCTCAGGTGCTGACCAACGCGATCGGGGAAGAAAACGGATAGCTGTAGCAGCATTTGTCCCCAGTTTTGGACGCGGCCTGTCCATTTCCGAACAACGTCCATTGTGGATAAATACAGCATTTTGAGCAGAGCCTCATCGCTTGGAAATATACTCTTGCCCTTCGTCACCTTGCGAAGTTGGCGGTGGTAGCTTTCAATAATGTTCGTCGTATAGATGAGTTTACGGATCTCCGGCGGATATTTGAAGAACGTGGCCAGCTCGTCCCAGTTGTTACGCCAAGAGCGGACGATCAGCGGGTACTTCTTGCCCCATTCCTCCTCAAAGCGGTCAAGCTCAACAAGCGCTGCTTCTTCTGTAGCAGCCTTGTAGATCGGTTTTAGATCGGCAGTGACTTTTTTCAGATCTTTGTAAGACACGTAGCGCGTGCAGTTGCGGATTTGGTGAATGATGCACTTTTGGATCTCTGTCTCTGGATAGCAGGCGGAAATAGCCTGAGAGAAGCCCGTCAGGTTATCCACGCAGGTAATGAGAATGTCCTGCACACCGCGGTTTTTGAGTTCATTTAAGACGCTGAGCCAGAACTTAGCGGATTCGTTCTCGCCAATCCACATACCTAGCACGTCCTTATTTCCGTCCAGGTCGATGCCAATGACCATGTACGCGGCTTTGTTCACAATGGCGCCGTCTTGCTTCACTTTGAAATGAATGGCGTCGAGAAATACGACCGCATACACGCTTTGCAGCGGCCGATTCTGCCATTCCTTGATCATGGGGACTATCTTGTTCGTCACGTTTGAGATGAGCGTCGGAGAGACCTCTATGCCATACAGATGCTGCAGATGGTCTTGGATTTCACGCGTGCTGACGCCTTTCGCATAAAGAGCAATAATTTGGTCTTCGATGCCGGTTACATTCGACTGGTGCTTCTTCACGACGATCGGTTCAAACTCGCCTAGGCGGTCGCGTGGAACGGTAATCTCTTGTTCTCCATACTCGCTTACGACGGTTTTCTTACTCTTGCCATTACGGCTGTTTGGCGTCATTTTAGCGGTCACGTCATGCTTCGCATAGCCCAGATGCGTCTCCATCTCTGCCTCCAGCATCTCCTGGATCGTCTCAGCGAACAGATTCTTGAGCGCATTCTGAGCGTCTTGCGCAGTCACCAAATTATTCTCCTTAATGAAGTCGCGCAGCTGCTGTTTCGTCCAAAGTCCCATGTGTTCTCCCAACCTTTCTACTGATTCCATTTTAATAGGTTTTGGAGTTTACACAAAGTATTTTACAGACTC
>NZ_JBHSHY010000091.1:0-1535 GCF_042653205.1 Paenibacillus sp. GCM10023250 | reverse complement strand
CGAGTGGAAGCAAAGAACCCCGCTCTGCTCTCGAGTCGCGACGGGTATCTCTTGGAGCTCACTGGGTGGACTCAAGGGAGTCAAGCCTCCTGAGGCGTTTGGAGAGAGGTCGCGAGATTGGTCTCTAGGCCATGCAGGAGACGAAGGCCCTCATCTCTCGATGACGGGGGAATCTCGGGGTTGTTCTCGAGCGGCGGCCCCAGTGTGCGGTTTCTCACGAGGTACGACGGCGAGGTCAGTGAGCCTCTCGTGGGGCGCCAGGGAAGTCGGGTCTCCATGCGAGTGGCGAGGGGGAGCGCGTCATTGCTCCCGAGCCATGGTAGGGGAATCTGGCCTCGAGACGTGTTGAAGAAGGTCTCTCGAGGTCTTTCTCGGGTTGAGGCAGGAAACCCTGGGTTCCCTCGACTTGTGCAGGTGACCTCAGGGGGCTTCTCATGGTGGCTCTGAGAAGCCAGGGAAACTGGAGGTGGGAGGGGCCTCTCGGGACTCCACTGGGCTTGGTGCATTGGAAGAGGGCCTCATCTCCAGTTGAGGCAGGAACCGCAGGGTACCTCTGATTTCAGACTCCGATCGCAGGGTCCCTGCAGACTGGGGACAGGAGAGTCAGGCCTCGTCTTGGGTTGAGGCATGGAACTCCGCTTGCCTCTCGAGATGTCCCCGGGGAGAGAGGCCGCTTGTCGAGCTGTATTTGGAACCTGGGGTTTTTTCCGAACGATGCACGGAAAAACTGCCCCTTCGTGTTGACTTCATTCACAGGGTGGAGTTCGGAGAGGTGTCCGGGCATCGGGTTCTTATCAAGAGGGGACCGGGAAATCGGGGTCCTACGGAATGTGGAACCACCCACGAGGCCACGTCTGGAATGTCTTCGTGAGACCGGCCTCATCCTGAGGTGCGACCGGAAGGTCGGGAACCCCTTCCAGACAAAGCAGGGGAGTCGACCCTCCTGTCCAGATCAGGAGGGGAGAAAGGGCTCAGAGGAGGGGGTGCCGGAAAACCTCAGTGTTCCTCTCGAGGGAGACCGGGATTTCGGGGAACTTTGTGGGTCGCATCAAGGGTGCCAAGTGCCCTTTCGACCTCCAATTCCTAACGTGGGACTTCTCCTGAGGCGCTGTAGCGGGAAAGGGCTTCATCTTGCGATGACGGGGGAGCCACGTGGTTTTTCTCGAGTTACGGCGGGATTCTCGAGTTACGACGGGGAATTCAGGCTGCCTCTTGTGTTGGCCCAGGCAAGTCCAATCTTCCATTCGAGTTGCGAAGGAAAGCTGGGGATTGCTCTCGAGTGACTGCAGGGCCAATAGACCTCATCTAGGCTTGTGTCCAGAAGCCAATGTTCCTCTCCAGGGGCGACAGGGATCTCGGGGTTGCATTCCAGACGCACCCGGGGAGACAGGCATTCATCTCGAGTGGAAGCAAAGAACCCCGCTCTGCTCTCGAATCGCGACGGGTATCTCTTGGAGCTCACTGGGTGGACTCAAGGGAGTCAAGCCTCCTGAGGCGTTTGGAGAGAGGTCGCGAGATTGGTCTCTAGGCCATGC
>NZ_JBHSHY010000090.1:0-1669 GCF_042653205.1 Paenibacillus sp. GCM10023250 | reverse complement strand
CCGAGGCCACTGAAAAAGTCCAAAAGGGTACATTTTCCTTAATTTTAAGGGAGATGTACCTTTTTCTCTGTATACTTAAGGTATAACGGTGAAAGGGATGAAGCTTATGTTCCAGCCACAGATCTCATTATCTTTAAGTCCATACTCAGCACTTTATGAACTGGTTGTTCCCAAAGACAATATGCTACGTCAAATAAACGAACTCGTGGATTTTACTTTCATATACGAAGAGCTACAAGCAAATTACTGTCTGGACAATGGTCGAAATGCAATCGACCCCGTGCGGATGTTTAAATATTTATTGCTGAAAGCTATTTTTGAACTGTCAGATGTAGATATTGTCGAGCGGTCTAGATACGACATGTCTTTTAAATACTTTCTTCAAATGGCCCCGGAAGAGCCGGTCATTGACCCGAGTTCCTTGACTAAATTTCGCAAGCTGCGGTTGAAAGACCTCAACCTGCTCGACATGCTCATTGGCAAATCGGTTCAACTTGCGATGGAAAAAGGGATACTCAAAAGCACCTCTATTATCGTAGATGCTACACACACCAAGGCACGCTACAACCAAAAGTCCCCACGAGAGATCTTACAGGACCAGTCTCGCAAATTGCGGAAAGCCATCTACTCTGTAGACGAAAAGTTTAAGACGAAACTGCCCGCCAAAAATACCGTGGATACGGTGGAAGCCGAAATTACATACTGCCAACAACTGATCGAGGTTACGAAGTCAAAACTTGGAATCGCCCAACTCCCTAAAATTACGGAGCCGTTGAATCTGCTTCAAGAAACCGTGGAAGATGATGTGGAGCACTTGCGAATCTCCAAAGACCAGGATGCGCAGGTCGGACACAAAAGTGTGGACACTTCTTTCTTCGGCTACAAAACCCATCTGGCTATGACAGAGGAGCGAATTATTACAGCGGCTGTAATTACAACAGGAGAGAAGAACGATGGAAAGCAACTACAGACACTCATAGGGAAGACAAAGGCAACAGGCATGACGGTGAAGACTGTAATTGGAGATACCGCCTATTCAGAGAAGGACAATATTGCCTACAGCAAAGAGAATAACATGGAGTTGGTTGCTAAATTACATCCGCAAGTAACACAAGGCGGACGTAAAAAAGAAGATGAATTCGAGTTTAACAAAGATGCTGGCATGTACGTATGCAAGGCAGGCCATATGGCCATTCGAAGAGCTCGGCAAGGGAAGAAAGGAGTAGGTAAAAACCAAACAAACACCTATTATTTTGATGTAGAGAAATGCAAGCGTTGCCCGTTCAAGGAAGGCTGCTACAAGGAAGGTGCTAAAACCAAAACCTATGCGGTCACGATAAAATCCAACGAACACACCGAACAAATGGCTTTCCAAGATAGTGAATATTTCAAGGAAAAGTCCAAGGAACGCTACAAAATTGAAGCAAAGAATAGCGAACTCAAGCATAGGCACGGGTATGATGTAGCCACATCGTCGGGTCTATTAGGCATGGAGTTGCAAGGGGCTATGGCGATATTTGCGGTTAATCTAAAACGAATTCTAAAATTGACAGTCTAATAAAAATGAAAAAATGGGCCATCTGCTCCTTATTTTAAGAGTAGATGGTCCATTTTTTTATACTGCAAAATCTTAAACTACAAAACACCTAAGTTCTTCAGTGGCCTCGGA
>NZ_JBHSHY010000089.1:0-1706 GCF_042653205.1 Paenibacillus sp. GCM10023250 | reverse complement strand
GGGGCTGTCCCAAAAGTCGTAAAGACTAGGGACAGCCCCTTCATTGTTTTAAAAGTTGTAAAAAACAAAGAAACCATTCTTTTGTAAAATGGAGGTACCACCCAACCATATACGAAAGGAACGGTTTCTATGTACATTCAATATACCATGGACCAACTGACCCTGCCAATGGATTTGTCCGAGGATATTCCCGAACATCATCTTGTTCGTGTCGTCAATGCGGCGGTGGACCGCTTGAACGACAGCATTTTCGCGGATGCTTACCCTGGTGGCGGCAGAGACAGTTATCACCCTAAAATGCTTACCAAGGTTATCATCTACGCCTACGCCCAGCGCATCTACTCTTCTCGGCAAATCGCCAAATCTGTTCGCGAAAATATTACGTTCATGTGGATCGCAGGTCGCCAGCGACCGGATTTCCGCACCATCAATCGCTTTCGTTCCGAGCGCATGAAAGAAGTACTGGAGAAGATTTTCACCTCGGTTCTGCAATTTTTGGCCGAGCAAAATTATGTCAAGCTTGAGCACTACTTCCTCGACGGCACTAAGATCGAAGCGAATGCGAATCGCTACACGTTCGTCTGGGGCAAGGCTGTCGCCAAGCACAAAGCTAAGTTGGAAGAGAACGTGAAGGCGCTCTTCGCCTCCATCGAGGAAGCGGAGAAACAGGAGGATCGGGAGCAGGCCGGCAAGGACCTGCTGGAGCTTGGCGAAGAAGGCGGCGTAAGCAGCGAGAAGCTGGAAGAAGCGGTCAAGCAGCTGGAACTCAAGCTGGAGAAGAAGCCCAAAGACAAGCCGCTGAAACAAGCGGTGCGGCAGCTGCGAAAAGATGCCCTGCCTCGGCTTCGGAAATACGAAGCACAGCAGCACATGCTCGGGAAGCGCAACAGCTTCAGCAAGACCGATTCCGATGCGACCTTCATGCGAATGAAGGAAGATCATATGCGCAACGGTCAGCTCAAACCGGGTTACAATGTACAAATCGGCACGGAAGATCAATTCATTCTCGGCTACACCGTGCATCAACGTCCGACAGATACGAGATGTCTCATCCCGCATTTGGAGCATGTTCATGCTACGTTCGGTAGGTTGCCAATAACCGTCATCGCGGACGCAGGTTACGGAAGCGAGGAGAACTACACCTGGTTGGAAGAGAAGCAAGTCGATGCCGTGGTCAAATATGGGACGTACCACCAAGAAAAGTCCAAACGTTGGAAGCAAGATATCAGCAAGATCGACAACTGGCAGTACGACGAGGAAAGCGACAGTTGGACGTGTGCGGAGGGAAGAAAGCTGTTATTTCGGTATGCCAGCAAGGAGAAGAGTGAAAGCGGCTTTGAGATGGAAAAGCGGCATTATCGCTGCGAGAGTTGTGAGGGCTGTCCGCTGAAGGCGAAGTGTACGAAAGCAGCAGGCGATCGTGAAATCAGCGTTAGCCTGCGGTACATGGCACAGAAGAAAGCGATACGTGAAAGGCTCTCCAGTGAGGAAGGCTATGCCCTTGCAATCCGGAGGATGCACGAGCCGGAAAGTGTGTTTGGACAACTGAAAAACAACCGGGGATTCCGGCGTTTCCTGCTTCGAGGCTTACCAAAAGTAAGCTTGGAGGTCGGGTGGCTTTCGATCGCTCACAATCTGCTGAAGATGGCAGCGGTCGATTCAAAAAGACCCAAGATGCTGCAGAGTTAGCTCTGCCCATCTTGGGT
>NZ_JBHSHY010000088.1:0-1763 GCF_042653205.1 Paenibacillus sp. GCM10023250 | reverse complement strand
TCCCTCGGTTTTAAGAGTTTATCTCACATATACTCACTCATTCGCAGGATTTCATCACCTTGGCTTCAGGAGAATCTGAAGGAAAGTAAGAAGTTCAACTGGTGGGCTTGGTCTTGGGTATGCGGGAACAGAGGAATCTCAGGAATTATTCCCCAAATGCCTTCTGCTGCACGCATACTCCACATTAACCTCAGAGGTTCACCCTCCCACAACTCAACGGGTCAATGCCCTTACATTCCTTCGTTATACCTGTCCAAGGTGTGGAGACCGATAGCGTTTAGCGGATGGGTCAGAGCCCTTATGGGAAACGAACTCGGTCCTCCGTGCTTTCTTTGTGAAATCCCGCGAATGAGTCAATATACGTGATGCTTCTTAACTTAGGCTGCTTCTGTCCAACTCAGGACGATTTTCTCTGGCGTAAACTTTTCTCCTCGTTGAACAAGACCGACTAGAATTCGGGCAAGCTTTCCAATTAACTTAAATATGGATTGCTGCTTTTTCATCTTCTTTTCTTGCACATTGTGCTCATGCAGATGGCGGAATACGGGGTTATTCCAAACGAGTTGAACGGTTGCAAGATAGAGATATTTTCGCAAGCCAGAGTCACCTCGCTTTGAAAGAACAATGCGTCCTTTTCGCTTTCCAGATGTACTTTCAGCCAGATTCAAACCTGCCTTCCTCAGTACCTGTCGTCCATGCACATATTGCCTTAAATCTCCTGTCCCGGCTAAAATGGCCGCGGTGAAGATTTTCCCGAGACCTTTTATGGTGCGAAGCTGCTGCGCCATAGGAATCTCAGAAAGCAGAGCTTCAATGTCCCACTCAATCTGTTCAAGCATGGTGGTAACGCGCTCAAATTCTTCAATGAGCCGTTTTAAATCTGCCTTCGCTTCTTCTTCAGCAGTTCGTTCTCCCACACTCCGTTTCGCTTGTGCGATGAGCTGCGCGGCCTTCTCTATCCCCGTAGAACCGCCAGCGCGCTGCATATGGACTCGCCAGGCATCGATGACGCCCGGTACCGTATACGTCTCCAAATCTCGTGGGCAAGGGAAAGTCTTCAGGGTCGCCAATGACCGCTTACAGGTCCAATCTTTGAATACAGACGAGTATTCTGGAAAACGGATATCCAGCCAGCGTACGATCCGATTCTGCAGCCGTATACTGTTCGTCACCCAGAATTCTCGGTCACTCATCATCGTCCGTAACCGTTGGAACTCAAACGGTTGACGCGTGTACTCGTAGTAGAAGCCCCGACTGACAGCGTCTGCGATGACAAGAGCATCTTTGGGATCATTTTTTGACGGACTGTTATCTCGATTCTCTTTGTTTCGCTTGGTTGTAGCAGGGTTAACCATGACCACGTGTAATCCCTGATCTGCTAACCAGTTGGCCAGGTTAAACCAGTAATGGCCGGTCGGCTCCATGCCGATGATGAGATTCTTTAGTCGGTGTTTCTGCTGTAACTCCGTCATCCAGCGGTTCAATTTTTCAAAGCCTTCCATGCTATTTGAAAATGATAGATGCCGTTTGGAAACTACGATCCCTCGGAAATTCGTAGCTTGAGCTACATGCGTTTCTTTGGCCATGTCGATCCCTACGACGAGATGCGAGGTGGTAATTCGTTCAATCCGTTGATTTTGTACGTCTGATTGCTTAAACTTCATAGTAGGAGCGCCTCCTTGATGTGTTGTCGACAAACCCATCATACTGAGGCGCTCCCTTTTTTACAAAGCCCATTTCTTAGGCTCAACAGGAATGTTTAG
>NZ_JBHSHY010000087.1:0-1806 GCF_042653205.1 Paenibacillus sp. GCM10023250 | reverse complement strand
AAGGAGCCATTCCTGTAATGAATGAATTCGAGGTTTGAATGAAAAAAGCACCTTCTGTATACTGGGGAACGTTCCGACCAAAGAACAAATCCCAGCTCAGGAGGCACTCTACAATGAAGTATAAACACGCCAGGAAACAGAATCAACGAATTGAACAAATTACCGATTCAATTCTCGTCATCGGTGCAGACATTGCGAAGAAAACACACGTAGCCCGGGCCGTCGATTTCCGCGGAATCGAGCTAGGCAAGGATTGTGTGTTCGACAATGATCATCATGGCTTATCGAAACTTGTTGCGTGGATGAAGGAGCTTCAGCGGCAACATCGGAAGACGGGCATCGTCTTGGGGATCGAGCCCACCGGACACTACTGGTTTCCACTGGCCGAATTTCTTGAGCGAGAAGGCGTTAAGCTCGTCATTGTGAATCCGCACCACGTTAACAAAAGCAAAGAACTCGAGGATAATTCACCGACCAAGAACGATTACAAAGATGCGAAGGTTATCGCCGATCTGGTGCGTAACGGTAAGTATTCTGAGCCAAGGCTACCGGTCAGCATCTACGCTGATCTTCGGATTCTAATGAACCTTCGTGAGAAGGTCATGGTGAACTTGGGTCAGGTTCAGCGCCGGATTCAGAACTGGCTGGACCGCTTCTTTCCGGAGTATGGCCAAGTGTTTAAGGACTGGGAGGGTAAGGCTTCGCTCATTACTCTGAGTGAATTTCCGATCCCGAGCGAGGTTGTGGCGCTTGATGCTAGCACGATTGTGCTTCGCTGGAAGAAAGACGTAAAGCGCGCCGTTGGTTCAAAACGAGCGGTACAGTTGGTAGAAGCAGCGAGAACGTCTATTGGACTTACGCAAGGCGTCGCAGCTGCGAAGATTGAACTGAAGACGTTGCTCGAACAGTATGAGATGTTTGCCAAGCAGCTTGATGACATCATGTTGGAAGTAGAACGCCTACTCGCCCAGATCCCGGGGACAAAAGAGATGCTAACGATCCCTGGCGTTGCGACTGTAACGCTTGCCGGATTTCTGGCAGAGGTCGGGAACATGGGCGACTATGACCACGCGCAGCAAATTATCCGGCTTGCGGGCTTTAATCTCAAAGAGAACAGCTCTGGCAAGAAGAAAGGCAAGTCGACGATTACGAAGCGCGGCAGATCCAGGCTTCGGGCGCTGTTGTTCCGAGCGGTGATGCCGATGGTTGCAAAGAATGCTGAATTTAAAGCTTTGCACCAATATTTCACAAAGCGCAGCCAGAATCCGCTAAAGAAGAAGCAATCCCTTGTTGCGCTGTGCGGCAAGTTGATACGAGTGCTGTACACATTAGGCACCCAATGCATTCCGTACCACCCTGACGAAGTTCTAGGGCCGGTACGACAAGCCCAGCTACAGATGGCAGCTTAGTTCAAACCGATTACACGTTTCTCACGAGAACTTGAAATAAACCAACGACAATTGAAGCACGGAGCAGCCGTAGGATTTAATCCGTAAGGGCAACGACCCAGTAAAGGAGCAAGAAACGGCGTCCACACCTCGAGAGGCAGAACGAAGGAATGTAAGGGCTAAGACCCAGCGTGACATGGGAGGGTAAGCCGTCGGGGCAATGGAGTGGATATCCAGAGTGCGGTCATACAACTCGTCCACAGATTGGGAATAGCGTCTCAACCTCTGTTCCCGCAACCGGCACCTACAGAAAAATATGTCACAGCTACATGCTTTCTCCATCTCTCGAAATGGTGGATGGTTGAAAATCTAAGAACGAGTGAGAAAACGTGAGAAAACATTAAATTATAGTGGGAGG
>NZ_JBHSHY010000086.1:0-1835 GCF_042653205.1 Paenibacillus sp. GCM10023250 | reverse complement strand
ATCCTCCCTCTATGGAGAATCACTTTTCTCTTAAATACTCTCGGTTTCTTAGATTTTGACCGAGTGTTCTTCTTCGCAGGTAACAGACCATTGGAATGAAGTTGTAGATGAAGAAATTTATGGGGCTGGTTAAGGCGCAAAAAAGCCTCTACCTAGACCACTCACCGAAAAAAGTGGTTGCTTCGGTAAAATATGGTTGCACCTTTGGATCTCCACATAAGCTCATGGCGGTCAACCCTCCCACATCTCGCAGAGTCTACGCTCCCACATTCCTTCATTCAACCTGTCCATGAGGTGGAGGTCAGATATGCTGCCCGACAGGATCTTCGTCCGTAAGGATAGTGCCGTTCCGACTCATCCGTGCTTCTTGTTATTTGTTTTTTTCACTGACTAGATCATTAACAAAGGCAAATATTCACTTAAGCTGCTTGTGGTAATGCTGCGAATCGAGGGATATCCTGGATCATTTTCTCTTCGCTGAACTCATGTCCCTTCTGCAGTATCCCGAACAGGATCCGTATGAGTTTGTTACACAATGCGATGAGAGATTGCATCTTTTTGAGCGGATTTATCGGCCGTTTTGTGTAGTACTCGTGCAAAGCCCGGAAGGCTGCGTTCTTAGCAACTAACGGCATCATCACTCGAAAGAGCAAGGCACGAAGACGCTTCCGGCCTCTCTTTGTTATCTTGGTCTGTCCTGTATGTGTGCCAGATGAGTTTGTTTTCAAATTCAATCCAGCGAGCTTTGAAATCTGTTTGGGGTGACGGTACTGGCTAATGTCACCTACCTCAGCAAGGAATCCTGCGATGGTATCTCTTCCAATCCCTTTCATGGCCAGCAATTGCGGCACATGTGGAATCTGTATGAGCAATTCATCCAATCTGGCTCCCAGCTCTTCGAGCTTGTTATGAAGCCATTCATACTGGGTCAGCAGTAATTTTAACTCCATTTTAGCTAACTCGGAACCTTGTTGGATGCCGACAGAATGGCTGGCTGCTGCCTTTAGACGCTGTATCCGACCTAAACCAAGTCCTCGTTTTGCAGCTTCTCTTAGGTGCTGCAGCAAGGTGTCATCTGGCACATGGACTAGCTCGTGCGGTAGTAAATAAAGGCTCAGCATTTGAATGGCCGATTTGCATTCCCAATCTTTAAATACCGTTAGAAACTCCGGAAAGTATCGATCCAGCCAGTTATGGACACGTGCTTGGATCACACAAAGGTCAGTCGTTAGGTGATCGCGAATCTTCATCGCTTCCCTCAGTTCTGCATAAATGCCCTGAGGAAGGCTAGGTACGGCGTATCTCCCGTCTTTGACCAGCTGTGCAATGACCTTCGCATCTTTGATGTCATTTTTAGTTGGGGAATTATCGTCCAACTCTTTGCTCTTCTTCACGTGCATCGGATTCACAACGCCGTACTTAACTTGCTTTTCTCTAAGAAAATGAGCAAGGTTCAGCCAGTAATGACCGGTTGGTTCCATGCCAACAATAACGTCTTGGAAACCTTGTTCCGCTAAGATTTTACGATACCAGCTCACAAACAACTCGAATCCTGCCTGGGTATTTTCAAACGTAATTGGCTTCCCGAACTCGACTCCGCGGTTGTCTTGTGCGCGAGCCACATGTTTAAATTTTGCGATGTCTACACCGACAATTAAGGTAGAAGATGTGATTTGATTAATTCGCTCATTTTGATTAAAATTCATGTTGTGTTCTCCTTGGTTTGTTTTTGGGATCCGTTCAGCCGGCCAGCGTCGTGGACCCCTTAACATCATACCAAGGAGTCTTTTTATTTCTCAAACCTCGTATTTCTTCATAATAGGAATGCTGTCCGT
>NZ_JBHSHY010000085.1:0-2702 GCF_042653205.1 Paenibacillus sp. GCM10023250 | reverse complement strand
CGCTTCCACCTCGAACCTATCAACCTCGTCGTCTTCAAGGGGTCTTACTAATTGGGAAATCTCATCTTGAGGGGGGCTTCACGCTTAGATGCTTTCAGCGCTTATCCCGTCCGCACTTGGCTACCCAGCGGTGCTCCTGGCGGAACAACTGGTACACCAGCGGTGCGTCCATCCCGGTCCTCTCGTACTAAGGACAGCTCCTCTCAAATTTCCTACGCCCACGACAGATAGGGACCGAACTGTCTCACGACGTTCTGAACCCAGCTCGCGTACCGCTTTAATGGGCGAACAGCCCAACCCTTGGGACCTACTTCAGCCCCAGGATGCGATGAGCCGACATCGAGGTGCCAAACCTCCCCGTCGATGTGGACTCTTGGGGGAGATAAGCCTGTTATCCCCAGGGTAGCTTTTATCCGTTGAGCGATGGCCCTTCCATGCGGTACCACCGGATCACTAAGCCCGACTTTCGTCCCTGCTCGACTTGTAGGTCTCGCAGTCAAGCTCCCTTATGCCTTTGCACGCTGCGAATGATTTCCAACCATTCTGAGGGAACCTTTGGGCGCCTCCGTTACATTTTAGGAGGCGACCGCCCCAGTCAAACTGCCCACCTGACACGGTCCCTGTACCGGCTTACGGTACCAGGTTAGAACTCCGATACGATCAGGGTGGTATCCCAACGGCGCCTCCACCGAAGCTGGCGCTCCGGCTTCTCAGGCTCCCACCTATCCTGTACAGATCGTACCAAAGTCCAATATCAAGCTGCAGTAAAGCTCCATGGGGTCTTTCCGTCTTGTCGCGGGTAACCTGCATCTTCACAGGTATTAAAATTTCACCGGATCTCTCGTTGAGACAGCGCCCAAGTCGTTACGCCATTCGTGCGGGTCAGAATTTACCTGACAAGGAATTTCGCTACCTTAGGACCGTTATAGTTACGGCCGCCGTTTACTGGGGCTTCGGTTCATAGCTTCGCCTTGCGGCTAACCACTCCCCTTAACCTTCCAGCACCGGGCAGGCGTCAGCCCGTATACTTCGCCTTACGGCTTCGCACAGACCTGTGTTTTTGCTAAACAGTCGCTTGGGCCTTTTCACTGCGGCCCCCTCGGGCTATTCACCCTACCGAGGCACCCCTTCTCCCGAAGTTACGGGGTCATTTTGCCGAGTTCCTTAACGAGAGTTCTTCCGAGCGCCTTAGCATACTCTGCTCGCCTACCTGTGTCGGTTTGCGGTACGGGCACCTTCACCTGGCTAGAGGCTTTTCTTGGCAGCCTGAACTCATGACCTTCGCTACTGCAATTTTCGCTCCCCATCACAGCCCAGCCTTATGATGTGCGGATTTGCCTACACATCAGCCTCACTGCTTGGACGGGCATCCATCAGCCCGCGTCACTATCCTTCTGCGTCACCCCATTGCTCGTAACGGCTTACGGTGGTACAGGAATATCAACCTGTTGTCCTTCGACTACGCCTTTCGGCCTCGCCTTAGGTCCCGACTTACCCTGAGCGGACGAACCTTCCTCAGGAACCCTTAGGCTTACGGCGGACAAGATTCTCACTTGTCTTTTCGTTACTCATACCGGCATTCTCACTCGTGTACCGTCCACCAGTCCTTCCGGTCTGACTTCTACCTGTACACGACGCTCCCCTACCCCTGATCTTACGATCAAGCCATAGCTTCGGTGGTGTGTTTAGCCCCGTTACATTTTCGGCGCAGAGTCACTCGACCAGTGAGCTATTACGCACTCTTTAAATGGTGGCTGCTTCTAAGCCAACATCCTGGTTGTCTTTGCAACTCCACATCCTTTCCCACTTAACACACACTTGGGGACCTTAGCTGATGGTCTGGGCTGTTTCCCTCTTGACGATGGATCTTAGCACTCACCGTCTGACTCCCGGTGATAAGTACATGGCATTCGGAGTTTGACTGGACTTGGTAACCCTTGGCGGGCCCCGCACCCAATCAGTGCTCTACCTCCACGACTCTTACACCGAGGCTAGCCCTAAAGCTATTTCGGGGAGAACCAGCTATCTCCGAGTTCGATTGGAATTTCTCCGCTACCCCCACCTCATCCCCGAATTTTTCAACATTCGTGGGTTCGGGCCTCCAGTGCGTGTTACCGCACCTTCACCCTGGACAGGGGTAGATCACACGGTTTCGGGTCTACGTCCACATACTCAAATCGCCCTATTCAGACTCGCTTTCGCTGCGGCTCCGGCTCTTCACCTTAACCTTGCATGGGAACGTAACTCGCCGGTTCATTCTACAAAAGGCACGCCATCACCCCTAAATTGGGCTCTGACTTCTTGTAAGCGCACGGTTTCAGGTTCTATTTCACTCCCCTTCCGGGGTGCTTTTCACCTTTCCCTCACGGTACTGCTTCGCTATCGGTCGCTAGGGAGTATTTAGCCTTGGCAGATGGTCCTGCCGGATTCCCACGAGGTTTCACGTGTCTCGCGGTACTCAGGATCCGTCTCGGAGAGTGCTGACTTTGGGCTACAGGGCTTTTACCTCTTCTAGCGGGCCTTTCCAGACCTCTTCGCCTAGCCAACACCTTTGTAACTCCATGTGAGACGTCCTACAACCCCAAGGAGCAAGCTCCTTGGTTTGGGCTAATCCGCGTTCGCTCGCCGCTACTGACGGAATCACTATTGTTTTCTCTTCCTCAGGGTACTTAGATGTTTCAGTTCCCCTGGTGTGCCTCCAT
>NZ_JBHSHY010000084.1:0-3140 GCF_042653205.1 Paenibacillus sp. GCM10023250 | reverse complement strand
CGCCGTCGGGCTGCCGGTTCCACCCGCGCTGCCCGTTCGCGCAGGCGCGCTGCGCGACGGAGGAGCCGCTGTCCCGGCCGGTCGGCCTCGACCGCGAGGTCGCCTGCCATTTTCCGCTAATTTCCTAGACTAGAGAGTAGGCCGACCGGCATAAGCCGGTTGGCTTTTTTACGTTGGCCCGGAAGCCGACGGAGCCCGTCGTTCCGGCATTCGCGAGCGGCCGATCGGGGTGTTCCCAGCCGCCTGGCCGTTTGCGAAATGTCGGTCGTTGACTGTCGGTAAAGTTTAAATATATAAATTTCTTGACGCTTTCCGTCGGACGAATATATAATTTTTTTAGATTTGAAGTTTTTGTAAGCGGCACGGGGAGGCATTCGAATCCGGTACCGAGTCGGGACGCATGTTACGGGAAGAAAGAACGATTTATCAATGCTTACGGAAGCAGTTCCGTTAGCGGCGATGACTTCACCTAACGCGTCCGGACAACCTGTCGATAGCCGGCGGACTGCAGCCGCCGCCCATGCCGATCGTCGCATTCATCCGCTCCGCACCATGAATTCGGAACGAGCCGGCCGCCCGGCCGCCGCGTTTCGCGCTTCGGATTTACCCGCATCTGGAACGATAAGCCCACGAAGAACCGACCGCTTCCTATCAAGCACTTGCCGTACTCCATGTTACAGAACGTCGCACACGCCGTGACGAAGTTTGTAACGAAGATTTTTTGAAATCGTTTTCTATGAAAAGGGGCGAAGCCCGACCGCTTTGTACGCCAGCGTATGGCGGGTACAGGTGTTTTGTCGACCGAAATCCGCAATCAGCCGCATGCAATCATTGATGCGAACGCGGGACACGGGGTTGGGAAGAAAACAAAAAAATCGACGGGGATGTGTAAAGATGAGCAAAAAGAAACGACTGACGGTCTTATTATCGATTATGGCGCTGGCCGGCTCCATGGCCGCAGGCTGCGGCAATTCGAATTCCGGTACGAGCGAGACGAACGCGCCGGCGGCGAACAACGGCCAGGACGCGAATCAACCGGCGAACGAGGCGCCCGCGAACTCGGGCACGAACGCGGCGGAGACGCCTTCGGCGGACACGCCGGTGGACGGAGGCACGCTGACGGTCGGCACGTTCTCGGACATCAATTCCGTCAACCCGCTCTACATCGCGGATACCGCTTCGGGCGACCTTGCCACGTTCCTTAACGCAAACCTGTATGACGTCGATCGTTCCAATAATTTGGTCGTTGAGCCGTGGTCGCTCGCGGCCGAGCTGCCGACGATCAGCGCGGACGGTCTGACCTACACGATCAAGCTGAAGCCGGAAGCGAAGTGGAGCGACGGTCAGCCGGTGACGGCCGACGACGTCAAATTCACGTACGATACGATCAAGAATCCGGAAGCCGGCGCTCCGGGCATCAGCATGGTCGATAAGGTCGACACGATCACGAAGATCGACGACCACACCGTCGAATTCAAGCTCAAGGCCGTGTACGCGCCGTTCCTGTACGCATTGAGCGGTTCGGTCGCGCCTTATCACATCCTGAAGGACGTGCCTCTTGCGGAGCTGGAGAAGAATCCATACGGTACCGACCCGGCCAAGACGATTACGAACGGACCTTGGGTCTGGACGAAGTGGGAACAAAGCCAGTACTCCACGGTGGAAGCCAACCCGAACTATTGGGCTAGCGTGAAGCCGCACATCAAGACGGTCACGTTGAAAATTTACGCCGACCAAAACACGCAGACGCAAGCTTTGCTGAAAGGCGACGTCGATCTCGTATCGTCTGTGCCGCTGACGATTGTGGACACGGTGAAAGCGAAGGACAACCTTACCATCGTGTCGGAGCCGGGCCCGTCGTACGAATTCATCCAATTCAACTTCAAAGCCGACAACTTCCCGGACAAGTATGTCCTGTTCCAAAGCCAAAAAACGCGTCAAGCGATCGCGACCGCGGTCAACCGCCAAGGTATGGTCGACAACATCCTGAAAGGCACGGGCACGCTGCTGAACGCGCCGTTCCTGCCAACCTCGTGGGCGTTCGACGCGAACTCCGCGGTCAACTACGCGTACGACACGGAGAAGGCGAAAACGATGCTGGCGGAAGACGGCTGGAAGCCGGGCAAGGACGGCATTCTCGAGAAGGACGGCCACCGCTTCTCGTTCGAGCTGCAGTACAACGCCGGCAACGCGCGCCGCGAGCAAGTCGCCGCCGTCGTGCAGCAGAACCTGAAGGACGTCGGCATCGAAGTCGTGCCGAAGGCCATCGAGTTCTCCGCGTGGATCGATCAGAATGTCAATCCGGGCAAATACGAAGCCCTTCTCCTCGGCTGGTCGCTCAGCAACCCGGATCCGGACGGCGAAAGCATCTTCTCGTCCAAGTACTTCCCGCCGGCCGGCCAGAACTCCGGCTGGTACAAGAACACCAAGCTTGACGAGCTGTGGGTGAAAGGCTACTCTACCGTCGACCAGAACGAGCGCAAGGCGGCCTACGCCGAAGTCGCAAAAGAAATCTCGACCGACCTGCCGTACGTGTTCCTGTATCAATACGGCGCACCGGAAGCCTACGACAAGAACAAGGTTCGTTTTGCCGAAGCGGACAAGCCGGAAGCGACGCTCAGCTACGGGTACTTCTATCACGTCATCAACTGGTGGACCGCGAAATAACGCGGGACGCTGCGCTTCTACAACTTGAGAACAGCAAACCAAGGATTGAAGGGAAGGTCCATCCGGTCCTTCTCTTCTTGCTTGATAAGGAGGAAATGACGTGACGGAATATTTCGTGCGGCGCGTGCTGCAATCGCTGCTCGTGCTGCTGCTTATCGCGATTTTGAGCTTTCTGCTCATCCACGCCGCTCCGGGCGGCCCGAAGACGATCTACTTGTCGCCGGGCTTGTCGTCGGAAGCGGCAGCGATTCAAGCGCATAATCTCGGGCTCGACCGGCCGCTGCCGATGCAATTCGTCAGCTGGCTGGGCAATCTGCTGAAGGGTGACCTCGGCTTTACGTTCAAGAACCATGTTCCCGTCGGCAAGATCGTATGGCCGACGATCGGTCACACGATGATTCTGATGGGCACGGCGTGGGTGCTGTCGCTGCTCATCGCCATTCCGTGGGGGATCTACAACAGCACGGTGGAAT
>NZ_JBHSHY010000083.1:0-3240 GCF_042653205.1 Paenibacillus sp. GCM10023250 | reverse complement strand
GGGCAGGCCGGCCCCGCCTCGCGCGGGCGCTCGCCGCCGCCTCGCGCGGGCGCTCGCCGCCGCCTCGCGCGGGCGCTCGCCGCCGCCTCGCGCGGGCGCGATCCCGCCTTTTTTCGGGCGGAACGGGACATGCTAAAAGAAGTTAATTACGGTTCGCTTGACCTTAACCATGGTTCAGGTAGTACGATTACTCGCGGCAGGTCCGGTACGGGCGCCCGAGCAGAGGAGGATAGGGGATGGAGGAGGAGACGACGGAATACGCCATCGCGGACGTTTCGAGCATGACGGGTCTCAGTATCGACGTCATCCGCTATTACGAGCGGATCGGCTTGTTGCCGCCGGCGAAGCGCAAAGACAACGGTCATCGCGCCTACTCGGAGTCGGATTTGCGCCGCTACATGTTCGTCACGCATCTGAAACGGACCCAAATGCCGCTCAAGGACATCGAACGGTACATCCGTTATTACAACGAAGGACGCTACGAAGACTGCTACCTCGTGCTCGCCGAGCACAAGCAACATATCGAACGGCAAATGGAAGAGCTGCGCGAGTCGCTCGGCATGATGCAGTACAAGCTGGACAACTATGCGGAGCTGATTCATCTGTCGTATCCCAAACCGAATAAGGAGTGACTGATTCATGCAACCTACCGATAACTATGTGCAAACGCCCCAAGCGCCGATCCCTTCCGGCTTCGGCCCGCAAACGACCGCAGCCGAGGCGCTCGGCGGCCGGGACCTGACCGGCAAAATCGCCATCGTCACCGGCGGCTACTCCGGCCTCGGCCTGGAAACCGCCCGCGTGCTGGCGGAAGCCGGCGCGACGGTCGTCGTGCCCGCGCGCACGCCGGAGAAGGCTGCCGCGGCGGTGGCCGGAATGCCGCGCATCGAGCTCGAGACGCTCGACCTGGCGGATCCCGCGTCGATCGACGCGTTCGCGGCGCGGTTCCTCGCCTCGGGCCGTCCGCTCGACATCCTCGTGAACAGCGCAGGCATCATGGCGACGCCGCTCGCGCGGGACGCCCGCGGCTATGAATCGCAATTCGCGGTCAACCATTTGGGGCATTTTCAGCTAGCGGCGAGACTGTGGCCGGCACTGAAGCGATCCGGCGACGCGCGCGTCGTGTCCGTCTCCTCGCGGGCGCTGCGCCTCGCCGGCGTGGACCTGGACGATCCGAACTACGAGCACCGCGAATATGACAAGTGGCTGGCGTACGGCCAATCGAAGTCCGCGAACGCACTGTTCGCGGTCGAGCTGGACCGGATCGGATTCGCGTACGGCGTACGGGCATTCTCCGTGCACCCCGGCACCATCGTGACCGACCTGTCCCGCCATCTGTCCGACGACGAGATGAAGGCGATGGGCGCGCTCGACGAGCAGGGCAACCGGGTTGCGCACGACCCGAGCCGGTTCAAGACCGTAGCGCAGGGCGCTGCGACCAGCGTCTGGTGCGCCGCGAATCCGCAGCTCGAGGGCCGCGGAGGCGTCTACTGCGAGGATGCCGACATTGCTGCGGTCGCGGCACCGGATTCGGACCCGTTCAGCTCGGGCGTGGCGCCGTGGGCCATCGATCCGGAGATTGCCCGCAAGCTGTGGGCGCTGAGCGAGAAGCTGACGGGCGTCACGTTCTGGTAAGGACTAGTCTGGCTTTAGGCATATGGCTGCTATACAACAGAAACACGCCGGGGAACCGGCGTGTTTCTTGGTCGTGGTCCGAAATATCGAAAGCAGGAATGCGACAAGCGTACCGCTGCGCGTTCACGTTGGAGCCTTCGCCGAAATCGCGATGATCGCGTCGGCGCTCCCTCTCGGTCTGCGTGCAGCGAACAAGCGGGGATCCGCCGCAGCGCGTTCACGTTGGAGCCTTCGCGGAAATCGCGATGATCGCGTCGCGCTCCTTTTCGGTCTGTGCTCCTTCTCGGTCTGCGCGCAGCGAACGAGCGGAGATCCGCCGCGGCGCATCCGCGGGTGGCTTACAGGTACGGCTCCACGATGCGGCGGATGCGGCTCAGGCCTTCCCACATATCGCCCGGTCCGTCGTAGATGAGCGAGACGGCGCCGTCGTAGCCGCCGGCCTTGAGCAGCTCGAGGCAGCGAATGTATTCATCCGTATCTGGCTGGCCGTTTTCGTCATAGTGCGCCTTGGCGTGGATCGAGACGGCATGCGGCAGAATCGCTGCCAGCTGCTCGTATTTGGTGTCGCCCTTGAAGTTGCCGAAGTCGTCGATGACGTTCAGCCGGCCTTCGAAGGCGCCGATGATGGCAAGGACGTTGTCGGACGTCGAGGCGAGCGGCTTGAAATTCTCCGTAATGACGCGGACGTTCCGGCTTTGGCCGTAGGCGTGCAGCTCCTTGAGCGAGGCGATGGAGCGGGCCAGCGCGGCCTTGTCGCCCGGCTCGCTCTCGCCGGCGACGACGCGGATGTTCTTGGCGCCGGCTTTCGCGGCGATGTCGATCCATTCGCGCACGTAAGCGGCGTCCGCCTCCCTGCGAATCTCGTCGGCGCTGGAGATGTCGCCATAGTCGAGCAGGATGGTGTCGAGCGAGATGCCCGCGCGCTCGACCGCGGCGCGCAGCTCGGCCAGGTAGCCGTTATCCGCGGACGGGAAGTGGAAATGCCCGATTTCGACCGCGCCGAAGCCCTCCTTGGCCAGATGTTCCGGCAGGTCGACGAGCTTCATCAGCTCCGGCTGCGGGTTTTCGACGAAAATATGCTTGCCGGCCTCCGCATCCCACTGCGTCCAGCGCAGCGGTCCGAGATTGCGGTGCAGGCTCCAGGTGCTCAGCGATAAATAACTCATGTGTCGTTCACGCTCCCATGAATAGTGGATGGATGGTACGGAACATTCGGCAAGGCGAGACAAGGCCTATTGTAGCAAAAAACGGCAGCGGATTATAGACGCAAAAAGAGACCGGCGGGGCGAATCGCCCGCGGTCTCTTCGATGTGTGTAGCTCTAAGCAAATACGCTTGCGGCCGCGAGCTGCCCGCCGCCCGCGGCCCGCTGTCCGGTGCAAGGGCGGCGCCTTTAGTCCGCCGCGTCCGCCTTGGCGTCGGCGAGCGCCTGGACCTCTCGCCACTGCGCGAGCTGCTGCTCGAGGCCGCGCACGAGCGCGTCCACGCCGGCGGCGAAGCCGGCGTGATCCGGGCCCGGGGCCGCCGCGGCGTAGGCGTCCAGCGCCTCCGCCGGCAGCGGCGGCGCGTCCGCGAGCGCGGCGAGCAGCTGCCGCAGCCCGCCGGC
>NZ_JBHSHY010000082.1:0-3611 GCF_042653205.1 Paenibacillus sp. GCM10023250 | reverse complement strand
TAGGAAATTAGCGGAAAATGGCAGGCGACCTCGCGGTCGAGGCCGACCGGCCGGGACAGCGGCTCCTCCGTCGCGCAGCGCGCCTGCGCGAACGGGCAGCGCGGGTGGAACCGGCAGCCCGACGGCGGGTTGACCGGCGAAGGCACCTCGCCCTGCAGCGCCACCCGGTCCCGCTGGCGGCCCGGCGACGGCTGCGGAATCGCCGACATCAGCGCCTGCGTGTACGGGTGCGCCGGCCGCGCGAACAGCTCGTCCGCCGGCGCGACCTCCACCAGCTTGCCGAGATACATAACCCCGACCCGGTTCGAGACATGCCGGACTACGTTCAGTCCATGCGCGATGAACAGGTACGTCAGCCCCAGCTCCCGCTGCAGCTTCATCATCAGGTTCAGCACCTGCGACTGCACCGACACGTCGAGCGCCGACACCGATTCGTCCGCCACGATGAACTTCGGATTGAGCGCGATCGCCCGCGCGATCCCGATCCGCTGCCGCTGCCCGCCCGAGAATTCGTGCGGGTAGCGGTTCCGCCGCGTCACGTCCAGACCGACCAGCTCCATCAGCTCCACTACCCGGTCGTCGATGTCGGACGCCGACATCTTGCGGTGCAGCTTCAACGGCTCACCGATCAGGTCCCGTACCAGGAACCGCGGGTTCAGCGAGCCCATCGGATCCTGGAAGATGATCTGCATCTCCTCCCGCAGCTTCCGCAGCTCATTCGGTCCCGCCTGCTGAATGTCCTGGCCGTTGAACCGCACCTCGCCGCCGGTCGCCTTCTGCAGGTGCAGCATCACCCGGCCGAGCGTCGACTTGCCGCAGCCCGACTCGCCCACGAGCCCGAACGTCTCGCCCGGCCGTACGCCGAAGCTGACGTTGTCAACCGCCTTCACGTGCCCCACGACCCGGCTCAGCAGGCCTTTCTTAATCGGGAAATACTTCTTGACTTCCTTTGCCTCAACCAAATACGGTTCCGTCATATCGCCGCCTCCTCCGGTAGTCCGTCCAGCCAGCACGCCGCCCGGTGGCCGCCTCCCGCGTCCTGCAGCGCCGGCTCCTCATGTTTGCAGCGATCCATTGCGTACGGGCAGCGGGGATGGAACCGGCATCCCTTCGGAATGTCCGAGATGCCCGGGATGCTTCCCCGGATCGCGTACAGCTCGCTCCCCGGCTCCTCCTCCAGCCGCGGGATGGAGCGCAGCAGCCCCACCGTGTACGGATGCCGCGGCGCGTTGAAGATATGGTCGACCGTCCCTTCCTCGACGATCGTCCCGGCGTACATGACCGCGATCCGGTCCGCCATCTCCGCCGCCACGCCCATGTCGTGCGTGATCAGCAGCGTCGCGGTCTTCCGCTCGCGCTTCAGCCGGCGCAGCAGATCGAGGATCTGCGCCTGGATCGTCACGTCGAGCGCCGTCGTCGGCTCGTCCGCGATGATCAGCTCCGGCTCGCATGCCAGCGCCATCGCGATGACGACCCGCTGGCACATGCCTCCGGACAGCTGGAACGGGAACTGCTTCGCGCGGATCTCCGCCTCCGGAATGCCGACCAGCTTCAGCAGTTCCACCGCCTTGTTCCACGCGTCCTTCTTGCTCAGCCCTTTGTGCAGGCGCAGGCTCTCGGCGATTTGTTCGCCCACCGCGAATACCGGGTTCAGCGCCGACATCGGGTCTTGGAAAATCATCGCCATCCGCTCGCCGCGAATCCGGTTCATCTCGCTCTGCCGCTTCTTCGTCAGCTCCTCGCCGTCGAAGCGGACCTGTCCGCCGGCAATGAACCCGCCCGCGAAGTCGATCAGCCGCATGATCGCGAGCGACGTCACGCTCTTGCCGCTGCCCGATTCTCCGACGACGCACAGCGTCTGCCCTTCCTCGATCGCGAAGCTGACGCGGTCGGTCGCTTTCAAGAGCCCGTCTTCCCGCGGAAATCCGACGGTCAGGTCATTTACTTCAAGAATCGTTTTCGCCACCGCTCCAACCTCCTTGGGGAAAGCATCGCCCGCTGCCGCGGATCCAGCACGTCGCGCAGCCCGTCACCGATGAAATTAACCGCCAGCACGACGATCAGAATACATAAGCCCGGATAGACTGCCTGCATCGGGTCGATCAGCATGAACTGCTGCGAGTTCGAGAGCATCTGCCCCCAGCTCGTCTGCGGAATTTGAATGCCGAGTCCGAGATACGACAGCGCCGACTCGGTCAGAATCGCCCCGCCGACCATAAGCGTCGCGTTGACGATGATCGGCGCCGACGCGTTGCGCAGCAAATGCCGGAAAATAATGCCCCAGTCCGTCACGCCGATCGCCTTGGCCGCTTCGACGTACTGCATCTCCCGCAGCTGCAGGAACGTGCCGCGCACGAGCCGCGCCACGCCCATCCAGCTCGTCAGCGACAGCACGAGAATCATGTAGTAGAACTTGTTGCCGAAGATCGCCAGCACCAGAATGTTCAGGAACAGCAGCGGGATGGAGTTCATCACGTCCACGATCCGCATGAAGCAGGTATCGACGAAGCCGCCGAAGTAGCCGGAAATCGCCCCGATCAAGGTGCCGATGAGCACCGCCGCGAACGCGACGGTGAAGCCGACCAGCAGCGACACTTGGCTGCTGTAGACGAGGCGCGAGAAGATGTCGCGTCCCAGCTCGTCCGTGCCGAGCAGATGATGACCCGAGCCCGCAGGCAGGTTCGGGAGCATCATGTCGATCTTCGACGGGTTGTACGGCGCGATCAGCGGCGCCGCGAAGGCCACGAGCAGGAAGAAAACCATGACGGCCAATCCGATCAAGGCAAAACGATTCGCCGAAAACTTCTTCCAGCCGGTGCGCCATGCGCTCGCCGGGCGGCCTGGCTTGACGACCGCAGGGGTTTCGTTCAACGTTACGCTTGCTTCGCTCATGCCGAGCCTCCCTTCCGGTCCAGCCGCACGCGCGGATCGACCAGCGCGTACAGAATGTCCGCTAATAAGTTGCCGCAGATGACGAAAACCGCGGTGATGAGCGTAATCGCCATGAGCACGGAATACTCCCGCGCCACGGCCATCTGCACGAACAGCCGCCCCATTCCCGGCCAGTTGAACACGCTCTCCGTCAGTGCCGCCCCCGCGACGAGAATCGGCAGATCGAGGCCGAGCAGCGTCACGATCGGAATGAGCGCGTTGCGCAGCCCGTGCCGGAAGATGACCGTGCGCTCGGGAACGCCCTTGGCGCGCGCCGTCCGGATGTAATCCCGGTCGAGCACCTCAAGCATGCTCGCGCGCGCGTACTTGGAATAGCCCGCGAGGAAGCCGAGCGTCAGCACGCTGACCGGCAGCACGAGGTGCATCAGCAGGTTGGGCAGGTTGCCTTCCTTGCCCATCGTGTACATGTCGGATAGCGGCAGTAGATCCCATTTCAACGCGAACAGCTCCTGCAGAATGATGCCGAACCAGAAGGTCGGCATGGCGAACCCGATGTAGGCGATGAACGACGCCGTCTGGTCGGACAAGCCGTATTCCACCGTGCTGTTGTAGATCCCCCACGGAATGGCGATGAGCAGCGACAGCACCCACGCCGTGCCCATCAGAATCATCGTGTGACCGATCGTCGGCCATACGATCTTGCCGACGGGAACATGGTT
>NZ_JBHSHY010000081.1:0-3723 GCF_042653205.1 Paenibacillus sp. GCM10023250 | reverse complement strand
GGGCGCGGGCGGTGGGGCAGGCGCGCGGAGCGCGGAGGCGCTGGCGGCGGGCGCGGGGCGCGGCGTGGGGACGCTGGCGCCGGGCGCGGCGCTGGCGGGGGGCTAGGCACTACTAGCGCGGAGCACCCGGTTCACTCACGAACCATAGCCCCTCTCGCCGGCCGACCGCCTGAGCTTTCGCGGACAGGAAAGCCGCTATTTCGCCGAATCGGCGATATTTTGGCGTTTGGCGGACACAGGCGCAGCTATTGCCGATTTTCCGGCAAAACAGCGTTATTTTCGGCGAATAGCTGAACGTGTGGCCGCTCGTTTCAAAAAATGGGCGATCCGATCGCAATAACGGCTTCTGTGTCCGCGAAACCCCGCGCGATTCATCGCCTGGCCGGATCCTTGAGCCAGAAAGCTGCTCTTCCAGCACTACTATTCCCCAGGCGCACTCGCTCTACTTATCCCTCGCCCGCAACGTTCCTCGCCTGCCTATTCAATTGTTGCCCCGCCCCGAAATCTTTCTCGCCAGTCTATCTAGTCTTCCCGCCCAGCCTTGCATAGCCCCTCTCGCCGGCCGTCCGCCTAAGCTTTCGCGGACAGGAAAGCCGCTATTTCGCCGAATCGGCGATATTTTGGCGTTTGGCGGACACAGGAGCAGCTATTTGCCGAATTTCCGGCAAAACAGCGCTATTTTCGGCGAATAGCGGAACGTGTGGCCGTTCGTTTCAAAAAATGGGCGATCCGATCGCAATAACGGCTTCTGTGTCCGCGAAACCCCGCGCGATTCATCGCCTGGCCGGATCCTTGAGCCAGAAAGCTGCTCTTCCAGCACTACTATTCCCCAGGCGCACTCGCTCTACTTATCTCTCGCCCGCAACGTTCCTCGCCTGCCTATTCAATCGTTGCCCCGCCCCGAAATCTTTCTCGCCAGTCTATCTAGTCTTCCCGCCCAGCCTTGCATAGCCCTTCTCGCCGGCCGTCCGCCTGAGCTTTCGCGGACACGAAAGCCGCTATGTCGCCGAATCGGCGATATTTTGGCGATTGGCGGACACAGGCGTCCAGGCGTCCCACACAGTCTCGCACGTTACATATCCGCCCCGCAGAGCCCTTTACTAACCATTCGTCCTTCACAGCCCCCGAGTATATACCCTACCTCCTCGCCTACCCCCGACCGCCCGATTGTCATGCCCATTCGCCACAGCCGTCACTCCTGCTCGAACGCCGTTTCCTCGCCCGCTGCCGCACAGCGCGGTGGACGGGGATTTTACCCCGGCGCGAAAAGGCGGTAAAATGTAGGATGCGGATCGGAACAAACGGCAAAGGCAGGACGACGCGCCGACGAGCGCATATTTCACAGGATTGCGAGGAATGCGGGATGAATCAAGAAACGATGGAGCTGTTCCGGACGCTGACGGATTTCCAGGCGGCGCCGGGATTCGAGCGGGAGCTGCGGCGCTTCGTGCGCGGCGAGATGGAGAAGTACACGGACGAGATCGTGCAGGATCGGCTGGGGAGCATTTTCGGCGTGCTGCGCGGCGACGAGAGCGGTCCGGTCATCATGGCAGCGGGCCACATGGACGAGGTCGGTTTCCTCATTAACGGCATTACCGAGAACGGCATGCTGAAATTCCAGACGCTCGGCGGCTGGTTCAGCCAAGTGCTGCCGGCTCAGCGCGTCCAGGTGATGACGGACAACGGGCCGCTTATGGGCATCATCGGCACGACGCCGGTCCACCTGCTCGACGAGGCATCGCGCGGCAAGCCGCTCGACGTGAAGGGAATGTACATCGACATCGGCGCCGACAGCAAGGCGCACGCGCAGGAGCTTGGCATTCGCATCGGCCTTCAAGCGGTGCCCCACTGTTCATTCACGCCGCTCGCGAACCCGAAGAAAATCATGGCCAAAGCGTGGGACAACCGCTACGGCGTCGGCCTGGCCATCGAGCTGCTGAAGGAGCTTCGGGGCAAGCGGCTGCCGAACGTGCTGTATTCGGGGGCGACGGTTCAAGAGGAGCTCGGCCTGCGCGGCGCGCGCACCAGCTCGAACATGATCAAGCCGGACTTGTTCTTCGCCATGGACGCCAGCGCCGCCAACGACATGAACGGCGACAAGACGGCCTTCGGGCAAATCGGCCAAGGCGCGCTGCTGCGCATCTACGACCCGACGATGATGACGCACCGCGGCATGGTGGAGTACGTGCTCGACACGGCGGAAACCCATAAGATTCCGTACCAATATTTCGTCTCGCCGGGCGGCACGGACGCCGGCGCCGTCCACACGCAGGGCAGCGGCATCCCGTCGACGGTCATCGGCGTCTGCGCGCGCTACATCCACACGTCCGCATCCGTGCTGCACACGGACGATTACGACGCCGCCAAAGAGCTGCTCGTGAAGCTCGTGGAAAAGTGCGACCGCACGACGTACCAAACGATTCTCGACCGCGCTTAACGCGCTGTCGACCAATGCTTCGGCAACGAAGCGCCTCCGCCGGACGGCGGAGGCGCTTTTTGACTTGCGTTGCCGGCGCAGGCGGCACATCTGTCCCTTGCCGGCGCAGGCGGCGCATTTGTCCCTTGCTGGCGCAGGCGGCGCCTTTGACCCGCGATGCCAGCGACACGGCGCTTTTGATCCGCGTTGCCGGCGCAGGCGGCGCATCTCTCCCTTGCCGGCTCACGCGGCACCTTTGACCTGCGTTGCCGGCGCACGCGGCGCCTTTGTCCCTTGCGGTGTTCCCTGCGGCGACGCTTATCGGCCCTGCGATGCGGCCGTCAAGCACATGCTCGTACCGCGCCAGACGCTGCCGCGCAAAAACGCCGCGGAGCGGCGTCATTCCCCGGCGCCGTCCCCCGGCGCGGGCAGCCGCTGACGCGCCCCCGCGAGACGGTTTTAAGCGCCCGCCCCGACTGGGACTAAACCACTATTTTCATACCGCGTGCATCGAAACATTATTCCGCCTCCCTCCGTCCATAAAGTGAAGGCCCAAGGGAGAAAAGGAAGGTGTTGCAGGATGAACGAGTTTTCCGCCAAATATCGAGGGGTATCCCGGTTTCGGTCACGATCACGGCTCTTCGCGGCCGTTCTGATAAGCATGGCGCTGCTGTCGGCAGCAGGATGCGCAAGCTCGCCGAATCGCGGCGGCGCGTCGTCGAACACGGGCTCGGCAGCCGGGACGGAATCGTCCGTTCCGGCCAAATTCGATACGAGCCCATCGTTCTCGACAGCCAATATCAAGGATAGGCAGGCGTTCCTCGAGGTCTTCCGGACGGTCAAGGCCGCCATCGCCAAGGACGACATGACGGAAGTCGCGAACCATATTCTGTACCCGCTCAAGGTGAACGGCGCCGACGGCAAGCATCGCATCCAGACGAGACGCGACTTCATCGACCAGTACAAATCGATCATGACGAAAGAAGTGCGCGACGCCATCGCGAACCAGGACGAGGAGCGCCTGTTCGTCAACAAGCAGGGCGTCATGGTCGGACGCGGCGAGCTCTGGTTCGGCGGAAGCGCCGACGCCAAGCAGGTCATCGGCCTGATCGCCGTCAATCACGACATCGGCCGCAAATAAAACCCGCGCCGGGCATTGCCGTGCCGGACGCGGCCGCCCGAATCGAGTAGGAGGAGGCGGCTAGCCTCCGTCCTCTCACACCACCGTACATGCGGGTCCGCATACGGCGGTTCCAAAAGGTTAACAAAGCTCCAAATAACGTGAAAGCATACTCTTGAGCCCTTTC
>NZ_JBHSHY010000080.1:0-5389 GCF_042653205.1 Paenibacillus sp. GCM10023250 | reverse complement strand
GCCGCGAACGGCGGCGCCGCGGGTCAGGCGCGCCCGGCGGCGGCCGGCCGCGATGCCGGCGGCGGCGCTCCGCCGGCGAGGCGCGTCCAGCGGCTGTATGTCAAAATCGCCGCCGGCCGCGAGGAGGCCGGCGCGCTGGAGCGGCTCAAGGCGCTGCTGACGGGCAGCGCGGGGCCGCTCGAAACCGTGCTGTTCTATGAGCGCGAGGGGCGGACCGTGGCGCTCAGCGACGCTTTCCGCGTGAAGCCGTCGGAGCAGCTGCTGGCGGGCATCGAAGCGCTCTTCGGCAAGGGCTCCGCCATCGTGAAATGACGCGCGTCCGATTGCGGACAATCTTTCCTGTTCCGGCATGCACATGTTTTCGCATCTCCGCATACATTTAGGAGACACGGAGCTAGAAGAACTGACGGCTCCGCATTATCGAAGCTTGCGCGGGATCGTCCGCCGTCCGCACCGGGTCTTCCGGCCGCCTGGACGGGTCGTTTCGTACAAGCCGATGCGGGGGGATTAGCATGTCGTCCAATATGGAAAAATGGCTGAACCGCCGCGGCGTCGCGATCAGCGACGTGGCGGATATCGTATTTTCGCTGCAGCGCCCTTATAATAGGGACCTGACTTACCAAGAATGCGAAGAGAGCGTCCTGCATGTGCTCGGGAAGCGCGAGGTGCAGTACGTGCTGTTTACGGGAATCGCGCTGGATGAGCTGGCCGAACGGAAGCTGCTTCCGGAGCCGCTGCAGGCGATCATGGAAGCGGACGAATCGCTGTACGGCGTCGATGAGACGCTTGCGCTCGGCATCACGAACGTCTACGGGATGATCGGCCTTACGAGCTTCGGCTACCTCGACAAGGTGAAGCCGGGCATCATCCGCAAGCTGAACGAGAAAGGCAAGCACGTCCACGTTTTTCTGGACGACCTCGTCGCCGGTCTCGCGGCCGCGGCTTCCGCGCGGATCGCGCACCAGGACCCGAAGGCCGTGCGCTACGAAATCGCCGACCAGACGAACTGACACGCGATGGGAGACTTCCGGCAGGATTGGCCGGTAAGCGGGGGGCGGCGTTGCGATGGAATCTAAACATATGGTATCATTATGACATCATATGCCCAGATAACGAGAGTTTATATCGCGGCCATGGTTCTCCATGTGCGTACAGATGCCCTTTAACAACGGCTCAGGAGGTTCCTTTCATGTGGACGGTTATCTATATCGCGCCGACGGCAAAAATTGCGGAGAGCATCAAAAACCGGCTGACCCAGGAAGGGTTTCTCGTAAAGATAAGACCGATCAACGTTTCGAAACAGCAGTACGAAATATTGGTCCCATCTGGCGAACTGGAAGAAGTGCAGGAAGTGCTGAACGGCATTTTAAACTCGCAGCGTTAACCATCGCTTCGGCGTTTCCGGGCGCCGGCCGCGTTGCCGGAGGCGAACCGTTTCTTACGCCGTCCGAGGCGGCAACCGCGTCCAGGCGCACCGTGAAAGATAAACTATCGCGCTCCCAAAGAGGTGTCACTCGTGTTCAAGGACTTATTCCATAAAAAAAAATACGCCACGATTCCTTCGGGCCAGCCCCGCACGAAACCGGAAATTCCGGAGGGCTTGATGTCCAAGTGCCCGAAGTGCGGCAACATTCAGTTCAGCAAGGAAATCGAGAAGAACCTGAAGGTCTGCCCGAGCTGCGGCCATCACTTTCGGCTCAGCGCATGGGAACGGATCGCGATTACGCTTGACGAAGGCCGATTGACGGAGTTCGACGCGGACCTCTCCTCCGAGGATCCGCTCGGTTTTCCCGGTTATGCCGCCAAGGTGGAAGCGCAAAAGAAAAGCTCCGGCCTGACCGACGCGGTCGTGACCGGAGAAGGGACGATCGGCGGACTGCCGGTCGTCGCCGCTTTCATGAGCTTCGATTTCTTCGCGGGGAGCATGGGCTCGGTCGTCGGGGAGAAAATCACGCGCGCGATCGAACAAGCCCACGCGAAAAAAGTGCCGCTCCTGATTTTCTCGACGTCGAGCGGCGCCCGGATGCAGGAGAGCATCCTCAGCCTCATGCAGATGGCCAAGACGAGCGCCGCGCTCGCGAGATTCCAGGGCGACGGCGGGCTGTACATTTCCGTCATGACGGACCCGACGACCGGCGGCGTATCCGCCAGCTTCGCGATGCTCGGCGACTTTAATTTGGCCGAGCCCGGCGCTCTCGTCGGCTTCGCGGGCCGCGTCGTCATCGAGCAGACGATCCGCCAGAAGCTGCCGGACAACTTCCAGACCGCGGAATTCAACCTGCAGCACGGCCAGCTGGACAAAGTCGTGCACCGCAAGGAAATGAAGCCGTTGCTGACCAAGCTGCTGGATATGCATGCCGAGAAAGGGGATTGGATTCATGGCGGGTGAGCTGCCCTTTGAGAAACCGCTCAATGAACTGCAAAAGAAAATCGAAGAGCTGAAAAAATTCGGCCAGGAATCGGGCATTGATTTCAGCGATGAAATCGCCCGCCTCGAGGAACGCTGCAAACAGCTGCAGGAAGAACTGTACAACGAATTGACGCCCGCCCAGAAGATGCACCTGGCGCGCCATCAAGGCCGCCCGACGTCGCTGGACTTCATTGGGGAGATCTTTACCGACTTCATCGAGCTGCATGGCGACCGGCTGTTCGCGGACGATCTGGCGATCGTCGGCGGCCTCGCCAAGCTGAACGGCGTGCCGGTCACGGTCATCGGCCATCAGCGCGGCAAAGACACGAAGGACAACATCGCGCGCTTCTTCGGCAGTCCGCACCCGGAAGGCTTCCGCAAGGCGCTGCGCCTCATGCAGCAGGCGAACAAATTCGGCCGTCCGATCGTGACGTTCATCGACACGAAGGGCGCCTACCCCGGCAATACCGCCGAAGAGCGCGGCCAATCCGAGGCGATCGCGCGCAATTTGCGCGAGATGGCCACGTTCGGCGTGCCGATCATCTGCGTGGTCATCGGCGAAGGCGGCAGCGGCGGCGCGCTGGCGCTCGGCGTGGGCAACCGCGTGCTGATGCTCGAGAACGCCATTTATTCCGTCATTTCGCCGAACGGCGCGGCTTCCATTCTGTGGAAGGACGCGGGCCGCGCGGACGAGGCGGCGGCAGTCATGAAAATTACGGCCGGAGACCTGCTCGGCTTCGGGATCATCGAGGAGATCATCGAGGAGCCGCAGGGCGGCGCGCACCGCGATTTGGCGGCGCAATCCGAAACGATCAAGGAAGCGGTATGGCGCCATTTGACGGAGCTGTCCCGCATGACCCCGGATGAGCTGATTACGGACCGTTACAATAAATTTCGGAAAGTCGGCGCCTACCGGACGCCGGCGCCGGCCGCACCCGCGCCGGAGCCCGCGTCCCCGGCGGAAGCCGAATCCGCGCAAGTTTAGCACCTAAATATTCGTAGACGTTATTCACGGAGGATGGAACCCACCCATGCGCAAAACAAAGATTGTATGTACGATCGGCCCTTCCAGCGAATCGCTGGAAAACACGAAGAAGCTTATTAACGCGGGCATGAATGTTGCCCGCCTGAATTTCTCGCACGGCGATTTCGAAGAGCACGGCAACCGGATTAAGAACATCCGCCAAGCCAGCCGCGAGCTGGGCAAGAACGTCGCGATCCTGCTCGATACCAAAGGCCCCGAGATCCGTCTCGGCAAGCTGAAGGAAGAGCCGATCGAGCTGAACCAAGGCGAGACGATCACGCTGACGACGGAAGAGATCTTAGGCGACCGCGACCGGATTCCGGTCACGTATTCCAACCTGCCGGCCGACGTTCATATCGGTTCGACGATTCTGATCGACGACGGCCTGATCGGCCTGACGGTCGAAGAAGTGCAGGGCACGGAGATCAAATGCCGCATCGTGAACAGCGGTCCGATCAAGAGCAAGAAAGGCGTCAACGTTCCCGGCGTACATATCTCGCTGCCGGGCATCACGGAGAAGGACGCGGGCGATATCGTGTTCGGCATCGAGCAGGGCATCGATTTCATCGCGGCTTCGTTCGTCCGAAAGGCGACGGATGTGCTCGAAATCCGCGAGCTGCTGGAGAAGCATAACGCGAGCCATATTCAGATCATCTCCAAAATCGAGAACCAGCAGGGCGTCGACAACCTCGACGAGATTCTGGAAGTGTCCGACGGCCTGATGGTCGCGCGCGGTGACCTCGGCGTGGAAATCCCGGCCGAAGAAGTGCCGCTCGTCCAGAAGATCATGATCCAGAAGTGCAACCGCGCCGGCAAGCCGGTCATCACGGCGACGCAAATGCTGGATTCCATGCAGCGCAACCCTCGTCCGACGCGCGCGGAAGCGAGCGACGTCGCGAACGCGATCTTCGACGGCACCGACGCGATCATGCTTTCCGGCGAGACGGCCGCAGGCAAGTATCCGGTAGAATCCGTCCAGACGATGTCCCGTATCGCGATGCGCGCGGAGTCGGCGCTCGATTTCCGCGAGATCTTCACGAAGCAGGCGCAAGCGCAGCAGACGACCGTGACGGAAGCGATCAGCCAAGCCGTCGCGAATACCGCGCTCGACTTGAACGCCAAAGCGATCATCACTTCGACGGAAAGCGGCTATACGTCGCGGATGGTCTCCAAGTACCGTCCGAAATCGCCGGTCATCGCGGTGACGCCGAACGAACAGGTCATGCGCCGCTTGGCTCTCATCTGGGGCGTCATTCCGGTGCTTGGCACGTCTGCGCAAACGACGGACGAGATGTTCGATATCGCCGTTCAAGGCGGCATCCATTCCGGCCTCGTGAAGCTGGGCGATACGGTCATTATTTCGGCGGGCGTGCCGGTCGGCCGCTCCGGCTCCACGAACCTGATCAAGATCCATACGATCGGCGAAATGCTGGCGAAGGGCCAAGGCATCGGCACCCAGAGCGCCACGGGCAAAGTTGTCACGGCCCGCACGCCGGAGGAAGCGATCGCGAAGACGACGGAGGGCACGATTCTGGTCACGTCGACGACGGACCGGGAGTACATGCCGGCGATTCAGAAAGCGGCGGCCGTCATTACCGAGCAAGGCGGCATCACGAGCCATGCGGCGATCGTGGCGCTCAACCTGGGCATCCCGGTCATTCTCGGCGTGCCGAACGCGCTCGAGCAGCTGCATGACGGCATGGAAGTGACGGTGTACGCCGAGATGGGCGTCATCTACTCCGGACAAGCCAAGGTCATGTAAGAGAGGCAACCCCGCAATGGCATAGCACGTATAAAGAAGCGATGGCGCGCTTGGCGCCGTCGCTTTTCGTGTACGCCCAGCATGGGCGTCATCTCTAGGGTGAAAGTCCCGAACGGGGGCTGGCGAACGCCTACCGTTAGCCAAAAGCAAGGGTGTCCGCCGCGAGGCGGAATCTGAAGGAAGCTTACGGCAA
>NZ_JBHSHY010000079.1:0-5425 GCF_042653205.1 Paenibacillus sp. GCM10023250 | reverse complement strand
GGATCGCGCTCGCGGCACGGCGCCCACCGCGGCGGGCGAGCCGCAGCCGCGCGAGGAGGCGCCGGGCGCGTCGCGCCCCAGGTCCGGGCCATCGGCGGCCGCGCTGCCGAAGAAGAGCGGCGTGACCGAGGAAGCGCTCATGGACGAAATCCGCGACATGAAGCAGTGGATCATGCGCATGTCGAAGCAGCAGCAGCTCGCGGCCAGACCGGAAGCGCTGCAGTCGCTCTACAATCGGCTGACGACGCAGGAGGTCGGCGAGCGATGGGCCGAACGGCTTCTCGAAGCGGTGGAAGCGGAGCTCGCGGCTGCGGATGCGTCTGATTCCGGCTATAACGGCGATCCCGGCCGCGACGCCGTCTGGAAGATCGCGGAACGCACGCTGCTGGCATGGCTGCGCGGCTTCGAGGACGGCCGGATCGCAAGCGATACGAGAGTCGTGCATTTCGTCGGGCCAACCGGCGTCGGCAAGACGACGTCGATCGCGAAGCTGGCCGCGGAACAAACGCTGAAGGCCGGCCGGAAAGTCGGCTTCATCACGTCCGACACGTACCGGATCGCCGCCGTCGATCAGCTCCGCACGTATGCGACCATTCTGAACGTGCCGCTCGAAGTCGTATTTTCCCCGGCCGAAGTAACGCGCGCGTTCCAAGCGCTGGAAGACTGCGAGCTGATCTTCATGGATACCGCAGGACGAAATTTCCGCAACGAGCTCTATGTCTCGGAGGTGAACAGCCTGCTTCAGCCGGGCGGCCGGTCGGAGACGTTCCTCGTGCTCAGCTTGACGGGCAAGACGAGCGACATGTCGGCGGTCGCGGCTAATTTCGCCAAGTTCGGCGTCACGCGGGTGCTGTTCACGAAGCAGGACGAGACGAACGCCGTCGGCGCCGTCCTGAACCTGGCTCTGGAACACGGGATGAGGCCGGCGTACGTCGCATACGGCCAGACGGTCCCGGACGACATCGCGCCGTTCCGGGCTTCCGACTATGTCAAGCTGCTGCTGGGGGCGCCGCATGATTGATCAGGCAGAGGCGCTCCGGCACATGGTCCGCAACCAAGAGCTGCGGCATGAGGGCCGGACGACCCGCATCGTCGCGGTGACCAGCGGAAAGGGCGGCGTGGGCAAGTCGAATTTCAGCCTGAACTTCGCGCTCGCCTTGTCGCGGATCGGCAAGAAAGTGCTGATCTTCGACGCCGACATCGGCATGGCGAACATCGACGTGCTCATGGGCATTTCGTCGACGTACAGCCTGTATCACTTGTTGAAGCAAGAGAAGACCATCTGGGAGATCATCCAGGAGGGACCGCAGGGCGTCCATTTCATCGCGGGCGGCTCCGGGTTCGCGGATCTGCTGGATCTGTCGCCGGATCAGCTGGACTACTTCGCGCAGCAGATCGGGCGGCTGCACGGGCAGTACGACGTGATTCTGTTCGATACCGGAGCCGGGCTGTCCAAAGAAACAATCAAGTTCATCGCTGCCGCGCAGGAGACGATCGTCGTCACGACGCCGGAGCCGACGGCCATCACGGACGCTTACGCGCTCATCAAAATGGTGACGGCCCTGGAGCATCGGGTCTCGTTCAAGCTTATTGTCAACCGGGCGGCGGACGCGAAGGAAGGCCGCGCGACGGCCGACAAGATCGGGCTCGTGGCCAAGCGCTTCCTGGACGTCGACGTTCCGGTGCTCGGCATGCTGCCAGACGATGCCAATGTGACGAAAGCCGTCAAGAAGCAGGTCCCGTTCGCCGTCGCGTTTCCCGGCACGGAGGCGGCACGTGCCATCGCCGATATCGCTGGCCGGTTCGCAGACGTATCCGCCGTGCCGGCGCCCGCAAGCGGCGGCGTCAAAGGGTTCCTGCAGCGCATGTTCAAACGATCATAACCCACCTTTGAGGAAAGGGAGGCTCGCCTTATGGCTGCGACTTCTCGCGTGCTCGTCGTGGACGACTCCGCCTTTATGCGAACCATCCTATGCGACCTGATCGGAAGCGATCCCCGGTTCGCGATCGCCGGCACGGCGAACGACGGCCGCGACGCGATCGAAGCCGTGCGCCGGCTGAAGCCGGACATCGTCACGATGGATTTGGAAATGCCGGTCATGAACGGCTTGGAAGCGGTGGAGCGCATCATGCGCGTGCATCCCGTGCCGATAATCATGATGTCGAGCGTCAGCGACGACGGGACCCGGGAGACGATCAAGGCGCTTCAGAACGGCGCGTTCGATTTCATTCGCAAGCCGGCCGGCCCGCTGTCGCCGGACATTCGGCACGTCGGCGAGCAGCTCCTCGAGAAGCTGCGCATCGCGGCGATCACGAGACGCCATTCGAAGTGGTACGCGCCGGACAAGCAGAGCGACGAAACGCGAGTCGCAGCGAAGCAGCCGGGCATCAGCCAACCGCGGCCGCAGGATTTGCCGCAGTCCGGTGAGGGCACGCCTGCTGTCATAGGCAGAAAGCCTGCTCCGGCTGCGAAAGCCGGGCCTGCCGGCGAGGAGCCGGAGGCTCGATGTACCTTGGCCGAGCCGGCTAGCGAATCGGCCCAAGCGCAGCCGGCCGACGCCGCCGAGCCGCCGGAGCAAGCGCGGCGCAAGCCCCGGCCGACCGAAGCGTTCCGGCATCTCGTGGCGATCGGCACGTCGACGGGCGGTCCCCGGGCGCTTCATGAGGTCATTTCGGCGCTGCCGGAGGATTTCCCGGCACCCGTGCTCGTCGTGCAGCACATGCCGCCTAAGTTCACGCGCTCGCTTGCGCTGCGGCTGGACGCCTTCAGCGCCCTGCACGTCCGGGAGGCCGCGCAGGGCGAACGGATCTGCGCCGGCGTGGTGTACATCGCGCCCGGCGGCCATCATCTGACGGTGGAGAAGGACGGCGGCGGCTATCACGTCCTGCTGACCGACGACGCGCCGCGCGGCGGTCATCGCCCGTCCGTCGACGCGCTGTTCGAATCGTGCGCGCGCTTAACCGAGTTGAAGCGGCACGCTGTGCTCATGACGGGCATGGGCACCGACGGGGCGAAGGGCATGCAGCGGCTGAATGAAAGCGGCGCGTGCACGGCGATCGCGGAATCCGAAGAAACCTGCGTCGTGTACGGCATGCCCCGCGCGGCCGTGGACACCGGAGCCGCGAAGGACGTGTTTCCGCTGAAACAGATCGCGCAGGCGCTCGTGCGCGCCGTGCGGCGTTAGACCGGCTGTTCGTTTGACAGTTATTTATTCAGGAGGTGCAAGGCCATGGACATGAACGCCTACTTATCGATGTTTATCGACGAATCGAACGATCACCTGCAGTCGCTTAACGAAAATCTGCTGAAGCTCGAAGGCGCGCCCGGCGATATCGGGATCGTTCAGATCATCTTCCGTTCCGCGCACACGCTCAAAGGCATGTCGGCGACGATGGGCTTCGAAGACCTCGCCTCGCTCACCCACGAGATGGAAAACGTGCTCGACCTCGTGCGCAACCGCAAGCTGGAGATGGACGATTTTATTTTCGATACCTTGTTCAAGGGCTTGGACGCGCTGGAATCGATGGTGCAGGACATCACGGGCGGCGGCACCGGCAAAGCGGACGTTACGGCCATCGTGGCGTCGCTGCAGGCGATCGTGAAGGGCGATTACAAGACGGGCGGCGCGTCTGCCTCGCAGGCGGGCGCGGGAATCGCGGATGACGGCGGCGCCCTGGACCAATTCCAAAGCTCCATCCTGCTGCAGTCCATCGAGGCCGGCATGTCGGTCTACCACGTCGTGGTGACGGTGCGCGAGGATTGCGTGCTGAAGGCGGCGCGCGCCTACATGGTGTTCAATTTCCTGGAGCAGAACGGCGAAATCGTCAAGTCGACGCCGAGCGTGCAGGACATCGAGCAGGAGAAGTTCGACCGGACGTTCACGGTATTCACGATCGCGAGCCTCCCGGAAGAGGAGCTGCGCCAAGGCATCGAAGCGGTATCGGAGATCGAAAGCGCCGCGATCACGCAGCTGGATCAAGAATCGCTGCGGCAGCTCGGCGGCGTTTCCGCGCAGGGCGCGCCGACGGCGTCCGCGTCACTGGCGCAGGAAGCGGTCGCCTCGGCGATCGCCCAGACCGCCGCGTCCGCGGCGCCGGCGGCACCCGCCGCGCCCCGCGCATCCGTACCGGCGTCCGCGGGCGGTACCGTCGGGAAGACGATCCGCGTGGACATCGAGCGCCTCGACTCGCTGATGAACCTGTTCAGCGAGCTGTTGATCGACCGCGTCCGCCTCGAGCAGCTGGCGAGCGAAATCCGCCGCAACGAGCTGACCGAAACCGTCGAGCATATGTCCCGCGTCAGCAGCGATTTGCAGAACATCGTGCTGAAGCTGCGGATGGTGCCGGTGGAGTCGGTCTTTAACCGGTTCCCGCGCATGGTGCGCGACTTGGCGAAGTCGCTCAACAAGAAAGTCGAGCTGGTCGTAAGCGGCGCGGATACAGAGCTCGACCGGACGGTCATCGACGAGATCGGCGATCCGCTCGTCCATCTGCTGCGCAACTCGCTCGATCACGGCATCGAATCCGCTGCGGACCGCGTCGCAGCCGGCAAGCCCGAGACGGGCACTGTTCAGCTGCGCGCGTACCATAGCGGCAACCACGTCTTCATCGAGGTCGAAGAAGACGGCCGCGGCATCAACGCCGAGAAGGTCAAGCAGATTGCGATTAAGAACGGCGTCGTCGACGCCGAGGCGGCGAAGCGGCTGACCGAGCACGAGATCAACATGCTGATCTTCGCCGCGGGCTTCAGCACGGCGGACAAAATTTCCGACATTTCCGGCCGCGGCGTCGGGCTGGACGTCGTCAAGTCGAAGATCGAATCGCTCGGCGGCCATGTCACCGTGGAGTCCGCGCAAGGCCGCGGCACGAAATTTTCGATCCAGCTGCCGCTCACGCTGTCGATTATCTCCGCGATGCTCGTAAAGCTCGGTACCGAGAAGTACGCGATTCCGCTCTCCTCGATCGTCGAGACGGCGATCGTCCCGCGGGAGCAGATCCGCAAGATCCACGGCAACCGGATGATCGACTACCGCGGCTCCGTCATTCCGCTCATCTCGCTCGCGCAGGTGCTGGATTGCCGCACGTTCCCCGAAGAAGAGGAGCAGGAGACCGAGGTCATCGTGATCCGCAAGGGCAATAAGGTCGGCGCGGTGACGGTAGACGAATTCATCGGCCAAAACGAAATCGTCCTCAAGTCGCTCGGCGGCTATCTGACCAACATCGAAGCGATTTCCGGCGCGACGATTCTAGGTGACGGCCAAGTCGCGCTGATCGTGGATCCGAACGCGCTCATCAAATAAAGGAGCCATTCCTGTAATGAATGAATTCGAGGTTTGAATGAAAAAAGCACCTTCTGTATACTGGGGAACGTTCCGACCAAAGAACAAATCCCAGCTCAGGAGGCACTCTACAATGAAGTATAAAC
>NZ_JBHSHY010000078.1:0-7456 GCF_042653205.1 Paenibacillus sp. GCM10023250 | reverse complement strand
CCCGCCCGCCGGCGAGCCTCCGGCCGCGGAAGCGCCGGCTGGCCGGACGGCGGCGCCGGACGGCCGCGCGGCCGGAACGCCGGGCGGCCGCAGCTCGCCCGCGGGCACGATGCCCGCGAACACGCCGGCGGGATCGATGTCGCAGCGCACCGCGCTGACGAACGCGGCGGCCGGGTTGCGGTCCCGCGCGAGCGACCGCACCTTGTCGGCGGTGCGGTCAGAGATCAGGTCGAACTTGTTGGCGACGATGACGTCCGCCACCTCGAGCTGCCGCCGGAGCGTGCGGATCAGTTCCCGGTCCGCGGAGAAGATGCTGTTATAATCAAGCGCATGCTCCGCATCCAGCACGGTCACGATACGGTGCAGCGCGACTTTGCCGATGACTTCGGGCTCGGTCATCGCCTCGACGATTTCTTCCGGGTTCGCGACGCCCGTCAGCTCCATGACGATGACGTCCGGCCGCATCAGCGCGAGCCGCTCGAGGCAGCCCGCGAGCTCGCTCTTCTTGCTGCAGCAGAGGCAGCCCTCCGTGATGCGCTCCATCAGGGCGTAGGCGGATTCGCGGCTCACCTGCGTGCCGTCGACGTCGACGGCGCCGATTTCGTTCATGAGAACGGATGCGCGCAGTCCGCTCGTATGGGCATGCCGCAGCAGCCGGAGCAGCAGGGTGGTTTTGCCGCTGCCCAGGAAGCCGCTCAAGACGATTACCGGTATTGCACGTTGCTTCATGTTGGCCACGTCCTCCTTCCAGGGGTCCGGGCGGCAGGCCGGCATCCGGCTTGAAGGCGAACGCTGCCGAGCCGCCACATTCCAGAACTGTATGCGTCCGCGCCTGGAAATAACACCGAAATCTACGATGCTGTTAAAAACGCAGCGGGAGCGGTATAATGAGGCCAGCTTACAGGCAGGGGGAATCGCAATGGCAACGACAAACGGCGGACCGGACCGAGCCGCGAACGCAGCGGAAGGGAGCGCGGTCACTGTGCACCTGCTGTCCGGGTTTCTCGGCAGCGGCAAAACGACGCTCTTGAATCAAGTCGTCGATTATTATAAAGAACAGGACATCAACGTTGCGGTCGTCATGAACGAGCTCGGCGACGTCAATCTGGACGGGCAGCTGCTGGGCGGCGAAGTGCCGATGGCCGAGATGCTCGGAGGCTGCATCTGCTGCACGATCCGCGGCGACCTGAGCTTCGAGCTGAAGGCGCTGATCGACGAGCACGCGCCGGACGTGGTGCTCATCGAATCGACCGGCGCGGCGAATCCGATGGAGATCATCGACGCCGTGACGGAAGCCGCGCTGCTGCTGCGCATCGACCTGCGGACAATCGCGACCGTCGTCGACGGGCCGGAGCTGCTCGCGCGGAGCAAGCGCGGCGGGCGCACGTTCAAGCTGATGCAGGAGCAGATCCGCTGCGCGACGGACCTGATCGTGAACAAGGCGGATAAGCTGGCGCCGGAGGAGCTCGTCGAGGCGCAGCAGCTCGTGCGCGGGCTGAACGCGTACGCGCCGCTCACGGTTACGGTCCACAGCGCGATCGACCTCGCGATCTTCGATCCGGCGGACGGCGCGGACGCGAAGCCGCGGCCGGAAGCCGCTGCGGGAGCCGGCCGGGCGGAGGCGCCGGGCGGTCATGTCTGCGGACCGGACTGCCGGCACGGCGAGCACGATCACGCGCATGACGGCGAGCATCGGCACGGCGAGGATCCCGGCCATGACCACGGGCACGCGGACCACGGGCACGCGCATGACGGGCACGCGCATGCGCACGATTCGCACGCGCACGTCATGACGCTGACGCATTTTTTGGCCGGACCGATCGACAGCTACGCGTTCGAGGAGCTGCTCAATCGGCTGCCGCAGGACGTCTACCGGGCGAAAGGCATCGTGACGTTCAGCGATACGAACAGCCGCTTCCTGTTCCAATTCGCGTACCGCGAGACGGAATTCATCCGCATCACGCCGCAGGGGGACGTGCACGACGTGGCCGTGTTCATCGGGGAACACTTCGACAAGGACGCGCTGCTGGCCGAGCTGGCCGCCCTCGAATCCTAGGGCCGACCCTTGAAATAATGCGTCGAAAAAAAACTGGGTTTTGTTGGATAAAAGGCTTCGCCAATGGACAAGCTACCACAGAATGGGTCGAACCATGGCCCGCGAAGGGAGCTGACTTAAGATGAAGACACCATCCTGGCGCAAGCAAATCGCTGCGCTCGGCACCGCGGCGGCGCTGCTGCTGACCGCGATGCCCGTATACGCCCAGGCGGCGACGCCGCCTTCGGAACAGCTGCAGGCGCAGCATGAGCAGGAACGCGACCACTGGCGCTTCGGCGGCGGTCACGGCCATGGCTATAAGCATGGCGATCGCGAGGCCCGCAAGCTGGAATTCATGAAGGACGCCGCGCAATATTTCGGCATCTCGACGGAGGGCAAGTCCGCCGATCAGCTGAAGAAGGAAGTGAAGGCGGCCAAGGACGCGGATCCGGCGAAATGGGACAAGTTCATCGCGGCGAAGAAGGCGCAGCGTCTGACTCGTCTGCAGGACACGGCCAAGCGGCTCGGCATCTCGACCGAGGGCAAAACCGCGAAGCAGCTGCACGACGAAATCCGCGACGCCTGCAAGAACCGCATGATCAAGGAAAAGGGCGGCAAGCCGTCCGCAGACGTGAAGCCGGAAGCCAAGCCGGGCGCATAGCCTCGGCGCAGGGCAGCCGAGCATCGGGGCGCGCAGCCTCGGCGCTGGGCAGCCGAGCATCGGGCAGCCGGCGCATAGCCGGTCCGGCGGGCGGCGCGTATCACGATCGATCGAGTACGACAAGCAGGGCCGTCATCGCGGGATGACGGCCCTGTTTGCGCATGCGGTTCGGTTCAGACGCCGGCGGCCGATGCGGCCTGCAGCTTGCGGAACGTCTCGTAGCTGCGGCGCGCGCATTCCGGGATGGCGATCGGATGGAAGCCGTTCACGGCGGCGTACAGCTGATTGTTCAGCGGCGCGGTCCACGAAGCCGGCAGAGCGTCGCGGCCGAGCATCGCCCCGAGGACGGAGCCGACCGTCGCGCCGTTGCAGTCCGTGTCCCAGCCGCCGAGCACCGCAGTCGCGATTCCCTTCTCGAAGTCGCCGCCGGAGTGGATGAGCGCCGCCGCGCACAGCGCCGCGTTGTTGTTCGTGTGCACGGGATGGTAGTGGCAGAACGCGTCCCAGATGCGCCGGGTTAGCTCGACCTGGTCGTCCGACTCGTCGGCGATGGCGACCGCGAGCTTGATATCCGCGGCCAGCCGGCTGCTCGCCGGAATCGCCTCGAGGCCGATCTCGACGACGCGGCGGACGTCGGTCTCCACGAACGCGGCGGCGATCATGGCAGCGCAGAACATGGCGCCGTAGATGCCGTTCTTGACGTGGGAGAACGATGCGTCCCGCCACGCCAGCTCCGCGGCCAGCCCGGGATTCCCCGCCGCGCCGTAGGCGTAGCCGTCGACGCGGATTTGCGCGCCGATCCATTCCCGGTACGGATTCAGGTGCGTACGGACCCAGTCCTTGGCCTCCGGCGTCAGCCCTTCGCGTTCGCCGCCGCGCATATGCGACGTGATTTGCGCGAAATTCAGGTAGGCCTGCGTTTCGGCGGTGCAGACCTGGGCATAGCTGAGCCGTTGGTGCCACAGCTTGCCGACGTCCCAGGAGTCGAAGTCAAGGCCGCGCTCCTCCAGCATGACGAGGCCGAGCACGGTATAGCGGATGTCGTCGTCGGTTTCCATGAAGCGGATGTGCTCGCGGGTGCTCGCTTTGCACCACTGGGCGATGTGAATATCCGGGTACCGCAGCGCGGCGTCCGACTCCTGCGGCGTGTAGCCCGCGATCGGCCACGCGTCCGCGCCCTCGAACCACAGTTTCACGTTCGCGGTGCCCGACCGACCGCCGGAGCCGTGCATGAACGGCCACGATTCCAGCGGCTTGCCGAGCGCGCAGCCCGCGGCGCGTCCCAGCCAGGCGCCTTGGAATTTATCCAGCCATTCCGCGTCCGAAAGCAAGGGCGAAGCGACCGGAGCCGCCGCCTTCGGGCGCAGCGCCAGGATCTCCTCGAGCTCCGACGGCTCATCATACGGAAAATCCGCCGCGACCGGCAGCGCCGCCAATTCCCGGTACAGCTTCATCAGCTCCGCCTCGTCCGCGCCCGCCGCTTCCGCGCGCTCCGCGAACCCCGCGACGTCGCAGCCTTCTTCCCCGCGCTGCTTCACTTCTTCCTTCACCAGCGCCTGCAGCGTATCCCAACCTGCCATGTCTTCAACCGTCCTCTCTTGTCCGTGATGCTTCCATTGTACGGGATGGGCGGGCGGCGTTCTTCTCAGGAAGTCGTCGCGGACTTCTCACTATTTGCGCGTCCGGGGGCGGATTCCGGCTGGCCGAGGCCGAACGTCTGGCGGAATTGGACCGGCGAGAGGCCCGTCGCGTCCTTGAAGGCGAGGTAAAACGTCGCGAGGCTCTGGAAGCCGCAATCGAGCCGATGTGCGCGGCTTGCCGGTCGCTGCCGGCGAGCAGCCGCTTGGCTTCCTGCACGCGCAGCAGCGCGACGTAATCGGCGAAGCGCCGGCCCGTCGTCTCGCGGAACACGCGGCTCGCGCGGGACATGCTGATGCCGAGTTCTTCGGCCACGTCGCGCAGGCCGATCGGCTCGCGGAAGCGCTTCTCGACCAGCTGTGCGAGCGCCTTGGTCTGGTTCGCCGACCGCGCGGCGGACAGCTGCTGCTCGGCGGTCAGCTCGCGGTTGTAATGCCGCAGCAGCAAGCCGCACAGCTGGATGAGGGCGCTCTTGGCCATCGCCAGGCAGCCGGGCTCGCGGTCCCGGAGCTCCCGCTCGACCGCGAGCATCCACGGGCCGACAGCCTCCGCGAGCGGCGATCCCGCGGGGATCAGGTTGCGGAAGCGCGGCGAGCGGTAGGCGAACGGCAGCAGCAGGCCCGGATCCTCGGCCAAGAGCAGCGCGCCGTCGAAATTCAGGAATAGGAAGCGGCTCGGGTCGTCCGGATCGGACTGGGCGATATGCAGTTCCTCGTTGTTGACGAGGAACACGTCTCCCCGGTTCACCTCGTACGCCTTGCGTCCGAAATAAAACCGTCCCGTGCCCGACAGGCAGAGCCCGATCTCCAGGCTGGCATGGGCATGGAGCGGCTGCCGGTACGCGTGCGGCGTCCAGCGGAACGCGTTGATGGGCACGTCATGCTCGTACGTGATGATCAGCTTCATGCGGCAGAACCTCCTTGCGGGCATGCGGCAAGGGCTCGCCGCATCGCGTTGCCACTAGAATACACCATGACGGCGCTTTCAACAATTCGTCCCGCCGCTTGCCGCGGCATGAAAAAAGCCGCCTCCGAACAGGTTCGGAAACGGCCCGTATCGTCCGCGTCCGCGGCGATGCGTTACTTCTTGATCGTCCGCAACTCCATGTGCCGCGCGATGACGAGATCCATGATATGCCGGTAGATGCTCTCCGCATACGCCGGATTGAGCCCGCATTGCTCCGCGTACGCCGCGAGCTTCCGGAATTGCTGCGCTTCGCGCTCGGGGTCCTGGGCGTTCAGGGCGTGCCGCTCTTTATACACGCCGACCTCTTCGGTGAATTTGAAACGGTCTGCCAGCAAGGCGATAATCTGCCGGTCGATTTCGTCGATGTTCGCTCTTAGTTCTGCTAAATCTGCCATCTGATGCACTCCTCGCAAAATTTCACACTTAGACGCTTCTACGCAATAAAGTTTTAACACCACATTACCATAGTACGCCGAGACCTGTAAACGGGTTCCGTTTCCAATCCGGCAAAAATGTTGCGCGGCCCGTCCGGGTTGCGTGCTGCATGCCGGCGAGACGGGACGGGGGCTGGCCGCCGAGAATGAAAAAACCGCCATTCCCACGGATGCGGAATTGGCGGCATTGCCGGTGCAAGCGGGTGAAGCCAGCTGAAGGCAGCTGGAGGCAGCTGAAGGCAGCCGCTGCGCTGTTATCCGGCTGCGTCTTCAGTGCCGGCTCGTTGACTCGATGAGCGCGGCGATGCTGCCGGCGGGGTCGCCGGCATCGCGCTGCCGCATGCGGGCGCGGATGGCGTCGCGCTCGGCGTACAGCCGGCCGAGGGCGGCGAGGAACGCCTCGTCCGTCAGCTCTTCCTCCTGCAGCACTTCGCAGTAGCCGGCTTTGCGGAACGACTCCGCGTTCAGAATCTGGTCGCCGCGGCTTGCCCCCTTGGACAGCGGGATCAGCAGCATCGGCTTGCGCAGGGCCAGAAATTCGAAGATCGAATTGGACCCGGCGCGCGAGACGACGAGCTCCGAGCAGGCAAGCAGGTCGGGCAGCTCGTCATGGACGTACTCGTACTGGCGGTAGCCTTTGACTTTGGCGTACCGGTCGTCCAGCTCGCCTTTGCCGCATAGATGGATGAGCTGGAACGTCTTCGTCAATTCCGGCAGGTTGCGGCGAATCGCGTCGTTGATGCGTTTCGAGCCCAGGCTGCCGCCCATGACGAGCAGCACCGGCTTGCCGGGGAGCAGCTTGCTCCACTGCAGCCCCTTCACGGCGCTGCCGCGCAGCAGCTCGCGGCGGACGATCGGCCCGACGTGCACCGCTTTGCCTCCTTTAATATGGGCGGCGGTCTCCCCGAACGTGACGCACACTTTCCGGGCGAACGGGTTGGCGATCCGGTTGGCGAGGCCCGGCGTCAGATCCGATTCGTGGATGATGACCGGCACGCGGTTCAGCCAGGCGCCGAGCACGACGGGGACGGAGACGAACCCGCCCTTCGAGAAGACGACGTCGGGGCGCAGCTTCCGGATCGTCCGGTAAGCCTGGAACACGCCCTTCACGACGCGAAACGGGTCCTTGACGTTCTGCACGTCGAGGTAGCGGCGCAGCTTGCCCGTCGAAATCGGGTAATAGTCGACATCGCGCAGCCGGGCGATCAGCTGCTTCTCGATGCCGCCGCTCGAACCCATGTAGACGGCGTTCCAGCCTTGGTCCTGCAGGAGCGGGATCAGCGCCAGGTTGACGGTCACGTGTCCCGCCGATCCGCCTCCGGTGAAGAGGATCCGGCGCGGCTTCTCGTCCGGCGGACGAGGGGAGGTTGCTTTTGGCATAGTCGGCTCTCCTTAGTTACAATCGTTATGAACAGCGTAACACATATTCCGCGTCGAGTCCGGGAGGGAATGTGAAATGTCCGCATCGTCATTCGATTACGTCCTTCAACAATATGCGGAGCGCCATGCCGCGCATGACCGAACGCCGCGGCCGGACGAGCTCGAAATCGTCCGCAGCAAAAACCGCCCTGCCTCCGTTCGGAGGCAGGGCGGTTTTTGGCGTGTACGCCCAGCATGGGCGTCATCTCTAGGGTGAAAGTCCCGAACGGGGGCTGGCGAACGCCTACCGTTAGCCAAAAGCAAGGGTGTCCGCCGCGAGGCGGAATCTGAAGGAAGCTTACG
>NZ_JBHSHY010000077.1:0-7888 GCF_042653205.1 Paenibacillus sp. GCM10023250 | reverse complement strand
ATCTACACCTCTAATCCAGGGGGGTGGCCGCCATCTGTTTATCGCGAAAGAATGCTGACACAAGCAGCTTAGTAGCGGGATTTCTGAATGAGTGTGTTTTCAAACTGCACTTTTATTGACAACTCCAGAGAACTCAAAAAATTGGGTACTACGATTAAGCTAACGGGCACGATAGCTCAATCATTACACGACGGCAGCCGGCCTCAGATCGATCAGCTGTCGTCGTTCCGCTAACGGGCAGCAGTTTAGCGTAATAAAAGGTTGTGATTGTTCCATTGAGTTGGGAACGTAATTTGCCCCCAGACAAGGAAGCCTTAGATCGTGTTAGTCATTGGCAGCCAAACGATGAATGTTGATCCTTCGTTTTCCTTGGACATCACCTCAATGGTGCCGGAATGTTCATTGATAATCCACTTGGCAATAGAGAGGCCAAGTCCGTATCCGGAAGTCTTCCCCCGAGAAACATCGGCTCTGTAAAAGCGCTCAAAAATGTGGGAAAGCTCATCTGGATTCATCCCTATTCCCGTATCGGAAACCTGTATGCCAGCATAGCCACCCTTTTGTAGACTACTTATTTCGACGTATCCGGATGATGTGTATTTGAATGCATTCTCTATAAGAATAAGCAGAAGCTGCTGTAAGTAATCCGAATCGCCTTGGATATGTACGGATAAGAGTTCATCGATGTCTTTCATGTGCCATTCGACAGTACGAGGAAGGAGACTCGCTTTCCGAACGACTTCAATGATAAGCGGATGAAGAGGGAGATTTCTTTTTTGACATGAAAATTCCAGAATCTCCTCTAGCCAACGTCAGTAGATCTGTGACGAGTCGCGTCATCCGCTCAGCTTCTTCTGAAATATCATTAATGGCTTCCAGGGACATCTCCAAATGATGTGGTTCCACTGGCTGGAGCGGTTCTCTTGTACTCCATAGCTTTCTTAATAAGTCACCATTGCCACGGATTGTCGTCAGTGGTGTGCGAAGTTCATGAGACGCGTCGCCAACGAACCGACGTTGTGCGTCGTAGGCTTCGTTTAAGCGTTGATAAGCCTCTTGTAGTCGAATGAGCATATTATTGAGTGTGTCGGATAGAAGGCCGATTTCGTCGTTTGGTTTGCCTCTTGGAATCCGCTTTATGAGATCGTCTCCGTTTTCGATTCGATTAGAGGCAAGGATGACTTTGTGCAGTGGTTTCAATGCTCTTTTTGATATAAATAAACCTAACAGAATGGCAATAGCCAGCACCCCGAGCGACGATAACACAAGAATCCATAACAGATTATGGAGGATTTCAGTTTCCTTGCCTGTATAGAGTCCAACCTGCAGAAGTCCGACTATGCTGCGGTCTTGAAGCACAATTGGAATGTTGAGAATGGTGAAGGGATCTCCGTTCACTTTGATATTCGTATAGTTAAGTTTCAGCTCTGGACTCGGATCCGGATATTGAAGTGTGATGCCGGCTTCGACGAGGTTTCGCGAGTACCGGACTTTCTCATGGATATAGTCCACAACCTGGATGATGACTTGATTATTTGCAATGCTAGGAGATATATCAAACTGCAAGCTGTTCCAGAAATCAACAGATTGCGTAATTTTAATGCCCTTCACGGTATTTTGTATGGTGGATTTAATATCTTGGTTCGTTTTGTAGAAGATGTAGCTATAAAGTGCGGTGCAAAGTATAGCTAAGATCAGTGTAATGAGACACGTATACCAAAGCGTAATTCGCAATTGGATCGTCAAAGGATCTCCTCCTATAGCATGGTGGACGGATTATCCTTACCTTGGTATTTAAATCTTAAATTAAAATTAAATTGGAGTAAGGATTAGCTAAATTTTCATCTTTTTATCAGAATAGTGGATTTCAAGTGTTGCATAAAGAGACTACAGAAACTCGGCAGTAACGTAAGAACTTTAGTTGAATTGCGAAACTGAATGTAGCTGCCGGCGCACGATCGGCAGCTATTGTTAAGTTAACGAAGAGGATCGCGTAATTTAAAAACCTAGTCCGGTTGACTATAACATTCATGTTATGTTTTAAAATGCTGGTATCGTATGCAAAGGATGTGAACCCAGTGGAGCATCAAGCTCAAGTAGTGCTAGGTATATCTGGAAGTCTACGTAAGAATTCGTCCAATACTAGGTTGCTCTCGACCATCGAGGGAATGATGCCGGCCGGTACAGTCTTTCGTATGTATCAAGGACTTGGGAGTTTACCCCATTTCAGTCCAGACTTAGATGGTGATGAAACTCAATCACATGAGGCGGTGCGAGAATGGCGGGAGATGCTGCGAGCAGCGGATGCGATTGTAATCTGTACGCCGGAATATGCGCGAGGTGTGCCAGGCTCGCTCAAGAACGCGCTGGACTGGGTCGTATCTTCAGGAGAATTCATGAACATGCCGACTGCGGTTATAAGCGCATCCCCACATCCCGATGGTGGTGCTTCAGCACTGCAATCGCTGACATTGACTTTAAGGATGATGAGCGCAACAATCCCGGATGAAGCATCACTTGCCATTCCTTTCGTCAGTAACATGATTGGGCCGAATGGTAGTGTGACGGACCAAAAGACTTTGTCGTTGCTTTTGACCCTGATTCACTCTCTGTCGCAGGCCATTTCAGAGAAATAATTCTGCCAACAGGAAAAGCCGAGGATCATCTCCCCGGCCTCGTCTCAGGCTGCCTGTGTAGGCTCATGACGGTTGTACGGTACGGCTCAGCCACGAATGGAGCAAGCTTTCCAACTCGTCGCTTTGAATTCGATACGCCTTGTCGCTCGACCTCGGATGCAGCTCGATGCCGCCTGAAGGAGTGATGAGCAGATCATCCGTCGTCCCGTCCTTATAGACAATCGTTACCTCGCCCGCGCCGCTAAAAAGCATATCGGGCGTAAAGCCATCCATCGGAGCATGCGCCATCAGGTCGACGGCCTGGGCCAACTCTTCCTTCGATACAGCCGCCGTCGGCTCCGCTCCGGCCATGACCTTTAACTCTTGCACCTCGCCGGCGAGCAGTCGTTTCTGAAATGAAGCTACATGGCCTGAGCTCCCACCGCCTCCAAGCGAGCAGCTCGATATCAGGACGATGAGTCCGACAATAGCCGCGATCACGCCGACCGCACGGTTCGTGAAGAGAGCCGCTTCAGTCGGTTCGGCATCCTTGATGCGCCAGCCGATCGATAGATACCACGCCGGATACGGAAATAGCGCGTTAAACAATCCGAGCAGCATAAGCAGAAAACCGCCCATTGCGAACGACCCCCCTTTCCAATATTTTAAGAATATACGCGGCTATTCGAAATTTGTTTCCGACTTCTGCCAAATCCACTTGTTTTTAAGAAAAGGAGATGTAAGTTGCGCGTGCTCCACGTCCCGGAGGCTTTTTACTCCCATTTCTGAGGAAGTCAAACGAAATTTCTTGTTAAGGATGGTGCCTCGAATGGAATATATTTATGATAAAGCGATCAATTTGAATGTTACCACATATGATCTGCTTGCCAGTAAAGGGGAACAATTAATAAATCTGTTCAAATTAATTTTAGACTATATCCCTCCATTATTAGAGGGAGAATTTATTATTAGGACTCAGAAAAAATCATTACGTTATGTGGACTATGATAATAATAAAAAGAGTATTGAAAAATTTTATGCGTCTTTGATAAAAGGTGAAAATTTAAGCATACAGATCGTAGACTCTGATCAAAATAAAAATCAATCTGTCCCTAAGCCGATCATTCCATTAATAAGTTCAGGTGTATCTTGTTTTGATGCGGAACCCATTCCGGAAGAAGCATTGAAAAGATTGAACTTATTTAATGTGTTTACCCTTGGTTTGAGTGAACGGTTATTCAATTACCAGATTCCGCCGAATGTTCAAACAGTACTTTTGAACATATTTAAAGAGGCAATTCAATTGTTGAATGGAGTTACAGGCTATATTTCATATGATACAACCACTGCCGGCACTTTAACTCCTAGTCAATTAGAAAATTATTATGCTCTAGATTTAATTACAACTCCACGCTATACTGAACGCCTACGCGGATATTTCTGGATGACATATCTGACTGAAAGGCACTTGGAGCAGCTTGGTGGAGTGGATTATGTAATCAAAAATAGTCCATGTTTTCATGTTGAACCAATAAAAACGGATTCACATCGTGGATTAATTCTTCAGCTGTCACCTGATATAAATGATTATAGTGATGCACAGCTATTGCAGCTTCGTACATTTTTAGTTCCAGTTTTAAATTTTGGGAAAGGCGTAAAATCGGAAGGATATATTGGTTATGGAGATTACCCAGGGGCAGTGAATCGTTTAGTAGAACATTTACTATAAATTGCAATTGAATAAGCGCTTGAGCACCATGCGACCCGGAGACGGAAATTGGAGTTAAAGTTGCTCACTTGAGGCGAGCCCGTAATATGACTCAAGAGGAACTGGGAAAACGGCTAAACCTGTCAGCTCAGGCCATATCAAAATGGGAGAATGGCGACTCTCTGCCAGATCTATCCCTCATAGCAGATTTGGCAGCAATCTTCGATTGCACCACCGATTACCTATTGGGGCGGAGGCTCAATGATAAGGCTGATCTTGTGATGCGCCTCCTTGCCATCATACATCAAACGGTTCGTAAGATGGGAACCCTTAATATAACAATGGGGCTAAGAAGAAAATACTTGCTAAGATAAACGAAGGCAGCCGACCAAACATCTCCCTAGGTACGATGCAATTTTGGAAAAGGTGTAAAATCGAAAGAATATTTTGGTTATGGAAATTACTCAGCGAGATTTCTGTAAGAGGGTGTTTTCAAGCTGCATTTTGGTTGATAACTCCAAAGAACGTTAAAGTTACAGCATCACGCTGCTACATAGAGCGAGGATAGTGTGGGGAGCGTGGTATAATTCACAGCATAACGTTGGAGAAGGATGGAACGAGCCTATGACTTCATTCGTCGCAGACAAGCGGTTGCTGGAAGTATACCCGTGTTTAATGGATGTTTGCCCCGAGGATTGGGCTGAGGCAAGCTCGGAAGTACGAATATTTTCCGCCCAACCGCGTCTCTTTCAGCGTGAGGAAGCAGTGTCCTATGGCATGCTTTTACTGAGCGGAAGCGCTCGAATCAGCCAAATCGGGGAGGATGGGAGCGAGCGGGTTGTCAATAAACTTCATCCCGGTGAATTTTGCGCTCTCCATGTACTAAGCGGACTGAGCGGACGAGACTTCCCAGCGGTAATCGAGGCTGAGACGGATGTTGAGGCGCTGTTTGTATCCAAACGCAGCTTTCTTCGCTGGGTGATCGAATACGAGTCGATCCGTAAGACCGTGTTCGGTAACCTGATGGAAGGAATTATGCATATGGGCGAACAGCTTCAGGCGAAGAAGAGCAAAAAGCTGGATAGGCAGTTGGCTGAAGCTCTGCTGAGTATCACGTCGGAGCAGCAGCCCGTGTTGCGAATGACGCATAGTAAGCTCGCTTCCGAAATCGGCACGGCCCGTGAAGTCGTGAGCCGCACTCTAAAGCTTTTTGAGCGGCAGGGATTGGTGGAGCAAGGACGAGGCTGGGTACGAATCATCCGCCGCACTGAATTGGAGGCAATATTAGGTGACTAAGTCACCGAAGCGGTGTTGCCCTTTTGGTATATTGGATACGCAATCATTTTTCCACATACAGGAGGTATTCACCGATGACTCACCAGCTGCAGCCGGGTAGGGTAGCCCCAGCCTTCCGAACCGTCGACCACTACGGCAATCCCATAGTCTTCGATCATGATCGCGGCCGCAAAGTGCTTCTCGCTTTTATGCGGTTCTCCGCTTGCGCCCTTTGCAATTTGCGGGTGCATCATTTTATCAACCGATATCCAGATTGGAAGCGCCAAGGTATGGACGTCATTGCCGTCTTTGAATCGCCGGTGGCCAATATGAGGACATACGTTGGCACGCAACACCCTCCTTTCCCGCTTGTTGCAGACCCGGAGGCTTACTTGTACAAATTGTATGGCGTCGAAACGTCCGAAGAGAGAGTGCGCATGACAATGGAGGATGCGAATACGAAACGGTTTGCCGAAGAAGCTGTAGCTGCCGGGTTTCCCCTTACACCGGAGGAAGGTTCTAATTTCAATCGAATGCCTGCCGAATTTTTGATTGATGAGAGCGGCATCATACAGCTTGCTCATTATAGCCGCCTCGTTACAGATCATCTTCCGCTTGCGACCATTGATGGATACGCTGCTGGACATTAATAACGCATTGATGATTCTTCCTTCGTTACGCCTATCGGGTGGGTGGGGGGCTGTTATCTTATAGCTTAATAATCTGTGCCGCCTCTGTGGAGGCGGCTTTCTTTTGCTCAAATATCAATATAAAGGGATTTTTGTATGGAACGGGTGAGCTGTCACGATGATCGTAGTCGCGCTTTTATTTTTTATTATGCTGGATCGCTTTTGTAAAGGGAGCTAGATAATTGAAGCTAAATTTTAATATATATTACCTTGCTATATAGAGTATTCCGTTGTATAAAGGAAGTACAAGTTTTTCCAATTTTGCGGGATGGGAAGGTACACGAGTGGAAGTTAATAAAGAGGTATTAAAGGGTCATACCGACACGATCATTCTCTCCCTGTTATACAACAAAGAAATGTACGGTTACGAACTTGCCAAATTAGTACGAGAAAACAGCAAAAATCAGTTCGAATTGAAAGAAGGCACGCTTTACTTGTCACTGAAGCGGCTTGAAACAAACGAGTGGATTTCTTCTTATTGGAGTGACGACCAAGGGCCAGGCGGAAGAAGGAAATATTATAAAATCACACCCTTGGGCGAAGAAGCATTCAAACAAAAACGATTGGAATGGCAGTTTATCAAAGGCATCATTGATTCATTTTTGGAGGGAGGAGATAGGAAATGAAGCAAATCGAAGCATTTGTCGATTCTGTCTATCAAAACGCTGGCGGAAACAAAAAAGAAATAAAGGAATTAAAAGCTGAAATGAGAAGCCACCTTCTGGAAGCCGTACACGAATTGAAAAAAGAAGGGAAGTCGGAGAAGGAAGCAGCTGAGCTCGCGATTGAACGTTTTGGTGGAGAACAGGAAATGCGTTACGAACTCGCACAGCTTTATCACAAAAAAGGGCTAATAGCAAAAAGGGTATTGTTTGCGGCCATAACGGTACTTATCGTCGCAATAATTTCATTTCAATTCCTGTATCAACGAGATTATTTGAGCAGTAATGATTTTCCTCATCGCATGAACGACAAGATAATTAATAGTCTAAAAGACCACGAATCATTAACAGACGAAGTGAAAAAAGAAGTTGAAACCATCGTTCAAAGCCATAAAAGAGTCAACAAAATAGAAATTTATAATACCAAAGGTTTAGAGGGGGATGAGCTATTTAATAACTTGGAGAATTCTAAACCTCTTTATTCTTACTCTAATGATGTTTATACAAAAAGATTGCTATGGGCTGGGTATTATCGCGGTGGGAACGGTGTGGGAGATTGGTTTGTATACACGTCAGCATTCGGTTATTATGTAGAATCCATTTTAATTCTGGTATTAGGAGTCGCTCTTTATTGGGCTTTATTCACAATATGGGCAATTATCTATGCTTTCCATACAACAAAGAAAGTGAGTGTCAAATGGACCCTAATATTCTTGTTTTTTAACATGATCGGTTTCGCAGGCTTCGTTCTGACGCATAAGAAGTTTTTGAAACGTGGGTATCAAGAAATATTTGATTAGAGGCGTTTCCGGGGGTCTGTCAAGAATTTTGTGTAAACTCACGTACAGTGAATCCTTAACGTAAATGCTGGCCAATACGATCCGGGAAGAAGACGGAGAGCTGGAGGAGGATTTGTCCCCAGTTCTGCACGCGGCCCGT
>NZ_JBHSHY010000076.1:0-9116 GCF_042653205.1 Paenibacillus sp. GCM10023250 | reverse complement strand
ATCTACACCTCTAATCCAGGGGGGTGGCCGCCATCTGTTTATCGCGAAAGAATGCTGACACAAGCAGCTTAGTAGCGGGATTTCTGAATGAGTGTGTTTTCAAACTGCACTTTTATTGACAACTCCATGTCTACTTGCAGGAGATAATACCATTTATGCAGGGTAAAGGTGTAATTTAAACACGTACTGTAGTCAGATACCTAAACCTCTAACAAAATACCCATTTCTTCAAATGAGATTTTGCTTTCACCCAAACCCTCTTGATCATCACTACTAATTAAAGCGACTTCAACTTCCGACAACTTCATTTCCTGATTAGGATTACTGATCTTTTTCTCATAAATTGATCTTAATAACTTCACTTGTTCTACATTCATATCATAATAATCAACCCAGGATTTAATTGCTGAATCAATGTCCATGACTTGGATCTCTAAAATATCCCCACCATTTCTAAGCATCTCAGGAAAGGAATCGTGCGAATACAACTTTTCTCCATCGCTCCAAAAAGCTGTTGTAATTAGAGGAGTTGATTGTCCATTAATGTCATCGAGTAAGTATTGTAGTGCTTCCTCTTCTGCTAACTCAACTATATTTGATGGAGCACTAAGAAAATACTTACCTGCATCACCTGATGAGATCCGGCTACTTCGCTCATCGCGAAATGCCGCTACACAATATTGTGTGTGAAAAGTAATTGTCCCACGCGTACCTGCGCTGTCCTGAACAGAATAGTTAATTCCATCCCATGAATGTTCATGTGATATTTCCGGATAATGCGCAACCATAATTGCGTGAGCAATAGAGGCAAGAATACAACCTTTCCATAACTGCTCTCTAGTCCAAATAATCTCATAAGTATCCATTTCCCAATCCTCCGACATATGATTCGACTTTATCCTATTTTGATGTCGGTGGATATTACACGACCACCTTTACTCTTCGGTATTATGTTTTTGTGATGCTCTTCTTAATACCCCTTCACACCATGTTGAATTAATGCTATGTGTAATTTTTGATAGTAGGTCGTTCGTATGGCACTTTGCCAATAAGAAATAGAGCGCCTCCCTGATGTGTTATGGACAAACCCAACATATCGAGGCGCTCATTTAGTTAAACATCAAGGTCTAATAAAATTATTAAATACCTAATTTTTCTTTGTTTGCCCAATTAATATCCCATAATTCCTCAATTGGCACTATTGATCTTGCACGATTTGAAACAGGTTGGCCTTCTGCCCATAAGTATGGGTAAATTAAGACACCTTTATCTCCGGCCATTTCCTGGATATCGTCTTTCCATCCATTCCAACGAAAAGTCTCATAGAATTTTTGTATATTTCCCACACAAACCCAATTCACAAAATCTGAATATTTCATATTCAGATTCTCCCATTCCAAAGTATCGGGCGCAAAATAAAATATTCCCCCCATATCACCGTTGAAAGCCCCACCATTGAGTGCAAAGAAACCACCAACTGCATCATCAGCAATTAATAATGACGAAGGTAATCTCAAACATTTCCCATTTGAGTCTACTTCATTCCATGTAACCAAGTTTCTATGCAATTGGCTGGCACTTGAAGCTAAAAGCCTTAGCCAACCATCATCTACTAGGATACCGCCAGTATAATACGCAACTGTCCCCAATATGGATTTAGTTGACACTTGTAACTTATACAAGACCTCCTTCGCTACAATTGGATTCGCAGCTAAAAGATCAACTTTATTAGTCGCTTCAGAAACCCATTTCTGTAATAATAACCAACTAGATTCTGATTCATCAATGAGTTCATTCAATGATCTCATTTAATATCCCTCCTCATCATATAATACTTAGTCGATTGCAATTCTGACTTTAGTTCCGTTAGGATATTGCCGTAGTTGATGCCCCATTGATGATCCAGCCCCCCTATTATCTGAAGGGGATATAGGTCTGACACTCGCTCCTTTCCCGCCCTCTTTAAACATTGCAGGGGGATACTCATCTAAGTCCTTACCAGATACCTTGTTTTGTCCTTTTAGAGACTCACTCCTGTTAGATTTGGCTCCTCCACGATTAATGGTTAATATGCTAGGCTGTCCGTCTTTTATTGCATCCTCTATATGCTGAGCCGCTTCAGGATATTTACTCTTTGAAACTTTACATTCAACACAATTGGGATTGATCTTACCAGAATTAATCTTTATTTTTGTGCCTGCCGAGCCTCTGCTTGCTGATTGCGGCAGAGAACGAGCACCAGCACCACTACCGCCTGAACCCCCACCGGCTTGCGATACTGCTGGCCGGTAGTATTCATCGCCACCACCATAATTCAACATGTGTTGCTTATGTCCAGTTGGATCAGTATATCGTAATGGACTGTTCATGACATACGTATTCCGTGGCAAAAAAAAGGTCAGACATTTTTACGGAGTACATATAACACTACATCAAAGAACAACCCCAGAAAACATAGGCGATCGCACTCCTGTGGAAATTCAGGAACGCAATCGCCGCTTAATTACCTCTTTTTCAAAAGTCCACTTGACGTGGATATGAGTACTCGATCGTTCTCTTCTTTCATTACTGAATAATTATCGTACGACATATCCGTCATTCAGAAGTGCTAAAAGACTAGCAGATATGTATACCACCATTACATTTCCACCAGATTCGATTTCCACCTTTGATAACTTATTTTTAATATACTTAACCAAATTATTGTACCATTCATTGAGCTCTTTAGGTTTTTCCAACAATTCACCTTTCTGATCATAATATTTCATTTCAACCCAAAGTCTACCCTTACTTATTTCTTTCTTATCTGTATTAACAGAAGTTCTTAAAAATTCAATTACATTAGTTGTAGTGGAATTAATTGTCTCCCTACCGTCCTTTAGCTTGTGAAATACCATTTGGCCAAAATTCTGTTTATGCAAATGAACTTGAAACCAACCGTTGCACGAGAACTTTGGTGGGAGCTCAATAATTACAATTGGACGTTGCAAGTTACCTATAAAATAAATCTCCCCTTCTTTACGAATAAATTCCACAAACTCGCTTTCATCTACATTGTCCATAATAAATCCAAATTGTTTACCCAATTAGATCACCCTCTTAATTGTATGCATGAAAATGAATGCTCGCGCCTGCAGGATAATTCTTTGATGTTTTTATGTCTTGTATTGCTTTTCTTTCTCTTGAAACTGGAGTGCCGTTTTTATTCTTTTTACCAACTTGATGAATTTCTACAACTTCATTGTTTTTATTAACCGCAACAACATCTGCATATCTCTTGGATTTGTATCCTCCTTTAGTGTCGTATTCCTGTTCTCTTACTGGAGTCAAATCTCTTGATCTGATATCATCTTCAACTTCTTGTGTTTTTTGTTGATGCGCCGCTCCTCCCTTTTTACCGTTTGGATTAGGAACCTTTTTTCCCGTTCCATTGTTAATCTTTATTTTAGCATTTGCTGGTCCTCTATTTACCTTAGTAGGGGTCGTTCGTATGGTACTTGCCCCAGCACTACCTCCACCCATTGAAGGCATTCTTGGTACCGGGGCTCCCCCCCGATAATCATATTGAAATTTTGTTGCAGCATGACCAGTTGGGTCACTATAGTTTAGCGGATTATTTAGAGCATACACGTATAAGTTTAAGCTATTCGGGTTCTTTAGTTCACCTTCAAACGTATCCTCACTTGTAAACCTAGCTGTCTCTGGATTATACCATCTCGCCCGAAGATACTGTAATCCAGTCTTCTTATCCCAATATTCGGATGAGTACCAGAACGGGTTATCGATCGTTTCACTTACGCTCAACGGTCTGCCCCAGATATCGTAGGTATACTTATTTAACACTGTACCTGAATTATCTCTTAGTTCGACAACATCTTGATGGCCATTAAACAAATAGGTCGCTCTTGTTAGATTGTTGCCATCAATGCGTTCAAGTAATCCAATGCCATATACATAAGAGGCTTTCGGAGTAATCGTCGTACCACTAACAGTCGCTTCCCCAATCAGGCGCTGGTCATCCCAGTAGTACCGGGTTTTAGTACCACCAGCAGTCCGTTCGTAGAGTTGACCATCACCATTATACGTGTAACTGACAGTGGCAGCATCTTTGTCGGTGACCTTTGTTAATTGATTCCATTCATCATACGTGTAGTTGAAATTATCAATCGAAGGTGTCGCATCTGATATTAGACTTGTTCGATTTCCTCTTGCATCGTAACCGTAGGTCTCATGAAATTGGGTGTTCGTCAGCACTTGTCCTAATTTATCATAAGTATAATTATTGATCGTTCCGTTTTCTGTACGCTTTGTTACATTGCTGCTCCAATCGCTTTCATAGTCAAAAGAGTTAGCTACTGTCCCGTCTGTTTTTTTATGTTGAAGTGATTTGAGGTCCAAACCGTCATATACATAATTGCTAGTAAAGTTATTCCCATGCGTAATTGTCTTGATATTATCATTTCGATAATACGCATAAGTCGCGGATAATTGATTATCCGTTTTCACGGTGCTAATGCGATTCACCGTATCATACGAATAGGCAATTGCTCTTCCAAAAGGATCGGTTAATCCTGTTCGATTCCCTCGTAAATCATAGGTGTATTGGACTGTCTTTCCATCTGGATATGTCTTGCTTTTAAGCAACCCGGTATAGGAGTCGTAATCATATTGGGTAGTACCGGTTTTATCCGCCATCGTTTTACGTTTTCCATCTGGGTAATACACATAACTTACCGTCTCACTTGGACCATAACGATACTGCAAGCGATTCTGGCTGTCGTATTGATACGTAAAGGTTTTGTTATTGCGATCAATTAGCTTCGACAGATTACCTTCAGCATCGTAGTACATTTTCTTCAGTTTACCGGCTTCATCGGTATACTTAATTAGATTTCCTACTTCATCGTACTCTTTAATCAATTTTTTATTGTCTGGATAGGTTACGCCAGTAGAATTGCCAAGTTGATCATAGGCATACGTAAATAATTCATTCTTAGGTGTGGTTACGCTGCGCAATTCGTTTAACACATCATAGGAGTACTTGGTAACATTCTCTACACCTGGGGCATCGAAAGTCGAAGTCTGGGTAATGTTATCCGCGTCATCATATTGAGTACTCCGTTTCGTTACGTACGAACCATTTACTAATTCCTGTTCACTTGTGACACGGTCAAGACGATCCAATTGCTTTTTAACGGGATTATTTTCTTCGTCCACTTCAGTTATAGTATGAAGAATGTCATCATACACCACTTGACTAAAACTTAAATCGGCATTCGTGGTTCGGATAAGCCGATCCCAATTATCGTAAGTGTATGCCGTACGATCTCCAGAAGCATCTTCATCCCAAGCCTTTCGGCTTAAAGCATCATAACCGGTTTTGCTCTTCGCCTTGAAGCTTGGTGCTGAATCAGTGGGTTCTTTTTCATAGATTTCAGTTTTTATTTGCCTTCCCAAGCCATCCCAAGTGGCTCTTGTTTGCACCCCTACTTCATCGGTTTGAGTCACTTGGTTATTTGTATCGTCGTAAACAAGACTATTCCAAGAAGTATTCGGATTGGTTACTTTCGTCAAACGATCCAGCTTATCGTACTGGTACGATGTTTTGTAAGATCGACCATCCGTGTAGGTCAGTATGTTTCCGGATAGTTTATCGTACGTAGCCGAGGTGCTGCTGCTCTGTTGAACCCCGTCAGCATCTTTGTAGAGAGTGGTTTCTTTTGTCAGATATGCGGATCCGTAGGAAGGATCATAATCATACGTGGTTACGGCTTGTCTTGCTGTATCAAAGTCCGTTGTCGCAACCACATTCCCAAAGCCGTCATAATCGTACGTCGACCGCTGGAGTACAGCACCTGCCGCATTGTTTAATTTCAGTTTGTAATCCAGCACATCTCCCTGAGCGTTACGAATCATATCAACAAACAGAGAATCAGTAGCTGAGACCGGCCACGTTTCGGTTAATTTAAAGTGCGTTGTAGGATCATACGTAAATGTGGCCGTTTTATTTAACGCATTTGTACGCGTGAGTATATTGCCATAATCATCAAACGTTTTTGAATCCATGATCGGTTCCGATTGTGCAGACGTTGAACGATAATAGGATGTTGTGGAAATCGGAGTTGGAATTCGTCTTACTTCATCGAATGTATTGTTGGTTATCCGTTTAATGGTCAAATCGGATGCTTCAATATTGGTATTATAAATCATTGGAGGTGTCTGATTATCGATGAAGTCTTTCTTGTACGTGTAGAGCGTTTCAATCTGCCCACGAATGGTCTTCGTGGTAAAATTCATATCGACGTTATAGGAACTCCCCATATCACTCGGGTAAATAAAAGCCATGCGGTTCGCTTCTGAAGTAGTTTGGTCGGAGTACGTAACAACATCTTTACGTACAGCCAATCGATAGGCTTCATTTACAGAGCTCGCACTTGTATACCGTTTGACCGGTGTGGCCTCATATTCATAGACGGACTTTGCTCCAGTCGGATACGTGACACCTGTAATTAAAGCGTAGGGGTTAAGCGTCGTTGGTGTCGTCGAGAGCAAGTCAAACTTTGCAGTGGCAATGGCGTAATCATAGGTTGTTTTCCGGTTTAAGGGATCAATGACCTGCGTGAGTAGTTCTTTGCCATTTTGAATTGTCTTCTTGTAGATGACCTGGCGATCTCCCATCGTGAGCGTAACCGCGGAAGATGTGTATTGAATATTAATTTGATTGCCGATCGCATCCGTAATTTGAGTTAATAACGTCCCATAAGGAGAAACATCTGCATACTGAAAGGACGTATTGTTGTTGTATGCATCGGAAATCTGCAGCACTTTCCCTTTATCATCAAAATACTGTTTTTCTCCCGTAATACTATTTCGCAAGACTTGAGCAGATTTCAGCCCATTAACCGTGACCGAAGTATCACTTGCTAAGGTTAGATCCTTCCACGGGTATCCTTTTAGTACGCCTGCTTCAACTTGATATGAACCGCCGTCTGCCAGATGAATGTACGTTTCGTTATCAAAGGTCAAGTACGGAATGTTCCACGACCAGCCGATTCCCAGCGGCGCTCGCTTTTGATTTTTAGAATCAACAATATTATTCGAATACGAAACTTGATCATATGTATCAATAGGGGTTGTAATTAAAGAAGCAGAATCATACTTATAGCTATAACTGTTATTAGCATCCGATCGACTAAATGCCAATGTTCCTTTTCTACTATTAAACTCAGTTACTGCATCTTGTGCGTCAAATAGAAGATAAGGACCATCCAATTCACTAGCGGTTTCTGTTCTTAAGTATTGATAAGTTGAAGTAAATGCCGGATTTAAATAATATTTATGGACATAGTAGCGGTCAGCGGTCGAACAGTAATTCGGCCCCGCTTCTTCTTTGTATGGTGCTAAGGAATTATAAAAGCTGGCGCGTTCACTTTCAGATGAAAACGATCTTTGAGTAGGCGTTGATGGATCAAACCACTCACTCTCTTGCAAGACAAAAGAATTATCACTGCATTTATACTTCACATTTAATACATGATAGTTATAGTTTAGATAGTACACATTGCCAGACACATCTACTTGATAATTCGTGTTAATGTTATAGATCGGTACACTAGATACATTCTCTTTAACATCGGCTTCGTATAATTGCGATGCACCCGAGTCATAGGAACGAGTCAGCGTAAAACTGTGCCCATTACGGCCGGGAAGAGTTAGGTCTGGTTCGGTAAAAGACAATGTGCCGGATACAGTGGATACATCCTCAGTATCCTGGCTAACTTTATACGGAGCCTCATCGCCTTTAATTTTCAACAGTTCAAGATTTGGCTTTTCAGGCTGCGGTGGTAAGGCTTCCGTTTGAAAATCATTCGTTACCGTTAAATCAATGTCGCCTAAATCGGATGCAATCTGGCTTTCAGCAGTTTCGGACGTATTTATGACCGTCTTAGGTTCTGCTGCTCCCATGACACGGCTGCCTTCTGCAGATTGTGTACCACTGGTTGCTTCTTCCAGTGTAAATCCTTGATCAAGCTTTTGTTGGATTTCCGCCTCACTAACCTGCGTTTCAGTAGAGACTGCCTCCAAATTCAATCCGGTCAACTCTTCATTTTGTTTCGCCAGGGCTTCATTTAATTCTTGTTGTTTAAGCCGTATTAACCGCTCTGTTAAATCCCGGTTACTTGTTTCTTGAGAACTAACAAGTTCCTCTGATAGTGGAGTTGCACTGGTATCCGTTTCTTCAAGCCGATTTGCGTTTTGTTCAAGTCCGAGATTAATATGGTCGTTAATCCATTGTCGTTCTGAATCCTCAAAATTAAGCTGCTCTGTATAATTATCTGTATAGATAGGGCTTGGAGTAATCTCTTGAATAACCTCTTGATTTGCTTCATTATTAATATCATTTGATTCTGCCCAAGATTGATAATTTGTTGTTGTAACAAGCAAACAAATAACTAAGAAACCAACCAGATATCTAAGCTTTTTATAAGAAATTGCCAAGTTATCTCCACCTTATTTAAAATTCTACTGCCATGAACCTGTAACGAATCAGGATACTACTTTTGAAAGTAAATTACCGTTATTATCATACGTATAGGTTATTTTCTTTCCAGTCGTAAGATAGACATAAACCAATCTTCCTGCTTGATCGTACTCATATGTCGTCGCTAAATGGCGAACTGTAAATACTGCGTTTGATTGATCCCAGGCTCCATAGGTGGATCCATTAAAAGCTCGGATCCTTATTAGTGCATTTGTAGATGGTGCAATGGTTCGAAAATCCACACTAGCCGACGTAGCTCCCGGTAAGGAAAGTGAAATAAGATCTTTCCATGTAGATCCACCGTCTCCAGAAAACTGAACCTGATATTGCAAACCTGACTGTGGTTTATTAGGATCTTCACCTGCCAGCCATTGAATAGTGGTTAATGCATCGATTGTTTCTCCTCCATTTGGAGATAATAGTTGAGTGGTTAAAGTATAGGTATAAGGGTCTGTCAATAATTTTGTGTAAACGAATTTTAAGGGTGTTGCGATGGAGGGGGACTCCGCCCCCTACCTCAGGTGCTGACCAACGCGATCGGGGAAGAAAACGGATAGCTGTAGCAGCATTTGTC
>NZ_JBHSHY010000075.1:0-11016 GCF_042653205.1 Paenibacillus sp. GCM10023250 | reverse complement strand
CGTTTGGATGACGCCTCACTTTCTTCAGCAGGCCGTGCCTCTTCATGATTCGATAGACGGTGCTGTAGCTGGTTGTGATCTCTATTTGTGACAGCGCCAGCAGAATACGCCGGACACCGTAATTGCTGTTGTCTTCATGTGCTCCGATGATCTCTCTGATTTTGACCAGAAGGAGTTGCTGCCGCTCCTGTTTGGATGTCGGCTTCAAGCTACGGTAATAGCCCGACTCGCTGACAACAAGTACTTTGCACATCTCTTTGACGGGCCACCGATTCCGTCGTTCACGGATGTAAGCATAGAGCTGGCATGCCTTTACCGCTTCCGGTCTTTTGCGAAAAAACCGAGTGCGTCCTTGAGAATTTCATTCGCGCGGCGCAACTCGCTTATTTCTCGTTCTAATTCGATTTCACGTGCCGTTTTATCGGCAGATGTATAAGCTCGTCCGCTCCCGACATGCGCTCCGTCACCGTGGAGGGTTCTTTGCTTTCTCCACCCTTGCAAGGTGTGGTAGGCCACGCCTAACTGCTCGGCCGCTTTCTTTGGTCCAATCTCATCGCTCAATCTTACGGCTTCTTCTTTGAATGCTTTGTCATATCGATTCATTTCTCTCGTCCCCTCGTCAGCTTTCATTTTATTTCATACGAGGGTGTTTTTCGACTGCATTTTTATCGTAGCACTCCATCTTGTAGTCTCCTTGGTTTGTTTTTGGGTCCGGTCGCTGGCCAGCATCGTGGACCCATCAACATCATACCAAGGAGTCTTTTTGTTTCTCAAACCTTGTATTTCTTCATTATAGGAATGCTGCCCGTTAGCGCAAAGACGGCAGCCGGTCGTTCTGAGGCCGGCTGCCGTCGTGTCATGATTGAGCTATCGTGTCCCGATCGTATAGTCATAAATGAACGAGGCGGCCCCAATCGCTTAACGTAGGTTGCATGTGGTTACAATGTGTAGGGGAGTCTACTTAAAACCAACTGCCAGAGCTACACTCAAAAGGAGCCACTATATGAAGGATTCCACAAAACGCGAATGCTGGGCGTGGCGAACCGCGTTTCCTAGGGAACTTTCCCCACACACCTGAAGCCATTCGAAAGCTCATGAAGAAAATAGGAATACCGGAGCAACTGCATGTCTGCTACGAAGCCGGACCAACGTATAAGGTCTCAGTTTGAGCTCTCAGTGTTCGCCGCCTAGCGGCGCCGTGCGCCTTCAACAACTAAAAAGGATAGCCGAAAGAGCATTTTCCAGCGACCGCAAGGGGTTATCCGCCATTTCCGAACTCCTATAGCCCACAATCCCGTCGGGTCTTACTAGAATAACCCCAGTTGCATCGATGCCATAAGAGCTGCAGAACGTCCCATTCGAATCAGTCAGATCAGCTCCAATATGATGGACGGATAAAGAAAGATTAAGCTTCTCCGCCGCTTCATTTGCCGCTTGAATCCATTCTTTCCCTTCAGGGCCCACCATCAGGACAAATTGAGTACCGAATAAATCGAGGGTTGACATGCGGTTCGCGTTTTGACTTAAAACAACATGCGGCGCGCGCGTTCCTGGGAGCCCCCTCCATTCGTTGGGAAGGTTTATTGGTTTGGTATCTTGAACGTCCTCTATCTCAAATGCGCCTTTTAAGTAACGATAACCCATATTGACCATCAGCGTATTGACTGTGATTTGTTTCGTGTCCTCCGTAGCACGCTGTTGCGATAAAGCGGTAACTCGCTCGACCGTCAGGTCCGCGATTGGCAAACGCTCCGTTTCATAGGTGTCGAGCAGACCGAGGCCTGCATGACCGTGAAGAACGGCTGCCAGTTTCCATGCCAGATTGTGTGCCTCGGAAATCCCCGTATTCCCCCCGAGGGCGCCTGCCGGAGGCTGTACCCGGGCAGCATCGCCGACCAGAAACACTCGCTCTTGGCGAAGGCGATCCGATACGCGAGCGGCCATTTCCCAGGAAAGGACCGTCTTTACCCTCACCGGAATATCCGGTATCCCTATCGCAGCCCGAATCAACGGAATACAACGCGACTCGGGATAATCCGCGACCGATTCCTTATTGGGATCGTACCAAATATCCAATCTATAGAGATCCGAACGAATAAAGGTGCCGGGATAAGGGACAAGCGCTCCCATCACGGTCTCATTTCGCACGAATCCCATAACGGCATTTCGGTTAGCGAATAGCTCTGCAATATCAGCCTCGAAAACCATGCTCATATTGTTCATGATCGTGCCCGCTCCGTGCTGTTTAATACCCAGCTTCTTCCTGACTGCGCTCTTACTGCCATCGGCTGCGGCCATGAAGCCGGCCCTAATTCGTCGTGAAGTGCCATCGGACCGATTGCGAATAATAGCGGAGACGCCATCCTGATCTTGTTCGAACGTAACCATCTCCGTGTCGTATCGCAGGTCCACTCCATTCCGCTTTGCATGGTTTCGCAAAATGGGCTCCAATATATCCTGCGCAATGGAGCTGCCTTCGGCAGGACTTGCATCCGTAAAGAAAGCGCTCATATCTTCGACCGTGTCATTAAACGTTTGCCCCGCAAGACTCTCCGCCTGAAAAACCTTGCTGTCCTTCGAGAACGGCGGTGCTATGCTTCGGATATCCTGTTCAAGTCCCAATGAACGATAAATTTCCATTGTTCGGGCGGTTAACCCTGCGACGCGCGGATGGATCGCCGTAGTTGGATGACGTTCGACCACCATTGAAGAAATCCCCTGCCTGGCAAGAAGAAGAGAAAGAGAAAGCCCGACCAAGCTGCCTCCGACGATAAGAACGGGAACCGCTTCATCAAACGCCTGATACTGATCAACCTGTTTATCCATACCCTTATTCATCCTTTCTTCGTTCAACGACCTTAATATAGTTATAATATTACTATTCATAATTAAACTAAGTCAATAGGTTCCAGCCATTTTATTTTCCTTCTTTCCGTACGAAAAAGACCCCTACGCATCAATCGCATACGGGTCCGTATCTAAGGATATTTATCGTCTTCCAGCTAAACCGGCTCGTTATTGGGAGAGGCGAATCGTTGCGCGATTTCGCGTAGCCACTCCTCATCCCATACAAGATCCCCGGATCGGATATCGCCGATCAGACAGCTCACCCACTTCAGTTCAGCCTCAATCACCGTACGCTTATACTCCATTTCGAGCATGAACAGCCTAGGGATCGCGGCTTTGGCAGTTTGAAGCGCCGAGTCGATTCGCGCGAGCTCCTCCTTAAGGGCGACCGTTCTTTTCTCAAGCAGCTGCTCGACCTCCTGAATTCGCAACAGGCCCAGGAATGAGAGGGCCGCGGGAAACTCCGGGAACTCCTGCGGCAGGGCGGACAACATGTCCCGAAGCCATTCCAGGAGCAGCGCCTTCCCTTCCTCGGTCGCTTCGTACACGGTCCTGTCAGGACGCCCCGTCTCCCGCGAGGTCCCTCGGACTACGATAAGCCCATCCCGCAGCAGACGCTCAATGGTCTGATAAATACTGGTGCGCTGCCGAACGTTAATCACTTCATCCTTTCCTCGTTTTTTGATCAGTTGCTGCATTCGGTACGGATGCATAGGTTCTTCTGCAAGAAGCGCAAGCACAGCTATTGTGAGTGGAGAGCGCTGGATTTTTTTATTTTTCGTCATGGTCATAACTATACTATTTGTAAGATGACTATGTCTATAAGGACGACGGCGGAACCGCCTGTCATCTTCTCTTATTTGGACAGGACTGTAATCTCGCTGTGTCACTCGGATATTCGCCGCTCGATTCGTCATTCTCGCGTAGGCGTTCTCGACGGATCGGGCGTCTTCGTCGACCATGGAGTTTGCGGGTATCGGCGTAAAGCCATCCATCGGCGCATGTGCCATCAAATCGACGGCCTGGGCCAACTCTTCGTTCGATAAAGCCGCCGTCGGCTCCGTCCCGGCCATGAAGGTGAGAACGGCACAATTTTCTCCACTGGAGTGCTACGATAAAAATGCAGTCGAAAAACACCCTCGGTGAAAAATTATGAAGAAACATTTTACCAAAATTGATCGACGTACCGCTCGCAGTAGAACGGCACTGAAGGAAGCCCTGCTGACCCTAATGGTGCAAAAGCCTTTCGCTAAAATTTCAATAACAGAAATTGTTGAGCTTGCCAATTATAATAGAGGAACGTTTTATTTCAATTATGAGAGCAAAGATGATTTACTTGACGAGCTCTTGGGTGATTTGGTTCGCAACCTGACTCAGTCCTTCCGCGCTCCTTACGAAAAAAACGAGGTTTTCCGCATTAATGAAATACCAGCCGAATCCATTATGATTTTCGAGCACATTTACCGAAACGCTTCCATTTATAACGCATTATTGAAAAGTGACGTTCTCCCCATTCTTAAAGATAAGATGTTTATTGCATTGAAATAAATCTCAATGGAGGAAATTATTTATCCGGATGACGGAATTAACCATGAGTTGTTTACGATCTATTCCCTTCATGCCTTACTCGGTATTGTTTTCCATTGGGTTGAGAACGGATTTCGGTATACGCCCGATTATATGCAAGAACAGCTGGTCAGACTTATTACCAAACGTCAGGCAAGCGCTGCTATTTTACGGACCCATCACTAGCGTTGCATTAATGTTCTCTGAATCTTCTTAACTTTCAGTCTTATCTTGATCTGCGCATAAAAAAATCCTTTACAATAGATATGGAAGGTAGCCCTGTCCATAATCCACTGAAAGGATTCATCGCATGGACAAGCATACTCTACTTTCTTCATTTGGTAAATGGCTAGCGCCAATATGTACGAGAACATTCACAAATGGGGTGGATGAAACTCAGCAAGATAAATATGTGAAGAAGCTAGCGACGACAGCTTATCTGAAGCTGTTCCTGCATGCACAATTGCAAGGAAGAGAAGGGCTTCAGCATATTTCAGATGATGTGCTATGCAAGGCTTTTCAACGTGAACTTGGGCTGGAGTCCATTTCCGCAGCACAACTTAGTCGGAAGCATAATCAAGTGAATCCAGATTTACTTCAGCAGCTGTTTGAACGTCTATCGCGACGGATTCTCTCCGTCTATGCTACTCCGGCTGCACGTCATAAGATCAGGATTATCGACTCGACCACAGTTGCACTTTGTTTGCAGAAATACAAATGGGCTACGTTTCGGAAATCCAAAGCCGGCATCAAGCTGCATATGAGACTGGCATTCGTAGGCGAGGAAGATGTGTTGCCTGAGAAGGCAACCCTTACAAACGCCAAAAAGAATGATCGTACTCAGCTCGATGCGCTTGTTGATGAACCTGGTATGACGTACATCTTTGACCGAGGTTACATGGATTATTTTGCTTTCGATCGCTATTGCGAACAGGATATCTTCTTCGTTACAAGGCTGAAGAGTAATGCGTGTATCGAACCTATTACGTTTCAGGAAGTTCCGAAAGGGAGCAGCGTAAACGAGGATGTCATCGTACGAGTTGGCTCTCCGCAGAAGAAAATGAAGCATCTGCTTCGAATGGTCCAAACGCAAGATTCTCAGGGGAATTTGTTATTCTTGGTTACTAATCGATTCGACCTGACCTGTGATGAGATCAGCGACATGTACCGAAGCCGCTAGGTGATTGAAACGTTCTTCAAATGGATGAAACAACATCTGCGGATCAAGCATTTCCATGGTCAGACCGACCGCGCTGTGCAAAACCAGATTTGGATCACGCTGATCGCCTTTTGCTTACTTCTACTCGTCAAACTAGAAACAAAGGTCGATCACAGCATGCTGCAGTTGACCAGATGGCTGACCAAATTGCTGTGGCAGCCTTACGCCGAGTGGTTGAAGCGAATGAAACAGAAGCCAAGTCGCCCCTCCAAAGAAAGGCGACGAAGAGTAGTATTAATCTGTATAGACTACAGATGGATCATAGGAAAAGAGCAAGATCGCCGTGGATCTTGCTCTTTTGTGCATGACTATGGAGAAATGATTCGTTTCTTATGACTTGTTCAGTGACTGATTCGCACATGTTCTGAGAGATGAATCAGGTTCATGATAAACACTTCCTTTTAGTAGGGTTTGGAATATCTTAGAACAAGCACTCAAAGTGACAATTACTAATACACAGATGGCAAGAAATACAGTTAACTTGAATCTCATAATGCACTATCAACGGCAAGGACAAATTTATAGCTGCTTTTTAAAAGATTAAATGCTTTTGAATTGAAGGAGGATGCCCACAAAAAGCCTTTCAGCATATCAGGTGAAATTCCAACAAGTGCCGTTTTGTTTTATAAGCCTCTATTCGTTTTATTTCAGATATTTCAATATCGACATGCTTCATAAAAAATGTGTATTTACAAATCTTCTCACCCTCAATTACCCAGTAGTATCCGAACTGGAAAATCAAAAAGAATAAAAAAAGAATAGAAAACAAAACAAATGCCCCAATTACAAAGCCCGCCATTAAATAAACTATGAGAAGAAATACAGGATACACAACCAAAGTAATTATAATTGTCTTCTTTAAATAAAACTTCATCCTTGATTTAGCTCCATATCATGTATTAGGCTCTTTAAATGTTTTCGAGGAGCGATAGGCAACCGATCGTTTGGTCGACTGCCTTCGTATTGATTATCTTTTTGCAAGTTTTTTAACAATCCAGGTCACAAACAAAATCACTAGAAGGATCGGAATGACGATAACAAGTATACCGACAATACTAATTCCAGACATCAGACGATCTCCTCCTCAAATTTCGTTTCACTGAAAGACTTGGTTGATAGCTATAATATAATAATCTTGCGCATGCACCGCTTTGAATCCGACTGATTCATATAACCTCAGTGCATGATCGTTTCTCGCTTCGACCTCTAAGTGTACGGAGTGCCCGGCCGAGCGTTGTTCTTGGATGACTCGGCGCAACACTTTGCCGCCGATTCCTTTGCCTCGGTATTCGGGCAAAATAGCAAATCCATAAATCCACGCTTGCCCCTCTTCCCGGCTCACTCTGATTTTCCCTACCGTGCCTTCGTTCACAACAATCATGAAGATTTCCGTGTTATCCCCCATGACCTTGCTTTCCATCATTCTGGCATCCTCTTCGTCCACGCCGAACGCCGTAACGGCTAATCGTACGCGCATTTCGTAATCTTCTACTGTAGCTCGCCTGAGGAGAATCCCGTCGGGTTCTTCGAGAGGGGTCTCTTTCCACTCCATTTGATGCTCCGAGAATGCGTACGCAGCACCGATTTTGCTCAAAAACCCTTTTGCCGCAGCGGATCCCGCAGGCGCGTTCAACAAGATTTTCTTGTAGCCGTTTCGCTTCACCTGTTCCATGCCGAGTCGGAACAATCGATGGAAATGCCCCTTTCGTCGTACGCTTGGATGAACCATGCCACATACTTCGACGGTAGAACCAAATGCGTACAGGCCCAGAAACGCGACAAGCTCGTCATTTTCGTAATGAAAAAAATCCAACGAATCGGATCCGCGGTCTCGAAGCATTTCCCAGTTAAGTTTCAATTGTACATGATCATGCGTTTCGCACACGTTTTGCAACTGTTCGATATCTCGCAATTGTTGGGGCGTTACCATTTTTTTCTCCTTTGCTGTCCGCATTATAAACTCCATTATCACTGTTATTCGATCAGGGCCGCGGCACACCACCTGCCCCCTGCGCCGGCAGCCCGCGTATATCACATCTTCACCTCATGCAAATCGAAGATAAAGACAGCGGCCACGAGAAGGATGGAAAGCAAAAGGAAAATAAACCCGAGCGTGCTGAGATCGGCTGCATACAAAGCTGCCGAAGCGAGCACAAACACAATACCCTTCAATGCCGTTCGAACCGGAAAGGAAAAGACGGGAAGCGCAGCCTTCGGGGCAAGAAACACCCCCCATAGAATGGCGACGGCGAGGGGCAAAGCGGCTGCCAGTAGGATTTTGACCGCTGCCCCTGCCTTGATGTGATAACCAAAATACCCGAACGCAACCATCGCACCTAGCTCCAGCAAAAAAAATACAGTCAGGATACTGCCGGCGACCGATTTCATTTTCATCTACCTCTCCTATCCATGATGCGAGACTAGCTTTTGTTCAAGAGCGGCGGAATCCGAATAGCGCAATAAGCAAGGTAAATCCGCCTACAAATGATAGGATACCAAAGTGATTTATCTGATGCAGCCACATCGGTATCTTAAAGAATGAGGAGGTTGTCTGTGAAGCAATCGAGGATATAACGGGAACATAGATCGTCAATATGAGGCAAGGAAGACTTATACACCAAAGCAAAGAGGCATTAATGTGGATGGACCAGCGCTTAATAAATAACAACGACAGATAACCGCCAAAAAAGGAAGGGAGAAGCGACGAGAACCAGACCTGAGGAAAGATATTAAACGTATCTGAACTGATTCGCTGCACAGTATTCTCCAAATGATATCCCACAACCAGTAATACAAGCAAACCCAACAACCACATGACTTTATAAACGAATGCCTTCGCGTTCAAGTTAATTCCTCCTCGCTCTATCGTAACAATACTGTGCATCTTAGCGTCATAGAGATAAGTCCCGAAGAATAGTGAAAGAGAGGCGTTAATGGAATGAAACGATTTATATTCGCTTTTCTTAGTTTAGTTTCCTTTTTTTGCTTGAGTCAACTGAACAACGTATCCGCAGCTTCTTCTACAAGTACCTCATCATTGCCAACCTACTCCCACGTATATCTAAAGGCAGGACCGTATTCTATTCTTTACGCGCATCCCACGGCTCCATTTGTAGATGAGAACGATCGGTTACGAATTCCTCTTCGAGCGTTTAATGAATTGTTCGGCGGCAGCGTCTCCTATCAAGCTAATAGCAAAACGGCACAAGTTGTATGGCTCGGCCATACCTTTAAATTTGTTGTGGGTTCCGAGAAAGCCGAAGTGGATGGACAACCTTTCCGCATGGATACAAAACCTGTAATCAAAGACGGATCGATCTCCTTGCCGATTCGGTTATTTTTAGACACTACGAACTTAAAATATCATTGGGATAGTCTGCTTCGAGTACTTGTTCTAGACGATGAAAGCATACTTGTAGGAGAGCCTTTCATGGATTTTAAAGGAAACGACCTTTATCCAGATCATAAAGATAATACTCTTCAGGTTGAGCATTATTCAATAAAACAACTCAATAATGGTACTTTTCAAATAAATATTACAGCCAAGAACAAGACAGGGAATGACATTCCAGCCGGTAAAGCGGATATTCATCCACTTGTGTCGTATGGTAAAGGTTTTGGCGGTTTTGCAACAGATTCCTATAGTCGCCCAACATACCCTGCTATTTCCGAAGTTAAAATGGGCGAAGAAGTAACGGTAACTCAAACCTTCCCGTTAGAAGACGTTCAATATATTATTACGGTCGCTAGAATTTTCTCTTCTTAATGACAGCATGCAATCCTAAAATCTAAGTTCGAATCATGACGGCCGGTCTCGAACATCACACTGATAGATTGCTATGTCAATCCGTACCCTGCGGTTTACCAAAGCGAACTAAAACATGCCATAGCAATTTCAACTCTTGAAGCACCTCTGCATAGCTGCCTCTGTCACTCCAATTTGCTGGATTGCGATTTAATTCATTTACCGCATCTCCGATAATACTTGCGTTGATGTACCCATCCTTTTCTATCCGTCTGGCTAAAGCGGGCATGGTCGGCCCTCTAAAGTCCGTTGGCACCGCTTCCACCTTCAAATAATATCCTGTATTCCAAATGAACTTGATTGAATAGTTCATGCATAATCGCTCTAAAATGCTGCCAATTGGAGTTCCTTTAAACGAAGGATCGGCAACTAGGATTTCTACGTCATCCTTAAGCGATATTTCACCATGTATTTGAGCTTCTACATAGTGGTCAAGGTTGTGTCTAGGCATAGGATGGATAGGGTTCGGATAGGGTTTATCAAGATCATATAAAAGACGATGAATGAATTTGCTAGGGGTTAGACCTTCCTCACCTAATGCAAATTCCCGAGAAAACGTATCGTTCAGCAGCGCTGCCATGATCATATCGAATTCCTCATATGTCCCTTTTTCAGGTCGATCCGTGTAAGAATCTCCATACGTGAAGGTTGAACGCCAGGATACGCGGGGAGATAGGAGGAAAAAGCACGAGCCAAATCGCGGAGAAGGCCCGTCTACGTGTGACATGACATTAAGTGAACCGTATTTGGGGCGTTCATGAATGGCCGCACCATCTATATGATAAGCACCATGGAATAAATGCTTCTCCCAGAGATCACGTGCTCCTCCTAAGTAAGCAGTAGGGCTCCCATTGGATATATGGGTTTCGAACTGACTTTTATATGTACCTTGTTCAAGGAGTCCTTGTGCGACGCATGTCGTATCTGCGAGTGGACGATCGGGATGAAAATGTAATGCGATTCTTGCATTGGACCGTAGTTTGGAAAGAGCACTTTCATAGGTGTCCCAATGGATATTGGACATCTGTAATATTTCTTTAATCAGAGTTGTAGCTTCTTTTTTTCGGGTAAGCGCGTGCTCACGAATGTATTTTATCGATAAGCTTTGCGAATTTGTTAGTTGTCTGCTATCCAACACTTTTCATCATCTACCTTTCTAATACCGGTAGCCCTGCATAGCGCCTCCAATGATGATAACACATGTCGGGTCGTTCATCTTGCCTCGGTTCCTTACACCTATAACGTCTTAACAGTTCGCCCACGCATGCCGAATGCGACGGCAAAAGGAGCTCAACCGGTTTGAATTTCAACTCATTCCCATCTAGCAAAAAAACCGCCTCTCGTTGAGGCGGCAAACGATCATATGCCGGCAGCTTAATCAGTTTGACTATACAACTATCGTTCCCAGTGAGTTTAATCACAGCTAGCACATATAATATTATAACCTATTTTTGGAGTTGTCAATAAAAGTGCAGTTTGAAAACACACTCATTCAGAAATCCCGCTACTAAGCTGCTTGTGTCAGCATTCTTTCGCGATAAACAGATGGCGGCCACCCCCCTGGATTAGAGGTGTAGAT
>NZ_JBHSHY010000074.1:0-11637 GCF_042653205.1 Paenibacillus sp. GCM10023250 | reverse complement strand
TGTGTTCTCCTTGGTTTGTTTTTGGGATCCGTTCAGCCGGCCAGCGTCGTGGACCCCTTAACATCATACCAAGGAGTCTTTTTATTTCTCAAACCTCGTATTTCTTCATAATAGGAATGCTGTCCGTTAGCATAATCACATGTCGCTTTGGACCTTTGTCAATAAATTTAGACACAACAAATCGAGAAAATTACGCCTTTGTTAGGAATGTATGTTCGTATTTATTGGGCGAGAGATACCCTATGAAAGAAATGGATCCTTTTCCCATTGTAGAAACAAGTAATATATTCAAAGATCTTGGCCTTTGCCTCAGCTCTTGTTTTGAACTTGTTCAGGTAGATCAGTTCTTTCGTTAGCACGCTATGGAAGGACTCCATACAAGCATTGTCGTAGCAATTGCCCTTACGACTCATACTGCCCTTCATTTTATAGTGGCGGAGTCGCTCCTGGAATGGTTGATGCATATTGGCTGCCGCGATCAGAGTACTGGCCAAGTAAAGCCAGCCTTCGTCCGTCGGAATATAGGGTAATATCCGCCATCCAAGTCTGATTCGGTTTTTCTGAACGCCGTTCACTTTTGAGAATGGCGTTTTTTGTTGAACTTAGAAAAGTGGCTATCGTTGAACGAAACGAAGGTTGACATACATACGGGCAAATCAGGACATATGTCGGTTGATAAGATCATTGTCCGAATGAAGTCCACCTAAAACGCGGGCTTTTTTAGTTATCGGATCAAGTTCTTGTCATTTGGCATGACAAGAACTTGATCCGATTCCCAAGATTTGCGATACAGTGAGATCGTAACTCAAATAATTCACTAATAATTGCCTTAACGAGATTCATTATATGTTCACTATACATAAGTACCCTTTTTCAGTATACAACTCCGCTAAACTGCCCCGTTACTTCAACGGAAATAGGGAGAAACTGCCGCGGTAGTCCTCCCTGAGATCCCTTTAAGCTCAAACAATTTCCTTTCTACGTTGAGCTACATGAGTCGCACCCTTTGATCCTAATCAGGAATGAGTGCATAGGCTTCTTAAAAGCTTCATTTGCATTCGATCATACCAAGCGGATTAGGCGTATCCATCAACGCGGCGCACGCTGCGGGCCAAGCGGGGTCTTCGGGGTAAAGCGCGGTGCGGAGATAGGACCAGACGAGCGCACGCAGCGCAGCCACGCGTTCGGGATCTTCGTCGGTCGTTTCCTTCGCGTCGTACGCCGCCACCCCGCCTAGCCCGTGCTCCGCTCCGAACAGCGTCAGCAGGCATTTGGGGCCGGGGCTCAGGACATACGCATCGGAACGCCAATCCTTGCGATCGGAAAAGGCGGGGTTCCAGTCGTGCTCGCCAACGACGATGAGGGCTGGCGTTGTCATTGTGGCGAAGCTCGTTGTCCTCAAGACCGGGTAGTGCTCCGTCGCGTACACGGCGAGGTCCTCGCCTCTGCCTGGCGCAGCCAGGAGGACGCCCGCCTTGATCCGAGGGTCGGCCAGATTCACTTCCGTCCCGTCTGCCGGATCAGTCACACCCTGACCACACAACATGCCTACCGTATGCCCGCCCATGGAATGCCCGACTGCGGCGATCCGGCTCCGGTCTAAGCGCCCGCCGAGCCCTGGGACAGCAGCCTCGATGTGGTCGAGGTGATCGAGAATATCGCGCATGTCCTCGGCTCGGAACCGCCAAAACAACGGTGCCTCCGGGTGATCCGATTCACGCAGGCCCAGCGCCTTCGAGTCCAAATGAGTAGGCTGAATCACGACGAAGCCGTGAGCGGCCCAGAAGTTGGCGAGAGGCGCGTAGCCGTGCAGCGAAGAGATGAAGTTCGATGGCCCATGGCCATGCGACAGCAGAATCACGGGCAGGTTACTCCCCATCGACGGCGCGGAGACCTTGATCTGCAAATCCGTCATCCGCCCCGGGACCGGCAGCACTACGGGGCTGAAGGTGATAACCGGAGTGGGCTCGTTAACTGGTATACCGGCAGCTTCAGGGAACGGTTTGCTCATGGAATGCGTTCCTCTTGGGTTCGACTGCATTCGTAACACTCTCCTTTTTTAGAACCATCCTTTTTGGGGGATGGTCCCTGCTTTGAGATCGGTTGGATCAATCTTGCTTGGATTCAATCCGGCCCAACGGATGGGGGCTCTCCTCCAGCGCTTTGCGGGCTTCCAGCCAGCTGGAATTGTCGAGGTCGAGCGCATCGCGAAGGTACGACCACGTGAGCTGCCGGAGAAAAGCAACGCGTTCGGGGTTCTCGTCCGTCGTTTCCGCTGCGTGATACCCGGAGATGCCGCCCAGCATATGTTCGGCCCCGAATAGGGTGAGCAGGCTCTTGCTGCCCGGGCTCAGGAAGTAGGGATCAGTGAACCAGTCCGGCCCCCGAGTGGACAAGCGGGATTGGTCATGATCCCCCGCGACCACAAGTGTCGGCGTCCGCATAGCAGAGAAGCTCGGATTCATGAATGGAAAGTGCTCTGCCGCGAACGGACTCAAGTCAGCTCCGCCAAGGCCGGTCGTGGACAGCAATAAGCCCGCCCTGATCCGCGAGTCAGACATGTCCTCTCCCGGTTCACCATGGGCATCGAGGACCCGTGCGCCAAGCAGCATGCTCACCGTTTGGCCTCCCCAGGAGTGTCCAGCCGCGGCGATGCGGCTTCGGTCGAGACGACCGCTGAGGCCTGGAACGGCAGCTTCAATACGATCAAGCTGGTCCAGGATGAGCTTCAAGTCTTCGACGCGGAAACGCCAGATCAACGGTGTACGGGAATCGTCGGGAGGAAGATTCAGCGTCCTCGAGTCGAGATGGGTAGGTTGGATGACCACAAAGCCGTGAGCAGCCCAGTAGTCGACTAGCGGCGCGTAGCCGTCCATCGACCAGCCAAAGCCGTGCGAGAAAATAATCATGGGCAATTGGCTGCCTGCCGCTGGCGCCGATACCCGCACTTGCAGGTCTTCCCCTCGGTCCGGGGCTGACAGCACGATCGGCTTAAACGAGATAACGGGCATAGACGTACTTACATTCATTTTCATCATAGCTGTTCCTTTCTTGGACCTCTCCACATCAGTTGGTTGACATATCAACCATAAGAAAAGGTACCACATTGAAGTTGATACGTCAACCATGCTAAGATGATGACATGGAGAACAGCACACTTAACGAAGAAGAAATTCAATTATGGTATAAGTGGAAAGGCGCCTTTCACAACATCTTCGGCCGCGTAGTCAAAGAGTTGTCCGAGCACACGGGACTATCCGAGGGGGATTATGGCGTATTGGACCGGTTAGACCTTCTCGGGAACGGCAGCCTTCGCCAGCAAGAGCTGACCGAATCCATGGACTGGGATAAGAGTCGATTGTCGCATCATCTGACGCGGATGGAGAAACGCAAGCTAGTGATGCGGAGGCCGCTGGACACGGATCGCGGCGTGCAGGTCATCATCACCCCCATTGGCAAATCAGCCTTAGATGAGGCCCGTCCCATCGTCTCCACGGCCATCCGCAAGCATTTTCTGGATCACTTAACCGCTCAAGACGCGGAGTCGATTACGAAGCTGGCCGAACGAACAAAAAAAGGCGCCGGCAGCATCTCATAATGCCCCGGCGTATCAGATGTGGATAATTTCCGTTGAGGTTTCAGTCAGGCATACCGCGGGTATAATGGTTGATGGTTTCCGCAACCCTCACGTCATGGGGAGCGAGGCCACAGCAACTACCCCGATCAGATTGAGGAGGTAAACCATGCATGAGCGCGCAGTACTCGCCGGGGGATGCTTCTGGGGAATGCAGGACTTAATCCGCAAGCTTCCCGGCGTCGTCTCGACTCGCGTCGGCTATACCGGAGGCGACACTCCGAACGCGACTTACCGCAACCATGGCACGCATGCGGAGGCGATCGAAATCGTCTTCGATACCGAGGAGACGAGCTACCGTCGCATTCTGGAGTATTTCTTTCAGATCCACGATCCTACGACGCGGAACCGTCAAGGCAACGATATCGGCACCAGCTACCGTTCGGCGATCTACTATGCGAGCGACGAGCAGCGACAGGTGGCGGAGGAGACGATCGCCGACGTGAACGCGTCGGGTTTGTGGCCGGGCAAGGTCGTCACCGAAGTATCGCCAGTCGGCGACTTCTGGGAAGCCGAGCCGGAGCACCAGGACTATCTGGAACGCTACCCGCACGGCTACACCTGCCACTTCCCTCGCCCTGACTGGGTTCTTCCCCGGCGCGAGGCCGGCGGCGAGTCCACGCCAACTCCCGTTCATGAATAAAGGATTGTGGTCGTTACACAAGCGACCGTCAGGTTAACTGGCACGCTGATGACCTCTGAATGCGCAGGGGTCGTCTTTTTTTATCTCGACCGACATCATGGGTCGGGGATAAACAAAGAGACTGTCATTAAGACAGCCCCCGAATGGATGTTATTTAAACACTTTTATCCGTTCTTGCAGCGGACTAAATTGTTTTTCGCCTGCTGAGGCGGTTGGTTTCCCGAATGGCATTTGGGCGATCAGTTTCCAGCTTTCCGGCAGGTCCCATGCTGTCCTGACCCGCTCGTCAATCAATGGATTGTAATGCTGCAGGTTGACACCCAGCCCTTCAGCCTCCAGCGCCATCCAGATCACCAATTGGTGCATGCCGTTTGTATGTTGCGACCAGATCGGGAACTGTTCTCGGTAAGTCGGGAATTTGTTCTGGTAGCTTTCAATGATGTACTGATCTTCGAAGTACAGCACGGTTCCGTAGCCATTACGAAATCCATTCATCTTTTCCCGCGTAGAAGCGAAGGTTTCGGCAGGAACGGTTGCTTGAAGAACTTCGGTCGTGATATCCCATAACCTGTTATGTTGTTCGCCCAAAAGCAGCACGATACGGGTCGTTTGATTATTGAACGCCGATGGCGTATGTTTCACGGTTTCCTCGATGATGTCTTGAATCCGTTGATCCGAAACCGGTGATGCATTGCTAATGCCATAAATAGAGCGCCGTTCGCGCAATGCCGTGAATAAATTTTTCGCCGAGGTTTGCATATTCAATCTCTCCTTGCCCTATTTTTCCTTCCTCATAAAGACCTGACGATGTCCAAAGCTTCCGACGGCTCCATTCTCGTTCTGTGGTTAATATCCGATACGCCAGCGATGATTCGGCCGCTTTGATCGATGACATACGTCGCAGGGACGGGCAGTTCAAACGAATCGTCTCCGTTTATATCCGGTAACATGCTTAATCGCTCATGCATGAATTCGGGGAGTTTATATTTCAAATGATACAGTTCCGCCACTTTATTTTGACGGTCGCTCAAGACCATAAAGCTCAGTTCCAGCTTTTCTTGTTGTGATAAAGAATGATCCGGCGTCTGAGGACTGATCGCGATCAGTTGGGCGCCCGCGGACTTAATATCGCCCATGATGCGATCGTAGGCTTTTAATTGCAAATTACAAAATGGACACCATTCTCCTCTATAAAAAATGAGAATGACCGGTCCCTTCTTCAACTCCTCCGATAACGTGATCCATTTGCCAGTCGCGTCTTCCAATGTGAAATCCGGTGCCGTCTCCCCGATGTCTAGTCCCTTGCCTGCCCCTTGGTCACGAAGGTACTGTAGGTATTCCCCAAAAACAGCAGCGGCATGCGAATTGTTTGCGCTTAGATTCGCCTGAACTTCCAACGCAGCTTTCAATGTTGGTTTCATCCCTAATTGCTCCTTCCTTTTTTAGCGTTGCTTAGCAACCAGCATAACAAGGATTCAATCTTGGTTCAGTAAGCTCGTTTACAGATATCATGAGGGAATTCGGTTATACAGGATGGCTCTGTTAAAGGGAAGCGTCAATCAACCTCACCTTATCATCAGGTTGAAGGCTGATTGACGCTTCTCTTCTGTTCACTCTACATCCCGTATGAGGCGGTTGTTTTTCTGCCCATCTGCCCAGAAACTAAATTGAAATGGGGAATACAGTGTCTAGAAAGGAGTGAATATGGAGTGAAAAAGAAACGGAAAATAGGAAGCGGCAGAAACAGAGATGTCTATGAGCTATCAAATCACTCTGTTCTTAAAGTTGCTAAGTCAAAAAGGGGGATTGACAATAACAAGACCGAAGTCAAAATTTATAAAAATACAAAAAAAAAATAAGGAAACATCTTGGTCGTATCAAAAAGTATGCTTCCAATTTTAAGTGGATCGAGATGAAAAAATACAAGCGTAATTTCCGTCATACAAAGATAAATTTGAGGAGACTTAAAAAATTACAAAGGAAATTTAGAAAGCATGGTGTTAAAGCGCTCGATATTTTGACTAAACATCACAAGGCGCAGCGTAGAAATTTAGCGATAGTCAATAACAAACGCATTGTGGTCATTGATTATGGAAAGTTTAAATTGCGTCGAAAAAAACGATGATCTTCCCTGCCCGTACCATCTGGACGATACCTTAATGGATGCTGGCTTTACTACCGCCGTCTGGAACAGGGCACAAGAAAAAAAGCCGCGGGGCAATGCCGCGGCCATGAATCTTCATCACGTTTCGGATAGGATGCTTACATAGAAATCAACCTTCCTAGTCGGACTCGCCGCTAAGGGGCTCCATGATCCGCTCAACGCTTGGCCCGGAGACGCAGGCGCGCACCGTAAACAAAAACTCATCCGTATACCGGCCGTCCCAAGGTCTGCGAATGTGCTCGCTATCGCTTCGCATGATTTAGAATCTGTAATCGTATGAGCTGCTTGCAACAGGAATCGTCCTAGTACGTATCCAATTTACAGCCTGCACTACGAGGGGCGACGAATTGTCAGACGTGACTTGATCAAGATCGAGCCACATCGCCTCGTTTGAATCTTGCCCTTCAAACGATTCAATGGGATGAGCCAGCTCCTGCGAATCAACATCGACTTCATATAAAAGCGCAATATGATGCAAATTTTTCACTGTATGACCATCTCGTACTGTCCACGTCACCGTAAAATCGCAAGCCCCAATAGGATTAATCTGTCGAACCGTATACCCCGTTTCTTCTCGGAATTCTCTTGTGATTCCTTGTTCGAGGGTTTCCATCCGCTCTAACTGCCCGCCGGGCAAATCATATTTTCCTGTGTAAGGGCCTAGGATCTTGCGAATCACGATCATACGGTTATCGGCTGCGCAAATGCCGTAAACCCCCATATGCCGATAAAAATTGTCTTTGCTATCTGCCACTCTCCCGTTCCCCCTCCTGAAGCAGCGATATAGAATCCGTGATATCGAATTGTGGATAGACCCTACATCGAAGGGTCTATCCATGGATTATGGCTCATGCAGTTTAGCCGGGATAATCACCTTCCCGCCGAGCGCATTCCCCTTGATCGCTTCGATCAAAAAGCGCACTGCCAGCTGTCCCACTTCCGCTCGGGGAATATGTATGGTAGCTGCCAGCGCCGCGATCTCCTCATGTCCGCGGATATTGTCGCAGCCGATCAACTCCACGTCCCTTCCCAGCACCAGACCTAAGTCGCGAATCGCCTGAATGGCGCCATAGGCCGCACGATCGCTGACCGCGAAAACGGCAGTCGGCCGATCCGGCAGCTCCATCAAATATTTCATCTCCAGATAGCCCTTGATATACCTTCGGTCCATGTTAGGCGATATGAGTTCGGGTACGATCGGCAGGCCATGCTCCATCAGAGCAGCGCAATAGCCTGCGTACCGGTCCACTAGAGGCTTGTACTTCGCCGGTCCGCTGATGAAGCCTATCCTGCGATGGCCCCGCTCGATCAAGTATTGCGTTGCCAAGTTCCCCGCCCCGTAATGATCGGAATGAATCGAGAGTACATCGCCCTTGTGGGAGTAGTTGTCGACCAGCACCAAGGGCGTCTGATATTGCTGCAGCCGGGCGATCATCGAATCGGTAATTAATCCGCCCCCAACCGCGATCAGGCCGGCAGCATTCACGAGCCACTCCTGCGGTTCCGCATGCTCTCGCACGAAGGTCAGCATGATCTCGTGCCCGAGTAATCTGCTTTCGCCTTCGATAGCCTGAATGATCTCTCGATTGTACGGGTCTTCAATCAACGATGCGGTTTCTTCGATGAGCAAGCGGATCAAAGGTCTCCCGCCCGATTGGGCCAATTCATGGCTGCGTTCGGCATACACCTTGCGGATAGCTTGTCGCGTCTCTTCGGAAAAACTGCCTTTATTGTTCAGTACCAGGGAAACCGTCGCAGGCGAAAACCCCGTTTGATCCGCGATTTCCTTGATCGACGGCCTTTTTTTTCCCTCTGTGTTGCCGTTCATGGCCCACCTCTTTCGATGCGACGAAATCTTACTTCACGAGCCGCACATGATCGATGCGAACGTGGCCAGACATCATCTCGAAGAACGGTGCGCCGTTCTGGATGCCGGCGACTCCGTATCCCTCGGCCGTGCATAGAAAGCTCCGATAATCCCCTTCCACTTTCGGTGCAAAATATAGGGTTCGGTCACAGGCATCATAGCGAATGCCGCTCCACCCTTGGATCAAGCCGAACGATGCCATGGCCCTCGCGTACCACTGTCCGCACTCATACTCGTTAAACGGGTTGCGTACACGTCCGTCATACCGGGAACGGCACGTACGTACGATGTCCAGCCCTTCCTCTACGCAGCCGAGGGACAGCAGGTGGGAAGCCACTTGGTATTCGATCCCCGTCCACACCTCGTTGCTATAGACGAACGGCAAGGCGAGCTCGCCTCCTTTGGGCCAAGTGCAGAGCAGCAAGCCGCCTTCATTGCCAAGCGCATAGCCTGGCCGTTGTGGATTGGAGTGCTCGCTTAAATCATGCCGCATATTGTAGCGGTATACGCTGAGCAGATGACTTCTGACCTTGTCGCGGTCGAGGATTTCCCCTAACCCGCACATCTCGGCCATCCAGGCTCCAATAATACCATCTGCCAGGCAGCCCTTGCCATACTGATACTTCGGTCCTTGTTGCTGCAGCAGCTCCACGGCTTCCGGCGAATAATCGATATTCCAGTTTTGCAACGTTACCGGCGAGGGATGACGCAGCCCCTCCCAAATCATCTTTTGTTCGAAATACTCCCCATTGTAAAGCTCATGCTCTAAATAATGGCGGCCATCACTGTATAGTTGATCGTACTTGACAGACGATTCGCCCAAGGCTCTGGCAATCAAAGAGGCAGCCTTCAGCGCGCCTAGGTAGATCGAGGTGCACATGCCGTCCGGTCCCCAAAATTCGATGTCGTAGGTGTTGTGATGAGGTTCGATGAGGATACCCAAGCCGTCAGGATCCCAGGTGTTGATGCAGTAGCTTAGACTGTCTTTCGCTTTGGGCCATAAACGCTTAAGCCATTCCGTGTCCCCGCTGATCCGCCACTCGCGATACAGCTTCATGATGCCGCCGAGTTGTCCGTCGCTGGCCGCATGAAATCCGTGATCTGCGCTTTGGATAGGAAGAGGGATCCTGAAGTTCTGATGACCGCGTTCATCCTGCCCCTCGTGGAATTCGGTCTGGCGGAAACCGCGTTCGAGCTCGGGAAACAAAATCGGGATCGACTGCGCATAGTTGTATACATGCGTACAGGAGCCATGACAGCAGCCGCCGAGGTCCAAGCAGCCTTCCCATCCCCACAGCCTGCCATCCGTCTGCCTCAGAATGGTCGGGGACTTAAGGATCGATAAATTTGCAGCCACGGCTTCCTTGATCTCGGCTGGCAGCGTGGTGCTGTCGAAGCAATCACGAAAATCAGCACTCCCCTTCCGCAGCCGGTCGTATTCTCGTTCCCAGTAATCCGCAACTTCGTCAATTGCCGCGAAGCGTCCCGCATACCAAGGCTTATGATATTCAGGAATGGCTCGTTGGTCGACAGGCTCTTTTGGAACGCCTTCCTGTAGATTCGTCTCGGGTACATACCACGATAGTCTCAATCGTACGGTCTTGCGCTCTCCGGGCTGAAGGTTCAGGGGGACGTACAAGCTGGCACCGGGACTCGGCTTGTTATCGCCGACGGGCGGCTTCTCTACATATCGTCCCGCCGCAACAGCGTTCCATACCATGGACATAGAGTCAAACCAGCCGCCTCTGAACCAGGCGCAGTCTACGATCGTCTGCGGTTGATCCGTAGCGGCGCTGAATGCTCCCTGTACCCAAGGCTTATCGTCCGCAGGCGGTTGCTCTAGGATAAATCCATTCGTCGTTCGGCGCACGGTGTGGCTTCCCTCTCTAGGAATGTTCAACATGCCCTTCTCGCTTGCAGCAGCCATAATATGAGCGGTGTGATACGAATAAACAAGCTCGATAGATTCCTCCGACGTATTTACGAACGTATATTCCAATCCGGCTGCCGGCAAACTGGAATCATCCGCATGCAGCGGTATAAACGGACTCCACCCGGTGACGATCACCTCTACCGGAATCTTGGGATCGTGGAGCTCTACTTTTCCAAATGGAAATCGTCCCTCGAACGTACTCTCGGCGAACCTAGCGAGTCCGTAGTGCTTACCCTCACTTCCGGTGCCTGTACCGCCGCGGACAAAGACCTTCCATGACGGCACCGGGCCCTCTAGTACTTTGGCTGATAGACCGCCTTTGTGTTTGACGCTTAAGGCAGAGAACATCAGCGGTTCATTCCTGAGATCCGGCGTGCTGCGCAGGGAAAAATGCGAAAAGGCTCCCGTGCCCTCTAAGCAAAACATGCCGGAACCCAGTCCTCCAAGCGGAAAAGCCACACGTGAATTGAAGCTGCCCGTATAAGCTGCATTCATGGTCCGTTGCTGCATATCGTTCATTTACGCTTCCTCCTTCTTGTGTGAATACCACTACATTATACCCCCGTTAATAAAATTGGTAAATTTAATATAATGATATTTACTTATTTTAATAATGTAGGATGAGATAGAGAGACGGACTGCATGAAGGCCAGCGCCGGCGACCGGAAAGCCTTATATCGGGAATCTAGAATTTCCAAGATTTCAACGGAAGACCTGGTGTCGGGACTTTCGATGAGCAAATCGACCCTAACTTCCCGCGCAAAGAAGAACTGCTCGATGCGGTCATCGTTTCGTTTTATCAGTCGCAGGCTGCTGCTATCGGGGAGATCGTTCGCGACCCGGAGCACGGCATTGAGCAGAAAATCTGATCATTCCTCGGCATCATCGCCGGCAAGCTTTCCATTATCAAGACGGAGGCGCTAGATGACCTCAAGCGGACCATGCCGGATGCTTACGGGAAGTTGATGGAATTGCGGAAGAAGGTGATTGTCGAGCAGCTGGCGCTGTTGTTTCAGGAAGGGATCCAGAGCGGATATTTTCGGAGCGATATAGAGACAGGGTTTGTCGTGAGCGTCTTCCTCGCGGCCATCGAAACGTTGGCCAAACCGGACTATCTGGTTCAGTCCCCGTATGCCTATGAAACCTTGGTTCAGCAGGTGTTTACCCTGCTTATTGAAGGAGTGCATTCGAAGTGAGAGAAAGGAGAGCTCCGGCGCTTCGAGCGCGCAGACTCTCCCTTCGACCTGCCACCTGTACGGCGCCGGAAACGAGTCTGTAAAATACTTTGTGTAAACTCTCAAACCTACTAAAATGAAAGTAATAGAAAGGTTGGGGAGCACACATGGGATTATGGACGAAAGAGCAGCTGCGAGCATTCATTAAGGAGAACAAGCTA
>NZ_JBHSHY010000073.1:0-13747 GCF_042653205.1 Paenibacillus sp. GCM10023250 | reverse complement strand
GGCGAGCGCATCCGCCGCGCGCTGCGCGTCGCCGGCGCGGCGCTCGCCGCCGGCGTGATCGCGCTCCAGGCCGCGCGGGGCGCCGCGCTCGTCGCGCGGCAGGCGGACGAGCCGCCGGCCGTGTACCGGCTCGCGCAGGGGATGGGCGAGCTGGCGGCCGCTCAGCCGGATCGGCGGTTCGTCGTCTACACGTGGGAGGAGACGCGCGTGCTGCAATACCTGCGCGTGCCGGTGACGAACCGCCGCATCGAGACGTTCGCTTATTTCAGGGCGGACGTGCAGGCGGATCCCGGCGCGACGGTGCTGCTGACCGACCACGTCCTGCAGGGCTTCGAATCGCAGGTCGGCTCGCTGCGCGACAAGGTGAAGCCCATCGCCGAGTATCGGGGCGACCCGTTGTTTGACCCCGTGTACCACGACATCACCCTGTACGAATGGACAGGCGGGCGGTGAGCCGGTGACGGCCACCCGCCCGGCGGCCGGCGCCAAGAAGCGGCACCCGCGCATCAGCGCGAGCGGGGCCGGCCGAAAGCGGCTCAAGAACCTATTGACACGCTAATTGAAAATGATTATCGTTATTAACGAACCTATGACTTCGCGGGCGCCGGACGGGCGACGCGACGATCGCCACGCTACCGGAAAAAGGTGAACTGCAATCATGCGCACGATGCTGAAGAGCGCGATGCTGCTCGTCGCGATATTTTTTGCGCTCGCGCCCGCTGGCGCCTGGGCGTATTCGTATGGCGACGCCAACAAGGAGGATGTGGCCGAGACGTTCAAGCTGGTCGTCTCCTCGCTGGGCAAATCGCCGGCGGATTGGAATGCGGCCGAAGCCGCGCATAAGGAACGGCGCGAAGAGATCGTCTCCCACTTCGGCGAGGACGTGGCGGCGGCCCTGGACGCGAATCTGAAGGCCCGCGACGCGGAGCTGACCATTGCCAATTATAAAGCGATCCTGATCATGAATTTGGATCGCCGCTTCGATAACGCGCTGCAGAGCATCGCTGACTACACGCAGGCGAAGCTGCTGCTGGCGAAAGCCCGGGCGACCTACGAGGCGCTCGCGCCGTACGCGGAGGCGAAGCTGACGCCGGAAGCCTTGAACGGCTTGAGCGCCGATTTCGACGCCGCGCTCGACGCGATCGGCAATCCCGGCCTGTTCGGGGTCGGCCGGAAGGATGCCGATGCGGAAGCGCTGAAGGCAGACGCCAACAAGATCTATGGCGCGCTCAAGCCGCTGTTCCCGTATACGCCGGCGTCCGGCGGAGGCGCGAATCCGGACGAAGCCGCGCAGGCGGCCGAGCCGGACGCGATCGACGGCACGAAGCAGCACGCCGCCATGGCCCGGGAGTCGAAGACGAATCCCGCGGTGACCGTCGGCGTCATCGCCGGCATCGTCGTCGTGGGCGGCGGCACCGTATGGGCGGCGCGCCGCAAGGGCTGGCTGTAGCGGACGAACAGGGGCCGCGGGGACGCGGACCGAGCGCGAATCAGGTTAGGAGTGAGCATTCACCATGAACGTGCAGGCGTTTCTTATCACGTTTCGCGAGGCGTTCGAAGCGATTTTGATCGTGGGCATCATTGTGTCGTATCTGAACCGGATCGGGCAGTCCAAGTGGATCCGGTATGTCTGGATCGGCGTCGCGCTCGCCGTGATCGCCAGTCTCGGCGTCGCCCTGCTGTTCCAGAACGTGCTGGACGGCTACGCGACGATGGCTAGCAAGGATTATTTGCGCATCGGCATCCTGCTCGCGTCGGCGGGGTTGCTGACGCATATGATCCTGTTCATGAGCAAGCAGAACCGCGAGATGCGAACCAAGCTGCAGAGCAAGGTGGCGCTCATCCTGACGACGGGCGGCGCGCTCAACATGATCGCGCACTCTTTCCTCGTGACGCTGCGGGAAGGGGTCGAGACCGTCTTCTTCTTCGCGGCGATCTCGGGCGGCGATATCTCGAAGACGCTGCAAAGCTGGGGCGCGCTCGCGGGGCTGCTCGCGGCGGGAGCGCTCGGCCTCGCCGTGTTCAAGGGGAGCCGGCGGATTCCGATCGGCACCTTCTTCAAGGCGACGAGCGTCTTCCTGGTCATGATCGCGGCCGGCCTGTTCGTGCAGGCGGTCGGCGGGCTGCAGGACGCGGGCCTCGTCGGCAGCGCCTACAAGACGCCGGGCGGCCAAATCGCGGCGATGTACGACCTTACCTGGCTGCTGCCGGAGCATCCGGTCGACGAGACGAACTATATCCGCGATACGGGGCGGCATCCGGTCTTCCACGGCGAGCTCGGCGTGTTTTTCCGGGCGTTCCTGGGGTATTCCGAGGACCCGTCGCTGGAGGAGTTCGCCTTGTACTGGCTCTATTACGTCTTCGTCTTCGTCATGATCGCGCGGCAGCGGAAGCAGGTATCCCTCGCGGAGGTGCCGGCGAAGGAAGCGGACAGCGACAGGACGGACGATGCGGCTGCCGCGGCCGAGCCGGATCCGAAGGCGGCCGCATCGCCGGAGGCCGGCGGCGGGGGCGAAGAGCCCGTACGCCAAAAAGGCAAGCCGACCGCGGTCTAGCCGCCGCGCTCCGATATGCCGTGAGCCTCTCACCTTGCATCGGCAGGAAACAACAGGTCGTTCCTCAGGCTCGCGGAGCCGGGGACGGCCTTTTTTTGTTGCGTTATCGTTAGAGAGGGAAACGTTGGAAAATTTGTCACAATTCGAGGCGCTAGACCCGTCGAGAACAAGCATATACATAGCAGACGCGGGGCGGTACTGAAGCTGCGGGAAGTTGGGCATAACTGATGATCGGGCTTGGGAAAGCGCCGCCAACTTCTTGCATAGACGCAAGTGGCAGGTTTTGTTATAATTGTGAGGGAATTTTGTCCAAGTTCGCTGCACGCATGACGCTCTATCGATCCTAACCATGGAGGCGAAGGCTGTGGAGAAGTATATCAACAGTTACGTTATTGTAGCGATCTTCATTCTTCTCGGGATTTTGCTTCCAGTGGTCGCTCTGACCGCGGGACGGCTGCTTCGGCCGAGCAAGCCGACGGACGAGAAGAAAACCACTTACGAGAGCGGGAACGAGCCCGTAGGGGAGGGGCAAGTCCGGTTCAACGTGCGCTATTATCTGTTCGCGCTCATGTTTGTCGTATTCGATGTCGAAACCGTTTTCCTATATCCGTGGGCCGTGGCGTATAAGCAGCTCGGCTTATTTGTGCTTGTCGAGATGGCGATCTTTACGGGACTTTTATTGATTGGACTACTCTACGCCTGGAAGAAGAAGGTGCTGAAATGGAATTCAATCTAGAGTCGATTACCCCCGAAGAGCGGCAAGAGCTGGAACGCAACGTATTCATGGGCACGCTGGAGCAGCTGAAAGCTTGGGCGCGCAGCAATTCGCTGTGGCCGCTGACGTTCGGTCTCGCCTGCTGCGCGATCGAGATGATGGGCACCGGCGCGTCGCATTACGACCTCGACCGGTTCGGCGTCATGTTCCGCACGTCGCCCCGCCAATCCGACGTCATGATCGTCGCGGGCACCGTCACCAAGAAAATGGGTCCGCTGCTGCGCCGCCTGTACGATCAAATGCCGGAGCCGAAATGGGTCATCGCGATGGGCTCCTGCGCGACTGCCGGCGGCCCGTACGTGAAATCGTACGCCGTCATGAAAGGCGTGGACCAGATCGTCCCCGTCGACGTTTACATACCGGGCTGTCCGCCCAATCCGGCGGCGCTCATCTACGGCATCAATAAGCTGCAGGAGAAAATCCGCTACGAAGCGAAGACCGGGAAGCGGGTGACCAGCCGATGAGCGACGAGAAGGAGAAGGCGCCGGGGCGGCAGCCCGAGCCGGAAGCGTCCGTGATGAAAGGGCCGGACGCCGCGCCCGCGGCGGCGAAAGCCGCGGCCGAAGCCGGCGCCCCGGCGGGCGATGCAGCCGCAGCGCCGGCGGCTGATCCCGAGCGCGAGGCGAAGCTGAAGGCCGCCGCGGAAGCGCGGGCGGCGCGCGCGGCGGCGAAAGCCGCGGCCGAAGCCGGCGCCCCGGCGGGCGATGCAGCCGCAGCGCCGGCGGCTGACCCCGAGCGCGAGGCGAAGCTGAAGGCCGCCGCGGAAGCGCGGGCGGCGCGCGCGGCGGCGAAGGCCGCGGCTGAAGGCGAAGCGGCGGCGCCCGCGGAGCCGAAGCTGCCGTCGCCGATGCAGCCGCTGCTCGATCTGGCGGTGGAGCTTGTCCGCACACAGGTCGCGGAGGACGCGATCGACGAAGCCTACATCAACGAGCTGGACGGCCACCGCCCGACCCTGATCGTTCGCGGCGACCGGCTGCGGGCGACCGCCGCCTTGATGCAGTCGCATCCGTCGCTCCGCATGGATTATCTCCGCAACGTCTCCGGCGTCGATTACGAGACGCATCTCGAAGTGGTATACCATCTCGCTTCCCTGCAGTCCGGGCAGGAAATCGCCCTGAAGGTCAAGACGGACCGCGAGGCGCCGTCAGTGCCGTCGGTCGTCCCCGTCTGGGCGACGGCCAACTGGAACGAGCGCGAGATCTACGACCTGCTCGGCATCGATTTCCCCGGCCATCCGGATCTGCGGCGCATCATGATGCCGGACAATTGGGTCGGCCACCCGCTGCGCAAAGATTACGAACCGCTGGACCCGGAGGTGTGACGAGCCGTGATTCGTACCGAAGAACTGCTGCTTAACGTCGGTCCCCAGCATCCCAGCACGCACGGCGTATTCCGGATCATCGTCAAGCTCGACGGCGAAGTGATCACGGAAGCGACGCCGGTCATGGGGTACTTGCACAGGGGAACGGAGAAGCTCGCGGAAGAACTGAATTATACCCAAATCATCCCGTATACCGACCGGATGGATTACGTGTCCGCGATGACGACGAACTACGTGCTCTGCCACGCCGTCGAGAAGATGATGGGCCTCGAGGTGCCGGAGCGAGCGGAATTCATGCGGCTGATCGTCATGGAGCTGCAGCGCATTGCGAGCCATCTCGTCTGGTGGGGCACGTACCTGCTCGACATCGGGGCGATGAGCCCGTTTCTGTTTGCCTTCCGCGACCGGGAGATCATCATCAACCTGTTCAACGAGCTGTGCGGCGCGCGGCTGACGTACAATTACATGCGCGTCGGCGGCGTGAAGTGGGACGCACCGCCCGGCTGGATCGAGCAGGTGCGCGATTTCATTCCTTATATGGAAGGCAAGCTGGATGAATACGACCGGCTCGTCAGCGGCAACGAAATTTTTCTCGCCCGGATCAAGGGCATCGGCCGCTACGATGCGGATACGGCGATCAGCTTCGGCTTGTCGGGCGCGAACCTGCGCTCTACGGGCGTCGATTGGGACTTGCGCAAAAATAAACCGTACAGCCTGTACGAGCGCTTCGAGTTCGACGTGCCGCTCGGCCGTAACGGCGACTGCTTCGACCGATACAACATCCGGCTCGAGGAGATCCGCCAGTCGCTGCGCATCCTGAAGCAAGCGGTGGCGCAGTTCCCCGGCCCCGGCGACGTCATGGGCAAGGTGCCCCGCGTCATCCGGCCGCCGGCCGGCGAGCTGTACGTCGGCATCGAATCGCCGCGCGGCGAGATCGGCTGCCATATCGTCTCCAAGGGCAAGGCCGAGCCGTACCGGCTGAAATTCAGGCGCCCGTCGTTCGTCAATCTGCAGATCCTGCCGAAGCTGCTCGTCGGCGAGACGATGACGAACCTCATCACGATTTTGGGCGGCATCGATATTGTCGTCGGGGAGGTCGACTGCTGATGGGCGCTTGGCTGGACGAAACGCTGACCTGGGGGCACGCGCTCCTGTTCTTCCTGTGGGGCGTCATTCTGCTGCTCGTCGTGCTCGGCTTCGTGACGTACGCGATATTTTTCGAACGGAAGGTCATCGGCTGGATGCAGTTCCGGATCGGCCCGAACCGGGTCGGCCCGTGGGGGCTGCTGCAGACGGTCGCCGATATTTTCAAGCTGCTGATCAAGGAAGACACGATTCCGCGCAAGGCCGACCGGGCCTTGTTCATCCTGGCCCCCGCGCTGGCGTACGTGCCGGCGTTCGCGGTGCTCGCGGTCATTCCGTATACGCAGAAACTGTACTTCGCCGATATCAACGTCGGTCTGCTCTACTACGTGGCGCTGTCGGGCATCTCGACGATCGCGATCATCCTCGGCGGCTGGTCCTCCAACAACAAGTACGCGCTGCTCGGGGGCATGCGCTCCGCCGCGCAGATGATCAGCTACGAGGTGCCGCTCGTCATCTCCGTCGTCGGCGTCGTCATGCTGTCGGGCACGCTGAACCTGCGCTCCATCGCGGAGCAGCAGGGCGACTGGTTCTGGCAGTGGAACTTCCTGCCGCAGATCATCGGTTTCGTCGTCTTCATCATCGCGGCGGTGTCGGAGCTGAACCGCACGCCGTTCGACCTGCCGGAGGCGGAATCCGAGCTCGTGGCCGGCTACCACGTCGAATACAGCGGCTTCCGCTTCGCGTTCTTCATGCTGACGGAATACGTCTACGTGTACGCGATCGCGGCGCTCACCACGGTGCTCTTCCTGGGCGGCTGGCACGCGCCGTTTCCGTTCCTCGGCTGGGTGCCGGGGATCATCTGGTTCCTGCTGAAATTTTCGGCGATCGTCTTCTTCCTGTTCTGGATCCGGGCGACCCTGCCGCGGATTCGGATCGACCAGCTCATGGGGCTCGGTTGGAAGGTGCTTCTGCCGGTGGCGATTCTGAACGTGTTTCTGACCGCGGTGTACATGGAGTTGTTCGTGAAGTGATCCGGCTTCGCACAAAACTTGGCATAAGCTTCCGAAGCAGTTTTGTTTACTTGCCGGGCTCCCCCGACAATGGCTTCCACAAAACTTAGCATAAGCTTCCGAAGCAGTTTTGTTTACTTGCCGGGCTTCCCCCGACAATGGCTCCTCACAAAACTTTGAGAGGGTGAAGGTATGAAAGGTCTGTTGAAAGGGCTTGGCGTTACGATGCGGTCCATGACCAGCAAAAAAGTGACGACCTCCTATCCCGACGTACCCATCGTCATGCCTGACCGGTTTCGCGGCATTCAACATTTCGAGCCGGACAAATGCATCGTCTGCAACCAATGCGCGCGCATCTGCCCGACGGAATGCATCACGCTCACGGGCAAAGCGAATCCGGACCCCGAGAAGAAGGGGAAGGTCATCGATACGTACGATATCAATTTCGAGATCTGCATCCTGTGCGACCTGTGCACGGAGGTATGCCCGACGGAAGCGATCGTCATGACGGGCAATTTCGAGCTGGCCGCGTACAGCCGGGACGACTTGTTCAAAGACATGCGCTGGCTGGACGACAACAATACGCACGTGCGCCAGGACAACAACAACATCGGCGCTCCCGCCGCGGCCAGGGGAGGAGCGAAATAGCGCATGTTCCAGATGCACTTCAACGGCGAATTCATCGCCTTTTTCGTTTTCTCCGTCATGATCATCAGCGGCGCGGTGCTCATGGTCAGCTTCGCGAAGGTCGTGCACATGGTGGTGTCGCTGGCCGCCGTATTCATCGGCATCGCGGGCATGTTCATCCTGCTGGACGCCGAATTTCTGGCCTTCGTGCAGGTGCTCATCTACGCCGGCGCCGTCTCGATCCTGATGATCTTCGGCATCATGATGACGAAGCATCAGGAATCAGGCGAGGAGCGCCCGCGGACGGCGCACGAGACCTTGACGGCGATCGGCGCGCTGGCGCTGTTCGGCATTCTGTTCTACGCGATTCGCCAGTCGGACTTTCCCGAGCCGCTGCCCGCCGCCGGTCAAGCGGCGGACAACACGATGGCGATCGGCCAGGCGCTGTTCACCGGCTACGTCGTGCCCTTCGAGCTGGTCTCCGTGCTGCTGACGGTGGCGTTCATCGGCGCGATCGTCCTCGCCAAGAAGGAGGCGGACTGACATGTTGTCTTCCTATTTGACGATGGCGGCGATTCTGTTCTGTCTCGGGCTGTACGGCGCCCTGACGAAGCGGAACGCCGTCGTCGTCCTCTTATCCATCGAGCTTATGCTGAACGCGGTCAACCTGAATCTGGTCGCGTTCGCCAAGTACGGCGTCGTGCCTTCGCTGACGGGCCAGATGTTCACGCTCTTCAGCATCGCCGTCGCGGCGGCGGAGGCGGCCGTCGGCATCGCCGTGCTGATCGCGCTGTACCGGGCGCGCGGCACCGTTAACGTGGACGAATACGACGAGATGAGGAGGTAAGGGCGCATGGACACGACCTTTTCGCAGTTGGCCTGGCTCATTCCGCTCTTCCCGCTCGCCGCGTTCCTGCTGCTGCTGGCGTTCGGCCGCTCGTCGCGCATGATCGGCGCCGTGCTCGGCTCGCTCAGCTCCCTGGCGGGGCTCGTCCTCTCGGTGCTGGTGCTGGCCGAGCATATGCGGGACGGCGCGAGCTATTATCAGAACGCTTTCGACTGGATCGACCTGGGGGGCGTGACGCTGAAGGCCGGCTTCGAAGTGACGAACCTGACGGCGCTGATGCTCGTCGTCGTGACGGCGGTCAGCTTGCTCGTCAACGTATATTCGGCCGGCTACATGAAAGGCGACGAACGAATCTCCGTCTTCTACGGCTACGTCGCGCTGTTCACGTTCTCCATGCTGGGGCTCGTGCTGGCGGACAACATGCTGACGCTGTATATCTTCTGGGAGCTCGTCGGCGTCTGTTCGTTCCTGCTCGTCGGCTTCTGGTTCAGCAAGCCGGCGGCGAAGGCGGCCGCCAAGAAGGCGTTCATCGTGACGCGGATCGGGGATGCGGGCCTGCTGCTCGGCATTCTGCTGCTCTATTGGTACATGCCGGACCACGCGCTGGACTTCGTGCGGATCGGCAACGCGTTCGAGAACGGCTCCGGCGTCATCGCGGCGGGCGTCACGACGTGGATCGCCGTGCTGATCTTCATCGGCGCGGTCGGCAAGTCCGGCCAATTCCCGCTGCATGTCTGGCTGCCGGACGCCATGGAAGGCCCGACGCCGATCAGCGCGCTCATCCATGCCGCGACGATGGTCGCCGCTGGCGTCTACCTGGTGGCGCGGACGTTCGATATTTTCCAGGCGTCGCAGACGGCGATGGACATCGTGGCGTACGTCGGCGGGTTCACCGCTTTGTTCGCGGCCACGATCGGGGTGGCGCAGAACGACATCAAGCGTGTGCTCGCGTACTCCACGGTCAGCCAGCTGGGCTACATGATGATGGCGCTGGGCCTCAATTCGATGACCGGCGGCATCTTCCACCTGTTCACGCACGCGTTCTTCAAAGCGCTGCTCTTCCTCGGCGCGGGCAGCGTCATTCATGCCGTACATACGCAGAACATTCAAGAGATGGGCGGACTCGGGTCCAAGATGAAGATCACCGCCTGGACGTTCGGCATCGGCACGCTGGCGCTCTCCGGCATTCCGCCGTTCTCGGGCTTCTGGTCCAAGGACATGATCCTGAACATCGCGTACCACGAGAAGCCGGGGCTGTTCGTGGTCGGCGTCATCGCGGCGTTCTTCACCGCCTTCTACATGTCGCGGCTGTTCTTCCTCGTCTTCTGGGGCAAGCCCAAGGGCGAGCGGGCCGCGCACGAATCGCCGCCGTCCATGACGGTGCCGCTCGTCGTGCTGGCATTGCTCGCAGTCGTCGCGGGCTTCGTGCAGACGCCGTGGAACGACACGCTCGGCACATGGCTGACGGACGGAGCGGAGCGGGAGAACGGCGGCGGGGGCCTCGTCATGGTCATCTCGGCGGCCGTCGGCCTGCTCGGCCTGTACGTAGGCTGGCTCGTCTTCGTCAAGGGCATGATTCCGCGGGATTTCGTCTCGGCGCGCGCGCCGTGGGTCACCCGGCTGCTGGAGCGCAAATATTACGTCGACGAATTCTACGAGGCGGCGATCGTCCGTCCGCTTCGGGCGTTCGGCGGGCTGCTCGGCGTCATTGACGAATTCGTGGTCGACGGCATCGTGCGGGCGTTCGGCGGCGCAGCCTTCCTGGCGGGCCGCGGCGGCACGCGGCTGCAAAACGGCCAGCTTCAGACGTACGGGCTCGTCACCGTATTCGGACTCATCATCCTCATCGCGGCTATCGCGTTAAGGAGGTTCTGGTAATGCTCGCGGATCTTCCGATTTTGACGCTCATCACGTTCTCGCCGCTGCTCGGCCTAATCGTGCTGCTGTTCCTGCCCAAGCAGAACAGCCGGTGGATCAAGATCGTCGCCATCGCGGCGACGGCGCTCCCGCTGCTGCTCTCGTTCTGGCTGTACGCCGGCTACGACGGCGCCCAGGGCGGCAAAGCCTTCGAGGAAACCGCCACCTGGATCTCGGCTTCGCTCAACAAGGAAGCGGTCGTGGACGTCAGCTCGTACACGATGCAATTCCAATACCATCTCGGCGTGGACGGTCTCTCCATGCCGCTGCTGCTGCTGACGACGATCGTCGGGTTCATGGCTGCGCTGGCGTCCGTGCACGTGAAGAAGCGGTGGAAAGCCTTCTATTGCTGGTTCCTGATCCTGGAGATCGGGATGATCGGGGTCTTCCTGGCCCGGGACGTCTTTCTCTTCTTCGTCTTCTTCGAAATGACGCTCGTGCCGATGTTCTTCCTGATCGGCATCTGGGGCTTCATGAACCGGGAGCGGGCGGCGAACAAATTCCTGATCTACAACGGCATCGGCTCCGCGATCATGCTGGTCGCCTTCGTCCTGCTCGTCGCGACGGCGGGCTTCCGGGCGGAGCAGCTGCCGGAGAAGCAGGAGACCCGCCTGGCCTACAGCGGCAGCTACGAGGTAATCGGCGCGAACCTGGCAAGCCCCGACGCCTACGTCAATCTATCGCCGGACCAGACGCAGGGGATGGAGAACCCGGTGTACATGTCCGAACGGATGCATTGGGTCATCTTCCTGCTGCTCTTGATCGCATTCGGCATCAAGCTCCCGGTATTCCCGTTCCACACGTGGATGCTGAAGGTCCACGCGGAAGCGCCGCCCTCCGTGGTCATGATCCACTCCGGGGTCCTGCTCAAGATGGGGGCGTACGGCCTGCTCCGGTTCGGCGTCTTCCTATTCCCGGCGCAGACGCAGGACTGGGCGACGGTGCTGGCGATCCTCGGGGTCGTCAATATTCTGTACGGCGCGGTGCTCGCGCTCGTGCAGAAGGAATTCAAGCTCGTGCTCGCGTATTCGTCGATCAGCCACATGGGCATCGTGCTGCTCGGCATCGCGTCGCTGAACGAGATTGGCCTGCACGGCGCGGTCGTCCAGCTCGTCTCGCACGGCCTGATCTCGGCGCTGCTGTTCCTGCTCGTAGGCAGCATTCACGAACGGGCCGGCTCGACGGAGCTCAAGGACCTCGGCGGCCTGGCCCGCAGCATGCCGTTCCTGAGCGGCGTGCTGCTGACGGCCGGCATGGCGTCGCTCGGCTTGCCGGGCTTGTCCGGCTTCGTCGGCGAATTTCTCTCGCTGCTCGGCGCGTTCGATACGCAGCGGGTGCTCGCGGGCCTGGCCGTGCTCGGCGTGATCCTGACGGCGGTGTACGTGCTGCGCAGCGTGCTCGGCATCACGTTCGGCGCGCTCCCGGAACGGCTGGCCACCGTGCGGGACGTGAGGCTCGTCGAAGCGGTGCCGATGATCGCGCTGGTCGCGTTCATCGTCCTGATCGGGATCTATCCGGCCGTGCTGACGGAACCGATGAAGCACGGCTTCGACTCGCTGCTGCAGCAGCTATCCGATAAGGCGGGGAGGTAGGACGATGGACGCGACGCAACAACTGCAGTCGCTCACTTGGAGCGACGCGGCCTATCTGGCCCCGGAATGGATACTGATCGTCTTCGCGATCGGGCTGGCGGTGTTCGATTTGTTCCTCCCGCGGCGCGCGGCGACGGGGTGGATGACCCTCGCCGGCCTGCTCGCCTCGCTCGGCTTCGTCGTCTGGCAGCTGGCCGGGCTGGCGGGCGGCGAGGCCGGCAGCGGCGTCGTCCGCATCATGGCGGACAGCTACCGGATCGATTATTTCTCGAGTCTGCTCAAGATCGTCTTCCTGGTCGCGACGGCGTTCATCGTGCTGATGAGCCTCGGCACGGTCAAGCGCGCGGACATACCGGACCGGGGAGAATTCTATTACTTGCTGCTGCCCGCCGTCTGCGGCGCGATGATCATGGCGTCTTCGGGCGATATGATCACGCTCTACATCGGGCTCGAGCTGCTCAGCATCACGACCTACGTGCTCGTCGGCATCCGCAAGCATGTGGCGCAATCGGTCGAAGCGGCGTTCAAGTACGCGGTGCAGGGGGGCATCTCCTCGGCGGTCATCCTGTTCGGGATGTCGTACCTGTACGGCATCACCGGCGCGACGAACCTGGGCGCGATGGCCCAAGGCTTGAAGGAACATGCCATCGATTATCCCGCGATCCTATACGTGGCCTTCTTCTTCCTCATCGTCGGATTCGGCATCAAAATCGCGGCGGCGCCGTTCCATTACTGGGTGGCGGACGTCTATCAGGGCGCCCCGACGCCGGTCACCGCTTTCCTGGCGGTCGTCTCGAAGGGAGCAGCGTTCGCGGTCCTCTTCCGGATCGTCTATAATCTCGCGTTCTTCGCTTCCTCGCCGGGGAAGCCGCTTACGAACGACGTCTTCCTCGCGCTGCTCGTGCTGGCCGCCGCCGCGATGCTCGTCGGTTCCGTGATGGCGCTGCGGCAGTACAACGTCAAGCGCTTGATCGCGCTGTCGGGCGTGGCCAACGCCGGCTACCTGCTCGTCCCGATCGGGCTCGCCATCAAAGGCATGCATGCGTCCGGCTTCGGCGAGTTCGTCTTCTACCTGGCGGCGTACCTCCTGATGACGATCGGCGCGCTGGCCGTCATCGGCGTCATCGCCAAGTCGGCCGGCCACGACGAGATCGGCGGCTTCGCGGGCTTGTACTACCGGGCGCCCTGGACGGCCGGGGCGATGACCATCTTCCTGCTCTCCCTCGCCGGCCTGCCGATCACGGGCGGATTCTTCGGGAAGCTGTTCATCCTCCTCGGCGCCGCCCAGTCCAAGGACTACTGGATCGCCGCCGTCATGGTCGCGAGCAGCGTCATCTCGTACTACTTCTACTTCGGACTGATCCGCCAAATGTTCATGCGCGCCACGAGCGAGGCGCTCGTCCGGGTGCCGGTACCGAGCGGCATCGTCATCTGGCTGTGCGCGGCCGCGACGGTCGCGCTCGGTATCGTGCCGGGCCCGGTGCTGGACTGGATCAACGGGCATTTCGCGATCATGAGCGACTTGTTCGTCCAGCAGGGCTAGCTCCCGGCGCGGGCGGCTCACCGCGCGATCCGGCCGTTGCCGGACCGCGGGCCGGCGGCGCCATGCGATAAACCCTCCTGCTCCCGTCAATCGGCGTCGGGCCGGAGGTTTTTTTTGCCCTCGGGGGACACGAACGGGTTCATGCAATTTTTAAACGTAAGCCGCTCGCGCCGCGCATACATATCGTTGAATGCGGTGATGCAACCCGGGACGTTGGACCTGATTCTCGCCCGTTCAAGTATTTGCCAACAGGAGATCGGGGGGCGGAAAGCGAACAGTTTCAGAACCCAATATTGCAGGTTAAAGGCTGAGTATGATGATGAAGAGATGGTGGAACGCTTGGTCCAACCGCATACGCTTCCGGCCGGCTCCAGCTCTGCGCGCAGCACCCGCGGAACGCGATGGCGCGCGCGGCATCGCCGCAGCGGCGCGGGCTCCGCGCCGGCACGGCCCGCGGCGCTGCTGCTCGCGGGA
>NZ_JBHSHY010000072.1:0-14104 GCF_042653205.1 Paenibacillus sp. GCM10023250 | reverse complement strand
ATTGAGTTCTTTTATAATCGAAAACGGTCCAACAGTACCTTGGGATACATCTCGCCCATCCGTTTCGAGCAGCTTTACTACGAGAAAATAGCTTAACTTGTTTGTCCACTTTATTGACAGAGGAGCAGTGTGGCCGCTTAAGCGCCGAATCGGGGCGATTCGGCTTACATAGCAGCATCTGTGTCCGCGTACGGCTGCGGGATCGCATGCGGCGGCCGGCTTTGCGTATGAGGGAGGCGTCGCGACGTGGGGCAGCCGCCCGGCCGGCGCCCAAACGGCTGCGCCGTCGTCTGGCCGGGCCTAACGCCCGCGCCGTTGCCGCCACCAGGCCAGCCGGCGCCAAGATGCCCTCGCCACGACATGGGGCAGCCGCCCCGGCGGGCGCCCAACGCCTGCGCCGCCGCCAGGCCGGCGCCCAGACGTCTGTGCCGCCGCCCAGCCAGCCGCCAGGCGTCCACGCTGCCGCCCGGCCAAAGCAGCCCCGGGCAAGGTCATCCGACCTTGCCCGGGGCTGCTGCGCATGCGGCGCCCCTACAGCGCAAGCTCCAGAAACCGCTGCGCGCTCGCTCCAGCAGTCCGACGCGCTCGAGCAAGCCCATGCTTTCGCGCGCTGCCCGAGGCATATCTGCCCGCCCGCCGCATACGATTAGGCGAACGAGACGGGACTGAAGGAGGCTGCGGAGGATGAACGGATACGACGTCCGGCTGGCCCAGCTGGCCGCGGCGCATATACCGGCTGGCGCGGAGCTGCTCTGGATCGACAAGCCTTACCCGCATGCGGCGGTGTGCGCGGCGGACTTCGACGGGGACCGGCGGATCGAGATCGCGGCGGCGTACCGGGCGAACGGGGAAAACCGCCTGCTGGTGCTGCACGAGCGGAACGGCGTCTGGACGGAAGCCTGCCAAGCGAGAGGACTCGGGTACGGCGTCTCGCTGTTCGGCGCGCTGCCCGTGACGCGCGCGGGACGGCCGAACCTGACAGTCGGCTGGCAGCTCGAAGGCGGCTATGCGAAGCCGTCGGTGTACGAATGGACCCGCGGCGGCCTATGGGACGCGGCGCCGCCAGATCTGTTTTGCAGCCATATGGAAGCGGCGGATATATCGGGGTTCCGGAGGGCGGACGGCAAGGCGGAGCTCGCGCTGTGGACGCATGTCGCCGGCGGCGCGTACCGGGTCGAGGTCGTCAGCTGGACGAACGGCGCCTTCGCGCCGGCGCAGGAGACGTACGCGCATTATTACCCCGGCGTCATCCGCTACCATGAAGCGCTGACCCGGCAGGATCCGGGCAATCCGTTCTATTGGTATTACCTCGCCGAGGCTCAATACCGGGCCGGACTTCCGCAGCCCGCGCTGGCGTCGGTGCGCCGGGCGCTCGGCTGCGCGCTGCCGCCGTCGCGCGAGGAGATGCTTGACATGGAGCGCGAGCTTCTGGTCATGCTGGAGCCGGAGGCGGAGCACCGCGCGGCTGGGCTGTACCCGGCTTCGGTCAAGACGGCGAACGGCATGCGCTGGGGGTATATCGACGAGTCCGGCAAGATGGCCGTGCCGCCGCGCTTCGACGACGCGAACGAGTTTCAGCCGAACGGTCTGGCCGTCGTGGCGGAACGCGGCAAATACGGACTGATCGACGCCTCGGCCAACTACGTCGTGAAGCCCGTGTACGATTCCGTCGGCGAGTTCTCGGAAGGGCGCGCGACCGTCATCGACGCCGAAGGCTTCAGGCTGATCGACGAGCAGGGGCGGGTCGTCACGAAGCGGGCATACCCGTTCATCGCGGGGATGCGCGACGGCCGGGCGATGTACTACGTGATGCCCCAAGGCGCCGAGGGCAGCGCTTCGCGCTACGGGTATCTCGACGCGCAGGGCAGCGAGATCATTCCGGCGCAGTATGCGGAGGCGAACGATTTCGACGGGGGCAAGGCGGTCGTGAAAATCGCCGACAACGAGTACGCGCTGATCGACAAGGACGGGAAGCGGCTCGCGACATACGCCTATCCGTACGTCGGTCCGCTCGGGGACGGCCTGCTTGCGTATCAGACGGACGCGAACGGGAAGTACGGGTATATGGACGAACGCGGCACGATCGTCATTCAGCCGGCGTATACGTCCGCCTTGCCGTTCCGGAACGGCCGGGCCATCGTCAACACGGCCGAGGATTTCAGGTCCGCCTACGGCTTGATCGACAAGAAGGGACGGTTCGTCGTAAAGGCGGGCTATAATGATATCCGCGATCTCGGCCAGGACCGGTTCGCGCTCGGCATGGCGATCGACCCCGAGCAGCCGTTCCTCGGCTCGCGGTACGCGGTCGCGGACCGCGGCGGCAAGCGGCTGACGGATTTCCTGTACCGCGACGTCGGCGAGTTCAAGCACGGCCTCGCTTCGGCCGAGGACGAGAGCGCGACGTTCTTCATCGACCGCTCCGGGAAGCCGGCGCCGGGCTATCCGAAGGTGACGGGCAGCGGCACGCTGACGATGGAGCCGGGCGGGCCGATCAGGGCGTACGTCGACAGCCGACTGTCCTATCTGAAGCGGGACGGCCGCATCGTATGGAAGCAGAACACCCTCATTCCGCTGCGGCCGCCGTACGCGGTGAAGGAACTGAAGTTCAAGCCGAACCGGGATTACCTCGTCTATTATCCGCAGGTGGAAGGCATGACCGATCAAGCGGCGGAGCGGAGCGTGAACGAGAAGCTGAAGACGATGTCGCAGGTCAAGCCGGTTCCCGCGAACGAGCAGCTCGAGTATTCGTACAGCGGTGATTTCGAGGTGGCGTTCTACAAGCAGCAGCTGCTGGAATTGGAGTTGACCGGTTACAACTTTCCCTTCGGAGCGGCACACGGGATGCCGACGAAAACCTACGCGATCATGGATTTGACCGACGGCCGGATGTTCGCTTTGAAGGACTTATTTAAGCCCGGAAGCGACTACGTGAAGGCGCTGAGCGACATCGTCGGCAAACAGATCAAGGAGGACCCGCAATATTCGTACGTGTTTCCGGATGCCTATAAGGGCATCGCGCCCGACCAGCCGTTCTACGTCACGGAGAACGCGCTGCATCTCTATTTTGCCCCGTACGACATCGCGCCATATGCCGCGGGCTTCCCGACGTTCACGATTCCGTTCACGCAGGTGGGGCAGCTGCTCGATACGGACGGGGCGTTCTGGAAAGCGTTCCATGCTTGAGCGGACGCAAGGCCCAAGCCGATGCCGCAGGCGGCGCGCGGCGGGCCATCGGCAAACGGTAAGGCGGGTTCCGGACACGGGATCCGCTTGTTTGGCTTGCGGCAGAAGCGGGACATTCAGGAGCGTTGCCCGTTGACGGCGGACGGGGACCGAGGCTATAATGACGTTGTATTTAGTAATTTAGTAAATTATTATGCCAGTCAAATTAGTAAATTACTAGACAGAAAAATCGTAATCCCGGCGGCCGCCTGCCGCCGATCGAAAGGAGCACGACCCATGAACCGACAGGCAGATAGGCCGTTGTCGCCGGACAGGCGGCTGACGGACGACGAACGGGCGCTCGTTTGGACCAAGCCGCCCACGCATGCGGAGAGCGAGGAAGAGCGCCGGATCGGCCGCGAAGTGCGGCGGAACTGGCATCGCGGGGACCTGAAGATCGCCACGATCCTGCTCGAGGGTGACGCCGGCTCCGGCAAGACGCAGCTGGCGAAGGCGCTCTCGGCGAACTTCAGCCTCCCATACACGAAGATCACATGCTTCGCCGACATGGACAAAACCGACGTTATCGGCGCGATTTTGCCGGTGATTGCCCCGGAGCGCCAGCAGGAACTGGAGCCGGACGACCGGACGGCGCTGCAGGCGTTGTACGCAAGCGACGGTTTCCGCAGCGCGGGGCAGCTGATCGCGGACGCGCTCGGCCTTCCCCCGGAAGCGGCCTCCGCCCGGCTGAAGCGGCTGATCGGCCTCGTCTCGGCACAGCCGGGCGGCGAGGCGGTGGAATACCGGTTTTATCCGTCCGAGATCGTCCTGGCGTTCGAGCGCGGCTACTTGCTGGAGATCCAGGAGCCGACGGTCATCCGCGACGCGGCGGTGCTCATGGCGCTGAACGCGGCTCTCGAGCCGGACGGCACGCTCAATCTGCCGACAGGGCTCCTGAGGCGGCATTCGGATTTCGTCGCCGTCATCACGACGAACCGCGGCTACGCCGGCGTCCGGCCGCTCAACGAAGCGCTGCGGGACCGCGTGCAGCATGCAGAGAAGATGGATTTGCCCGCCCGGGCCGTCATGATCGAGCGCGCCGCCGCCAAGACCGGCTATCGCGACGAGCGGGCGCTCGGCACGCTCGCGGACGCCATCCTGACGCTCGACCGGACGGCCAAGGCGCATGCGATCAAAGGCGTCGCAGGCATGCGCTCCTACTTCGCCTGGGCGGATGCGGTCGCGAACGGCTCGAATGCGCGGGAATCGATGTACCCGAAGGTCATCTACAAAATCTCGACCGATCCGGAAGACGTCAAGCTGATGGAGGAAGCGCTGGCGCAGCAGGGGCTGTTCGATGAACTGGAAGTTATCGCCGAGCCAGAGTCCGGCGAGCCGCCGGGCGGCGGCGAGGAATCCGGCAGGCAGCGGGAGACGCCCGCGGACGGGACGGCAACCGAGCTGGAAATCAAGACCTGGGGCGCCGTAGAGCCCGCCGCGGAACAAGAGGCCGAACCTGAAGACGGCCGCGAGCGGGCGCTCGCGCTGAAGCGCTCGGCCGACAGCGAAGACGGCTCATCCGGGACCTCGGCGAAGGAGGCCGCCATGGAGCGCTCGGACCGCGAGGAAGACGGGTCTCCGCGGATGCACGACTCCCTGCTAGACGAAGCCGCCGCGGACGTCAAACGGCGCGAGAAGGCGTTCCGCAGGCAGCTGAACCAAGGTGCCCGCGCCGCGGCCGAAGGGTCGATTCATCAAGGCGTGAAGCTCGTCGTGCACCGGCCCGGCTACGACGAAGCCGACGAGCGGGCCTACGAGCGGCTGCGCGGCGAGCTGCTGCCGGTCGTGCGCGAGATCGCCGCGCAGGCGCTCCCGCTGCTCGAGCACGAACAGGCGCCCGATTTCGCGCGGCATCAATTCTATGGCGCGCGGTTCCAGGCGGACAGCGTCGCGAGGCGCGATTTCCGCCAATTCGCGAAGAAGCGGCCGCCGTCCGAGTCGCCGTCGCTCGCCGTCGGGCTGCGCGTCGACGAATCCGGCTCGATGTCGGCGTTCGGGCGGCTCGAGGCCGCGCGGCGCGCGGCGGCCGCGGTGTACGAATTTTGCGCGATGTGCGGCATCCCGGTCCTGATCTACGGCGATACGGCGGACGTCTCGCGGCTGGAGCAGATGTCCGTCTACGCATACGCCGATCCCGCCGGGCCGGACGCGGGGGACCGCTGCCGGCTGATGGGTATCCGAGCCCGCGTCAACAACCGCGACGGCATGGCGCTGCGCATCGCGGCGGACCGGCTCGCGGGCATGCCGCAGCGGACGAAGCTGCTGATCAGCGTAAGTGACGGGCAGCCCAAGGCGATGGACGATTACGCCGGCGATCGCGCCGCCCGCGACATGCAGGCGGTCATCGCGGAGTACGAGCGCAAGGGCGTCGCGTTCGTCGCGGCGGCGATCGGCCAGGACAAGGACATCATCGGCCGAATCTACGGCGCCGAGCGGTTCCTCGACATCGCGAAGCTCGAGGAGCTCCCGGCCAAGCTCGTGCGCATCGTCGCCCGGCATATGTAACGGGATCAATCAGTATAGGAAGGAAGATGCGCGTGGATAAACAGAAGCGCAAGGAGCTGCAGGAGGCGTACAAGGAAATCAAAACCTACATGGGCGCTATTCGCATCACGAACGCCGCGAACGGCAAAATCTATGTCGACGCCTATCCCAACCTGAAGAACAAGTGGCTGACGATCCGCGCCCAGCTGGATATGGGCCGCTTCGTCAACGCCGAGCTGCAGCGGGACTGGAAGACGTACGGGGAGCACGCGTTCGCTTACGACGTGCTGGAGGAGAAGGATGCCGGCGAGATCGCCGACGTCCGCTGGGAAACGAAGCAGCTGGCGAAGCGCTGGCTGGAGAAGCTTCAGCCCTATGGGGACAAAGGATACAACAAGCCGCCGAGGCAGCCGTAGTATCGGCTCGCATGAAGAAACCGGGTCCGTCATGGCGGACCCGGTTCTTTCGGCGCAGGCGGCCGGCTTATTCTTCGTACATCATTTTCCGCGTCATGCCGCCGTCGACGACGAGATTCGCGCCCGTCACGAAGTCGTTCTCGGGATCGGTCAAGTACAAGCAGGCCCGGGCGATATCGTCCGGCCGGCCGACGCGCTGCGCCGGATGCTGGGCGTGATCGACGGGCCGCAGGGCGGCGTAATCGCCGTTCTCGATCCAGCCGGGACTGATCGCGTTGACCCGGATGCGGTCGGGGCCGAGCGAGAGGGCGAGGGCGTGCGTGAGCGCCAGGATGCCGCCTTTGGACGCCGCGTAAGCCTCGGAGTTCGGCTCGGACATGAGCGCCCGCGTCGAGGCGATATTGACGATCGCCCCGCCTCCGGTTTCCCGCATCAGCTTGGCCGCCTCCCGCGCGCACAGGAACGTGCCGCGCAGGTTCGTGTTCAGGACGTAGTCCCAGTCGGCGGCGGACAGGTCGTAGACGGACTTCCAGGCGCCGAGCCCGGCGTTGTTGATCAGCGCGTTCAGCCGGACGCCGCGCTCCCGCACCCAGGCGAAGCAGGCTTCGATTTCGGCGGGGTCGCTCAGGTCGAGCGCGCGGCTGAGCGGCTCCAGGCCTTCCGCGCGGACGAGCGCGGCCGTCTGCTCCAGCGTCTCGGTGTTCCGGTCCGTCAGGACGAGTTTCGCGCCCCGCTTGGCGTAGGCAAGCGCCAGTCCGCGGCCGATGCCGGCGCCGGCGCCGGTAATCAGCACGGTTAGTTCATGGGTCATGGTCGTTCGCTCCTATCGTTTAGGGATGACAGCGGTTTGCGTTCCATTTTGGTATACCGTTCTTGCCAGCGGTTGTCAAATCGGGCGAGCCTTTATTGCGGAAAAATATGGTATTTTGGCGATGGAGGAGGAATCCTTGCCGGTATGTGGAAGTAGTACTACGTTTCTCTTTGTCGGCAACTCTCTATTATTCCACTTCTAATCGGAGCGATCCCATGAGCGAACTCAATCGTTTTTTTGACACCCGCCAAGACATCATCGTCGAGAGTTGGATCTATCGCATGGAACAGGCTTACCCGGGTTACTTCGGTATGGACCAGCTGCTCATGCAAGGCAGGAAGTACATCCGTATGGTTGCGGACATCGAGAGTCCGATGAAAGAGCACCCGCTGTTCAAGGAATACGAGCGGTGGTGCCAGATGCTGTTTCAAAAAAAAGTATCCATCGAGCTTATCATGGACAGCTCGCGGTTTTTCCGCGAAGCGATCCTCGACGCCGCCGCCGAATACGAAATCGAACGCTCGGCATTGACCCGTTTGATCGCCGGCGTCATTTCCCGGATCGATTATTTCCAATCCGCGATCTATATTCATTTTTGGGATCATGCCCATTACCGGATCGAGCGGCAGGACAAGCTGATCGAAGACATGCACGACGAGAAGCTGAACCTGATCGGCAAGATGGCGTCCAGCATGGCGCACGAAATCCGCAATCCGCTCACGACGATCCGGGGCTTTTTCTCCCTCATCCGCAGGACGCTGCCGGCAGCCGAGCTCGGCGCGGTCGAACGGTATATGGACATCATCGATAAGGAATTCCACACGATCGAAATGCAAATTACCGGCTTTCTCAGCTTTTCGCGGAAACCGATCGCCGACGAAGACAGCGTTTACATCCCGCTGAACGAGCTGATCGAGCGGACGCTGCTGCTCGTCACCCCGCTGCTGCTTAACGAAAACATAGAGCTCGAGCTGTCGCTGCAGGAGGAGCTGCGCGCGAAGATTCAGAAAGCCTCCGTCATGCAGGTGTTCTCCAATTTGCTCAACAATGCGATCGACGCGCTTCGCGATGCGGAAGGGGAACGCAGGATATCGGTACATACTTATAGCGAAGGCGATTCGGCGTGCGTGCGGATCGGGAACACCGGTCCGGAAATACCGGCCGAGATCCGGCCGATGCTGTTCGATCCGTTCGTGACGACCAAGTCCGACGGCACGGGCCTCGGCCTCGCGATCTGCAAGCAGATCGTCGAGCGCAACGGCGGCACGATCTCATTCGAGTCGGATCCGGAACGGACCGCCTTCACCGTCGCGTTCGTCGGCGCGGCGGGGAGTGCGTAACGCGCGGGACGTACGGGGTGCCTATCCCATCATGAAGAAGGTGCAGCCATGGAACATGTGACGACCGAGGAATGGAATGAAGCGCTGTGGGCGGAAGCCGAACCGATCTATCACGAAGGCTTCCCCGAGCACGGACGGAAGCCGCGCGCTATCGTCCGCCGGATGTTCGAACGGAGGATGTGCGCGCTTCACCTGTGGCGCGAGCAAGGGGAGGCGGCCGCCATGGCGCTCACCGCCTTCGATGCGCCGACGGACGTGCTCGTCATCGATTACTTGGCCGTCCAGCGGCGGCTGCGCGGCCGCGGCATCGGCCTTCGCTGCGTCGCTTCGATCCGGGACTGGGCCATGTCCGTCCGCCCCGGCTGCAGAGGGATCGTCATCGAAGCGGAAGCCGAGACGACGGCGGAGAACGCGGAGCGCATCGCATTTTGGCAAAAAGCAGGGTTTCATGCTACCGATTATGTACACGCGTACATATGGGTGCCGGAGACGTACCGCGCGATGCGGCTCGGCTTCGACCCGGAGCGGCCGCTGACGGACGACGGCCGCGAGCTGTTTAAGGCGATCACTCGGTACCACGAGAAGGCCTACCGTGGCAGTACGTAGCGGTTGCGTAATGCCGCGAACGGCTTATCCGTGAAACCCGGCGACGGTCTGCAAGCCCAGTATAATAGGACCCGCCGGAACGATTCCTTCATCGATGCGCCATCCGGCTGCGGATCCACGAATAGGAGGAACTACCGTGTCCAACGAAATGACATGCCTGCCTCTGGACGGCGCTCTTGCCGCGTTCGTCGCGAGCATCGAGGCGGCCTCGCTCGGCGGCATCCGCCCCGAAGTCGAGATGACGCGCGCCGGCTTCGGCCGGGTGAACGTCAAGCTGCGCTTCGCGCTGCCGGAGCCGGTCCGCCAGGACGATTGGCGGCTCGACATCGCGCCGGCCTTCGCGCCGACCATCCATTGGGCGCCGCATCTGACGCCGACCGACCGCCATATCATCGATCAGCACAGCTTCCGCTCGCCCGCGCTGATCGTTCACGACGCGGACCGCTGGCTGGCCGTCGTGCCCGACCTCGACCTCATGCTCGAGGGGACGCCGGTCCGCTGGTACATGGACCTGAACGCCCGCGACAACCGGCTCACGCTCGGCATGAGCCGCAGCCGCGTGGCCGAGCATGTGCTGTACGAACGGGAAGCCGGCGCGGCGTATCCCGCGGGGACCGTCGAGTTCGGCTTCTTCGTGCTGACCGGGGAAGGTCCGGAATACGCGGCGAACCCGTGGCGGCCCGTGCTCGACCTGCTCTGGAGCGGGTGGGGCGGCGCGCTGTTCCGCGCCGGGGAGCCGCTCGGACGCCCGCTCGAGCCGTTCGTCGCGCACGCGTACCGGTGGGCGTTCGAGGACTGGAAGGACGCGGTCTGGCAGCAGTTCGATCTGGACGGCAGGACGGTCGGCGCCCCGGTGTTCATCGTGAACGTGACGCAGAGCCCAAACTACCCCGGGCCGGTGAACGAGCGGGAATTCCGCTCGATCTGGAACCAGGCGTGGTTCAGCTCTCTCCGTTCGGCGCAGGGGCTGTACCGCTACGGACTTGCAACCGGCAGCGGGGAGCACGTCGAGCGCGCCCGGCTGATGAAGGAGCTGGCGCTGGCGGCGCCGCAGCGGGAGGGTTTCTTCCCGGCTGTCGTCGCGGCCGAAATGGAACAGATCGAGATCGGCGGCAGCACCGTAAACCGCGCAAAGGGCTGGGAGACGGCGTATTGGGGCAATTCCAACCGCAATCCCGTTACCCGCATGGCGAAGGAAGCGCCCTACCATATCCTCGACATGAGCTTCACCGCACTGCACATGCTGCGCTGGCACGAGGAGCTCGAGCGGGACGCGCGACTGCTCGCGTACGCGGAGCGCTATGGCGAAGCGCTGCTGCGGCTGCAGGACGAAAAAGGATTTTTCCCGGCCTGGCTGGACGTCCGGACGCTTCAGCGGCTGCCGGTTCTGGCGGAGTCGCCGGAGACGTCCATGTCCGTCACGTTCCTGCTGAAATTGCACGAGCTGACCGGCAATGCTGCGTACCGGTCGGCGGCCCTGAAGGCGATGGACGCCGTCGCGGAGGAGATCGTCCCGATCGGCCGCTGGGAAGACTTCGAGACGTACTGGTCGTGCTCCAGCTACGGCGGCGACACGCTGCTCGGCCGCAAGGCGGAGCGCAACGGCATGTACAAGCAGTGCAACTTCTCCATGTTTTGGACGGCCGAAGCGCTGCTCGCGTGTCACCTGGCGACCGGGGAAGACCGCTATCTGCGGCTCGGGGAGCGCTGCCTCGACGAGCTGCTCATGACCCAGGCTTCGTGGCAGCCGCCGTACATCCATGTCGACGCCCTTGGGGGCTTCGGCGTCATGAACGCCGACGGCGAATGGAACGACGCCCGCCAGAGCCTGTTCGCCGAGCTCATCCTCGACTACGGCCGGCTGCTCGGCCGGCAGGAATACGTCGAGCGCGGGCTGGCCGCGCTGCGCTGCGCGTTCGTCATGATGTACTGCCCCGAGAATCCGAAGACGAAGGCGCAGTGGGAGAAGGCGCATCCGTTCTTCGGCGAGCGGGACTACGGCTTCATGATGGAGAACTACGGCCATGGCGGCGTCGCCGACGAGAACGGGGAAGGCATCGGCGAATTCACCATATTTGACTGGGGCAACGGCGCGGCCGCGGAAGGCTTCCTGCGGATCAAGGCGCACCGGCGCGAGCTGCTGGAGCAGTACGGGCTGGCGAGCCCGTCTGCGGATGGAGCGCCGCGATGATCCGGGAATCCATGCTGCAATGAGACGGCCGCTGGCCCCGCAGCTTGGGGCTCCAGCTGTTAGGGAACCAGGGCGCGATGCAAGCGCTAGTTGCCCCGCCGGCCGGCGCCGAGTAGATAGCGCCGACCGGCGGCGTGACCGGCACAGCGCGGGAAGCCGACCGGTGGCGTCGCAGGCGCGGAAGTTCGTTTGCGAAGCGTACATATTGGCAAGTCTAAGGATAAAAAGGGAATTTTCCGTATGATCCTGCTGATCGTCTCCATTATTCTGTTTAATTGGACCGCCTTCCGTCTGAACCGCATCCGCGCCCGCAATCAAGCCGCCCATGTCTGGATGTTTACGATGGCATTCCAGCTGCTGTTCGACTTGATCATCGACTTTAAACTTAAGGGGTATTGGTACTTCGAGAAATACACCGTCGATTGGGCCGCCTTTCTGGCCTGGACGCTGCTTATACCGCCGCTAAATCTTCTGTTCCTCGGCTATTTTCCGACGGGGCGCCGTCTGTCTGTGAAGGCGGGGTACCTCGCAGCTTGGTCGGCCGCCATCCTGGCGTACGAGCTACTGACCATGCTGCCCGAGCCGTGGGGCTATTTTCATTACGGCTGGTGGAATATCGGCTATTCGGCCGTCGCCGATCCGCTATTGTTCTTGGTGCTGCTGTTCTATTACAGGCGGTTCATTCAATCGGGGTAATGGTATTCCCCCTTGCGGCGGGAGAACGAAACGTTTATTATGGATATTGTAGGTCCATTATGGTTGTTAATGGCCTTGAAAGGAGGGGCGGTCCCATGCAATTTTCCAAAAGCACCGGCAACGCGCTGCATGCCTTGATCCATCTGGCGCACGCGGAGCACGGCCGGAACGTGGGCATCAAGGAGCTGGCCGAATCCCTCGGCGTCTCGGAGAGCTATCTGTCGAAAATCATGTCCAAGCTGCGTCAGGACGGGATCGTCCGCGCGGTTACGGGCGCCTGTGGCGGATACGAGCTGGCGCGCCGGCCGGAGCAAATTACGTTTCTCGACGTCGTGCAGGTGATCGAAGGGCGGCAGCAGCTGTACGCGTGCTTGAACGCGCACGCGCTGCATCATCCGCTCGAGGCCGGCGACGGTGGCGGCGAAGGACCTCCGCGCCCCGCGGGATGCCTGGTCGAGAAGGTCATGAATGGCGCCGAGCGGGAACTGCAGGATTACCTGCGCCGGCATACGATTCAATGGGTGTTGGATGCGGCGGCTGCTGACGGGAACGGGCTATCGAAGCCCTAATTCGCGATCGGCGCCATGCGCGTTTGTAGGATGGATATTACAGGTTCGGGAGGTTGATGATTATGGCGGAGAAATTCGAAGCGGACGTCGCGATTATCGGCGGAGGACCGGCGGGGCTGAGCGCCGCGCTGGTGCTCGGAAGGGCCCGGAAACGGGTCGTCGTCATCGACGAAGGCCGGCCGCGCAACCGGGTGACGAAGGAGACGCACGGCTTTCTGACGCGCGACGGGGTCTCGCCCGGCGAGTTCCGGCGCATCGCGCGGGAACAGCTGCAGGCGTACCCGTCCGTGGCATTCCTCGAGGACGCGGCCGTCTCGGCGGCCGGGGTGGACGGCGATTTCCGCGTCGCGACGCGGGGCGGCGCGGCCGTGCGCGCCAAGAAGCTGCTGTTCGCGGTCGGCATGCGGGATCTGCCGGTCGGCATCGCCGGCTTGGACGAGGTGTACGGCAGGAGCGCATTCGTCTGTCCGTACTGCGACGGATGGGAGCTTCGGGACCGCTGGCTCGCGCTCATCGCCGCGGGGCCGCGGGCTTTGCACATGGCGAAGATGCTGGCTGGCTGGACAAATCATTACGCGATCTTGACGAACGGGCCGCATGAGATGACGGAAGAGCAGCTGCAGGAGCTCGAGCGGCACGGCGTACCGGTCTTCGACGCGCCGATCCGGCGGATCGTCTCCGGCGAAGGCATGGTCGAGGCGATTCTGCTGGAGGACGGCAGGACCGTCGCGTGCGAAGGGATCTTCTTCGCGCCGAGGCTGGCGGCCGGATCCGAGCTGCCCCGTGCGCTCGGCTGCCGGGTGACGGATGGCGGCACCGTCGTCGTGGACGCGTTCGGCAAGTCGAGCGTGCCGGGCGTCTACGCGGCCGGGGATGCCGCGTCGGAGCTGTATCAGGCCATCTCGGCCGCGGCGCTCGGCTCGCTCACTGCGGCCGGGATCAATAACGAGCTGCTGCACGAGAAGTGGGAGGCCGCGAATTAACCGTTGATCGACAGGGCAGGTGTAAAATTCGAAAGAGCATCGTGCGGTTGCAGGCGCGCGATGCTCTTTTTGTGACGGAAATGATCGGCGGAGGTGCGATGACCGTGCATCGCCCGCTGCATATATTCGCGTTATATGGGGTAATTTACCAGTATCGTGCACGGGATTGTTCGTTCATTCGCCGTCTTCGGCTATCCGCTGCGCGGGGACGATCTCCGCCAGCCGGTTCACGTAAGCCCGGAGCACGTCTTCCTGCAGGACCAGGCTCATGAATTTGCCTTCGCGGATGCTCTGCACGAGTCCGGCCGTTTCCAGCTCTTTCAAGTGATGCGAGACGGTCGCGGCGCTTACGTTATGCGTCTCCAGCAGCGCGCCGCACGGCAGGGGCTCCTTGGACGCCCCGATTTCCTTGAGCATCCGGTACCGTCTTGGCTCGGCCAACGCGCGCGAGATGCGGGAGAATTGCTGATCGGATAATACGGACATGGCGGTCGACTCCTTTAACGGGGCTGGAGTTCCGTCCTCGTCTGTAAGGGCGGAAGCACCTTCATCATAGCATAAACCGGCGGCAGGCGCCTGCCGAATGCGGCCAGCCGCGCGTCGGCGGAATAGACGACCGCGCGCGGCCGGGAGCCGTTCCATGAACATACCGTTCATCGAAAAGAGGCTGTCCCAAAAGTAAGTTTGGGAACAGCTTCAACCCGTAAAAAGCGCAAAGACCCAAGATGGGCAGAGCTAACTCTGCAGCATCTTGGGTCTTTTTGAATCGACCGCTGCCATCTTCAG
>NZ_JBHSHY010000071.1:0-15877 GCF_042653205.1 Paenibacillus sp. GCM10023250 | reverse complement strand
CCGCCGCCGAAGCCGCGCCCGCGCCGGACGCGGCCGGGGGCGACGCGAAGCCGCCGCGCGCCGGCGGAGATGCCGCGGGCGTGCCGGCCCCATCCGCGCGCTTCGCGGCCGCGGGAGCCGACGGCTACGCGCTCGTCGTCAGCGCCGGCATCGCGGGCGGCTTCCCTGGGCGGGCGCCCGTCGGGTCACTCGTCGTCGCGACCGCGCTCGTCGCGGCCGACCTCGGCGCCGAGACCGCGAGCGGCTTCGCCGGCGTGGACGAGCTCGGCTTCGGCTCCGCGCGCCTCGCCGCCGACGCCCGCCTCGCGGGCGCCCTGGCCGCGAGCCTCGCCGCGGCCGGCCTGCCGGTGAGCACCGGACCCGTGCTCACCGTCTCGACCGCGACGGGCACAGCCGCGACCGCCGCGGAGCATCTGCGGCGCGTGCCGGACGCGGCAGCCGAAGCCATGGAAGGCTTCGGCGCGGCGGAGGCCGCGCGGCAGTTCGGCCTGCCCGCGCTCGAGCTGCGGGCCATATCCAACGCCGTCGGCCCCCGCGACCGGGACGCCTGGCGGATCGGCGACGCGCTCCGCGCGCTGGAGCGCGCCAGCGAGATTTTGAAAGAGGTGCTCTGATCTTATGAAAATCGCGTATTCTCCTTGTCCCAACGACACCTTCGTCTTCCATGCGCTGACGCACGGCCTCGTGCCGGATGCGCCCGCGTTCGACGTCACGTACGCCGACATCGACATCACCAATAATTGGGCCGCGGCCGGCGAAGGCCCCGAGGTCCTGAAAATCTCGTACGCCGCGCTGCCGTGGGTGCTGGACGACTATGCCCTGCTGCCGTGCGGCGGCGCACTCGGCCGCGGCTGCGGACCACTCGTGCTGACCAAGGACAAGCTCGCCTCCCCCGCCGAGCTCGCGGGCAAACGCGTGGCCGTGCCGAGCGAGCGCTCGACCGCATACCTGCTCTTCCGGCTGTGGGCGGCGCAAAGCATCCCGGGCGGCAATCTCGACATCGTCGTCATGCCTTTCCACGAGATCATGCCGGCCGTGCGGGACGGCGCCATCGACGCAGGGCTCGTCATCCACGAAGCCCGCTTCACGTACCAAAACTACGGCCTGAGCCTGCAAACCGACCTCGGCAGCTGGTGGGAATCCGATACCGGCCTGCCGATTCCGCTCGGCGCCATCATCGCCCGCCGCTCTCTGGACGCGGCTTCGCTGTCGAAGTGGATCCGCGCTTCCGTCGACTATGCCTGGGCCCATCCGGAAACGTCGCAGGCTTACGTGATGGAGCACGCGCAGGAGATGTCCCCGGACGTCGCCAAGCAGCATATCGCGCTGTACGTCAACGAATTCACCGCGAACCTCGGCGCGAGCGGCTACGCCGCCGTCGAATCGCTGCTCGGCCGCGCGATGAAGGAGGGCCTCGTACCGGCCTTCGACCTCGCTAAGCTGCGCGCCTAAGGCGGACGGACGGCTCGTCGCGCAAGTCCACCTCGGGACGCTCGCGTGTTCGCGCCAAGGCCGCCGATCGTGCCGCTTCGCGCTGACCGCGGTCCGCGCACAGGCGCCTTACCTGCGCGCCCATACCTGACCCTCGATCCGCGATCGGTCCGCAGACCTGTCACCCGCGTGCTATGCGCCCGGCCGCGAGGCGGTTGCGACCAGACGCTTGCGCACGACATACCGCGCACACATGATACGGCGCATACACGCTTCGCGCATAATCAAAAAGGCATCCTCCTTACGTCCGCTCAGCCGCGACGTCGGAAGATGCCTTTTTACGTGCCGTTCGGCAGTCCGCCGCCCGTGCCGCATCGAGCGGCCACTATCGCCCGCCTGCACCCGAGGCGCGAGAGCCCGGCCTTTCGGCCTCCAGCGCAACGCCCTGCGGAGGGCTGCCCGCATCCGGGCGATCCGGCGCCCGCCTTCGCCCAAAACCGCAGCCCGGCTGTCCACTTCGTTTCACAGCATGTCTTTTCCGCTCATTTCACTTCCGTTCCTTCCGTTCGCTTCATGCCACTCGCCCTTACGGCCGGCCGCCCGCTTCCCGCTCCTCCCGGAGCTCCCGCTCGAACAAGGTTTGGTTCCCCCGGTGGAACTTGCGCAGGTTGCGCGGAAACCGGCAGCCCGCGATCAGCGCGTCGATCCCCGCCTGGTCGCCCGCCCGCACGGCCGCCCGCATCGCGGCGATGTACGCAAAGTCAGCGGTTTGCCGCCGCTTCATCTCCGCGCGGTCCGTCGTCGAGCTCCCGTGGCCCGGAATCAGCCGCGTGACCGCATGCGCCTCCAGCATCGCGTCCAGCTTGGCGATCGACGTTTCGTACAAGCGGCTGTCGTGGTAAATATACGGAAACTCGATATCCGACCAGTAATCCCCCGCGAACAGCAGGCCGAGCGGCTCCACGACGGTATACAACCCGTCGTCATTATGCCCCGGGGACTGGTAAAACGTCAGTTCGAGCGAGCCCGAAGCGCCGAGGCGCAGCCGCTGCCCGTCGCCTTCGATCGCGTGCGTCACCGCCGGGTAGCGGATCTCGTAGCCGCGCTCCAGATAGTAGCTGTCGTCGAACGCCCGGATCTGCTCCTCGAGCTCCGCCTTGGCTTCGGCGCTCTTGCCGGCCAGCGCGGCCGAGGCGATGATTTCCGCGTCCGGAAACGCCCCGTACCCGATAATATGGTCGTAATCCGAATGCGTGAACAGCACGTACTTGCGCTTGCCGTTCACGGCCGCTTCGTCGGCGTAACGCCGGATTTCCTCGACCTCCCCCGGCAGCCAGCACGGGTCGACGATGAGCACCGCGTCCTCGCCTTGAACGACGGCCGAGGCCGTCTTGTATAACGCGCTCTCGAAGAGCGTGAGCGCGCCTTTTCGCATTTTAATCATCGGTCCGATGCCGCCTCCGATCGTTTCGTATATAATCCTCCCGGCTTCGCGGGCGATGCCGCGGCCCTCTTATGTCTACGATACCGTGCCCGTCCCGAAAAAGCCATCCCCGGCCCGGCCAGCCCGCCCCGATCGGCCGCGGCGCCTCTACATAGAACGGCCGATATCCGCCACACTAAGGAGTGGAATGCTATGGAAACGAGCGGCCGGCCGCAAACCGCCGCCCTATCTTGACCGACAAAGGAGCACCGCACCTTATGACCTACGACTGCATCATCGTCGGCGGAGGCCTCGCCGGCATGCAGGCGGGCATCCAGCTCGGACGCTACGACGCGCACCGCGTGCTCATCGTCGATTCCGAGGACGGCCGTTCCACGCTGTGCCGCAGGTACCGCAATTTCCTCGGCTACCCGGACGGCGTGTCCGGGGAGGAGCTGCGCCGCGCGGGCCGGCGGCAGCTCGGCGAATACGGCATCCTCGTCGCGCGCGACACGATCCTGGCGGCCGAGCACGTGGAGTCCGGCGCGGAAGACGCCGGCGCGTTTCGCCTGCGTGGCGCGAACGGCGCCGTCTACGAGACGCGCGCCATGCTGCTCGCTACCGGCGTCATGGACCGCCTGCCCGACTGGCCGGGCCTGCGGCCCTGCCTCGGACTGACCGTCTTCGTCTGCCCCGACTGCGACGGCTACGAGATCCGCGGCCGCGAGACGCTCGTGCTCGGCCGCGGCGACGTCGGCGCCCAGATGGCGCTCACGCTGCGCCAATGGACCGGGCGGCTGGTCTATTTGCGCCAGGAGGACGAGGCGCATCCGCTCGGCCCGGATCTGGCGGCGCGGCTCGACGCCGCCGGCATCGCGCACCGGATTGCCCCGGTGCGGGCCATCCGCGCCGCGGGCGACGGCGTCTTCCAGACCGCCGTCCTGCAAGACGGCACGGAAGTCGCCGCCGACCGCGCGTTCGTCGCCTTCGGCGGCAACGAGGTGCGCTCGGGGCTCGCCGAGCAGCTCGGGGCCCGCATGCACCCGAACCGCCACGTCTGGACCGATCCGCGCACGAAGCAGACGACCGTCCCAGGGCTGTGGGCCGCGGGGGACATCGCCTTTCACTCCGAGCAGGCGACCGTCGCCATGGGCGAAGGCGCGCAAGCCGCGATTTGGATTCACAAATCGCTGTCCGGCCTCGCGGAAAAGGAGCGGCATTGAGCCGCTCCTTTTCCTTGTAGTGCCCGCTGGCAGCAGGCGCTCCGATGAGGCGTTCGTTACGCCGCCTTCTTCATTTCATAGAAATTACCGTCCCACAGAACAAGCAGCGTATTGGCGTCCTTCACTATGAAGAAGTGGCCCATACCCGTCCCGTCGCCGATCGTGACCGTCTTGACCGAATCCGCATCGATGCCGAGATCCTTCGGCTGCACCCTTAATTCGCTGACGAAATCGTCCTTCGCCAGCTCTTTTTCGTTATATTCCGGCTTTTGAATCTCGTCCTTGCCGAAAACCGCTTTGTCACTCGCATAAGTCGCTTTCGTGCCGATCATGCTGTCGTCCGGCGACGTCGATACCGCCGTGGATCCGGCGACGCCCGTCACGGTCCAATCGCCGAAGTAGGACGGCGACGTGGCGGATTCGTCCGCCGGCGCATTCGCGTTGGCCGCGTTGGACGCGCCGGAATTATTCGTGCCGTTCGAAGCGTTCGATGTATTCGTCGCGTTCGAGCCGCCTGAGGCGTTCGAGGCCGCGGAATCGTTGGAATTCGCATTGCCGCAGGCGCTGACCGCCAGAACGGATGCAAGGACGACGGACGTAAGAAGCCATTTTTTCATTGTGGGTACCCTCCATGTTATCGCAAGCTATGTTCACCTGTTAGAACGCGTCCGAAGCCAATAAAGTTGCAGCGGGGCTACTCGTCTTTTTTCGCCTCGTGCACCTTCAGCAGTTTGCCCTTCACCGTCGTCGTCTTCATGGCGCGCAGCACCAGCGGTCCCTTGCCGTTCAAAATATCGACGAACGTCGCGTTGTCCTGAATTGCGATGATGCCGATGTCCTCCGCCGCGACGCCCTCGAGCTTCGAGATCGTGCCGACGAAGTCGACCGCGCGCAGCTTCTTCTTCTTGCCTCCGTTGAAATACAGCTTCACGATGCCGGCGCCGAGCCGATCCCGCCGGTCCGGGAGCGGCGCCTCCGCGGCCGCGAGCTTGCGGTCGAACGCCGCCCGCGCCGCTTCGACCGCCTCGCTCGAAGGCGCCTCCGCCCGCGGCAGCGCGAAGCCGAGGTAGTGCTCGATCTCGGTTAGCCGCCGCTCCTCGCGCGGGGTCGCGAACGTGATCGCCTCGCCCGCCAGCCCTGCGCGGGCCGTCCGCCCGATACGGTGAACGAATTTCTCGCTGTCCATCGGCAGGTCGTAATTGATGACGTGGGTGACGTGCTCGACGTCGATGCCCCGCGCCGCCAGATCGGTCGCGATCAGGAAGCGGAACGCCCGGCGCCGGAACGCGTGCATGACCTTAAAGCGGTCGTCCTGGTCCATGCCGCCGTGCAGCTTGCCGCACGGATAGCCGCTTGCGCGCAGCTCGCGGTAAACCGCGTCGACGGCTTCCTGCGTGGCGCAGAAGACGATGCAGCGGTCCGGATTTGCCGTCACCGTCACGGCTTTGAGCAGCGCGGGCTTGTCCCGCTCCTGGGCGACATACAGCTTGTGAGTGATCCGCTCCGCCGCCACGCCGCCCGGCGCGGCGATGTCCAGGTGCAGCGGGCCGCGCAGATGCGTCCGCCCGAGCCGCTCCACGTCCTCCGGCAGCGTCGCCGAGAACAGCAGCGTCACCCGGTCCTTCGGCAGCGCCGCGATGATCGCCTCCACCTGCTCGGCGAAGCCGCGGTTCAGCATCTCGTCCGCCTCGTCCAGCACGAGAAACCGGATCCGCTCCACCTGCAGCGTGCCGCGCCCGATATGGTCCAGCACGCGCCCCGGGGTGCCGACGACGGCGTGGACCTTCTGCTTCAGCTCGGTCTTCTGCGCCGCGAACGGCTGCTGGCCGTAGAGCGCGACCGCCTGCAGCCGCTTGAACCGGCCGAAGCCGATGAGATCCTCTTTGACCTGTCCCGCCAGCTCCCGCGTCGGCGTCAACACGAGCGCCTGCGGGCGGTTCTCCGCCCAGTCGATCAGCTCGCAGAGCGGGATGCCGAACGCCGCGGTCTTGCCGCTGCCCGTCTGGGCGCGAACGGTCAAATCCCGGTGCGCCAGCACCTGCGGGATGACCTCCCGCTGCACCGGCGTCGGCTCGTCGTAACCGAGGCTGCCGAGCGCCCGCAAAATCTCCTCGCTGAGCGCGTATGCGCGAAACTGCCCCTCTTGTTTCTCCACTACCATCGTCTGCCAATCTCCTTCACGCGCTAGCATGCGCATTTCGCTTTGCCTATATCATGGAAAAAGCCGAGTCTTGTATCGTACCAAGATCGGCTTTTGGCTCAGAAGTTAAACTTTATTCGTTTTTTTCCGGCGCGCGCGATCAGCCTGCGTAGATTTTGAACGTCATTTCTTCCTTGAAGCCGACCTTCGGATACACGCCGGCCCCCATGGCAGTCGCGTGGATAACCGCCCATGCCGCGCCCTTCGCCTGCACGTCGCGCACGACATGGTCAAGCGTCGCCCGGGCGAAGCCGCGTCTGCGGTGAGCCTCCGGCGTCGCGATATTATAGATGCCCGCCACGTCCCCCTGCGTGAACGTCGTGATCGTCGTGACCGGCACCCCGTTCATGTAAGCCAGGTAATGCTGCACATAGGCCGTATCCTGATTGGGTCCGTCCACGAATACCTTGGAGAAGAGCTCCGCCATCGGCTCGGGAATCCCGAAGCCCGCCAAGATCACCTCGCGGTACTGCGCGATCTCGCGCGGTTCCCGGATCGCCCGAACCTCCAAGCCCGGAATGCCGGCCTCCCCGGAAGTCCAGTTCGCAAGCGAAAGCGCCATGCCCGCGATGCTGTCCACCTGCTTGAAATCATTGGCGGCCAGTGCCCGGTCGATGACGTCGTCCGGCTCGTGGGAATACGTCACCCAGGCCAATTTCTGCCCGCGTTCGCGATACAGGGACGCCAGAGACTTCATCTCCTCGGCCGGATCCGCATCTGCCGAATCGTTGTACGTAAACACGCTGTTGAACAGCCCGAAAGGGATATCGGATTCGAATCGTTGAATGCGATCCGTCTGCACGAACTTGGATAATCCGCTTAAAGCCCCCAGCCTGTCGTAAGCCAAGATCATATTGTCCCGAATCTTATCTTGAATGGTCGACATGAATAATCCTCCAACTTGTAAAATTGTCCCCATAATAGCCCATACGTCGCTGTAGCACATGCCCAACCTATACTCGGTCCGGATATCAGTCCATTTTAACGTACGGAGCAGACTTCGTGTCAAGCGGCCGCAGAGCCGTATCTAATGGAAAAAGCCCCGGCCCTCCCCTGAAGGGAAGTCCGGAGCCTGCCGTATTGTTGTCCTTGCTCGATCGCTTATAAATGCACTTTCACCGTCTTGATCTCGAATGGTCCGAACGCGAGGTCGTAGCCGCCCGCTTCCGCCGCGGTCAGCGCTTCCGTCTCCCGCTCCATCAGATCGGCCAGCGCGGCCGACTCATGGGCGAGGCGAACCTGCAGCCGCGCCGACGCGTTCGCGCCCGACGTCTCGTACAGCCGCACGATGAGGGCGTTCTCGTCCTCCGCCTTCTTCACCGCTTCGATCATGACGCCGCGGCCGTCCAGCTCGAGCGCCGAGAACCGGTCCGCCGGCAGCGCGCCGCCCGCCGAACCGCCGGCCGGCGCGGCCGCGAGCGGCGAGTTGAACGCGTAGCCCGCCTTGTACACCTCGGCCGCCACGAAGTCGCCTTCATGCGGCAGCAGCGCGTAATCGAACCGGTGCTCCGCGCGGTCGCAGACCGGGTCCGGGTACGACGGGCTGCGCAGCAGATGAACGCTGATCGTGTGCCCGCTCGCGCTGTAGCCGTATTTGCAATCGTTCAGAATCGCGGCGCCGAAGTCCGGCTGCGACAGGTCGATCCACTGATGCGCGCAAATCTCGTCCTTCGCGTAATCCCACATCGTGTTGCGGTGCGTCGGGCGCTTCAGGTGGCCGAACTGGATCTCGCAGTTCGCCGCATCGGTATAGACGTTCAGCGGGAAGATCGCCCGCAGCATCCGGCCGTTCTCCTGCCAGTCCGCTTCCGTGGCGAACGCCAGCTGCTTGCTTCCGGCCGTCAGCGACACGCGCTGCACCAGCGTCGAGCTGCCGTAGGCATAACGCTGCTCCACGACGGCCTGCGGCCCGTCGACGAACGCGCGCGCGCCCGTCAGCGTCATGCGCTCCGCGCCCGCCGCAGCGTAATCCTCGGGGAAGTCCCATGCGTCGCCGTTGTCGGCGTAGACCGCCAGCACGTTCGCCGGCTCGCCCGGCGCAAGCACCTCGCGGCGCAGCGTTTTGTCGTAGACGGAGCTGATGCTGCCGTCCGCGAGGAACGTCACGCGAACGAGCTCGTTCTCGAGCACGTCGTCCGCCGCCCGAAGCTCGAACGCCGGCAGCGCCTGCGGCGCCGCCGCGTCGACGACCGCGTAGCCCATCGCCGGCACGGTCACCTCGCGCCAGCTGCCGTCGACCGCGTTCGTCCATTCCGTGCGCGCCCACGGCAGCGAGTTGAACACGACCGCCGCGCGCTCCGCGCCCGAAGGCGCCATGGCCGCCGCCGCGTCCCGGTAAGCCGCGGCCGTCAGCTCGTTCACGCGGGCGAGCAGCGCCTCGTACCGCGCCAGCGATTCGTCGAACACCCGGGTGATCGACGAGCCCGGCAAAATATCATGGAACTGGTACAACAGCACTTCCTTCCAGATCGTCTCCAGCTCCGCGGCCGGATAGGCGCCCGTCCCGGACGCGTGGGCGAGCGAAGCCGCGAACTCCAGCTCGCGCAGCGCCTTCTCGAGCTTGCGGTTGAACCGCTTGTTGCGCGCCTGGCTCGTCAGCGTGCCCTGGTGCTTCTCGAGGTACAGCTCGCCCTTCCACGTCTTGTAGCGGCTGGCGTTCTCGCTGAGCTTGTCGAAGAACGCGATGGCCGGCTCCTGCTTCACGGGAATGAGACCTTGCAGGTTCTTCACGCGGGCCAGCCGCTCCAAATGCTCCTCGCCCGGACCGCCCCCGCCGTCGCCGATGCCGAACACGACGAGGCAGTGGTCGGAGACGTTTTTATCATAATAGTCCCGCTCCGCCTTCAGGACGGACCGCGGCAGCGCCGGACCGTTGTACGTATCCTCCGGCGGCAGATGCGTCAGCACGCGGCTGCCGTCCAGCCCTTCCCAGAAAAACGTATGGTGCGGATGGTCGTTATGCACGCTCCACGACAGCTTCTGCGTCATGACGTAATCGACGCCGGAGAGCTTAAGCAGCTGCGGCAGCGCCGCCGAGTAGCCGAACACGTCCGGCACCCACAGCATGCGCATGTCGAGCCCGAATTCCTCCTGGAAGAACCGCTTCCCGTACAAAATCTGCCGCACGAGCGCTTCGCCCCCGGAAACGTTCGTATCCGGCTCCACCCACATCGCGCCCTGCGCCTCCCAGCGGCCCTCGGCGATGCGCGCCTTGATCTGCGCGTACAGCTTCGGATGCTGCTCCTTCACCCACTGGTACAGCTGCGGCTGGCTCGCGCCGAACACATAGTCGGGGTACCGCTCCATGTTGCGCAGCACCGTCGCGAACGTCCGCGCCCCTTTGCGGTACGTCTCGCGGATCGGCCACAGCCAGGCGAGGTCGATGTGCGCGTGGCCGACCGCCGACGCCGTCATCGTCGGGTCGCCGCCGCGCTTCGCAAGCTCGGCGCCCAGGATGCGGCGCGCTTCCGCGACCGCCTCGTCCGACGGGCGGCGCAGCAGGAGATGTACGTCGTACAGCGCCTGCACGATGCGCGACGTGCGCGCGGACTTGTCGCCGGCGTGCTCGGCGTAATCGAGCAGCACCTCATAATCGTAGTACAGTTGGCGCACGTCCTCATGGCAGATCGCGATGTCCGCTTCCTTCACCGTTCCGCTCCGGAAGAAGCCGAACAGGTCGTTGTTGCCCGCGTCGCCCCACAGGTCGACGGCTTCGCCGCCGCTGGCGCGCTCCGCGAACCGGAACACCCGCTTGCCGGGCAAGCCGAGCGACAGGTCGAACTCCGAGTTCACGTTCGTGAGCCCTTGAAGCGGCGTGCCTTCCTCATCGAACAGGCACAGCTCCCCGTTGACGTCGATCAGCAGCACGACCGGCAGGCCCGCTGCCGTCTCCGGGACCGTTCCGCGGAAATGAAACCATGCGCAGTCCCACCGCTCGCCCCATCTGTCGCCCGGCTGCAGCTCCAGCCGTTCGCCGGATTCGCGTTCCGCGAAGACGACCGGCTCCTTCGTGGCGTACGCCGTCATCGCCAGCGGCGCGACCTTCGTATAAATCCGCGATTCGATACCCCGCAGCGTCTGGCGGAGTACCTCCATATTAATCGGTGTATGCGGCATTTGATTCCGTCATCCTCCCTTGGCTCTCGATAGATATGACATAATAATATATTATATATGTATAATAGATCAATTGGTTTTGCAAAAATAAAAAACATGCCTCCGCTGGAAGCATGTTCCGCGGCCCTCGCTTCTCCTAGCCGCCCCGTTCCGCTTGTCGCCTTCGTTCCTCCCGGCGCCCGGCTTGCCGCCCGCATTCCGCTTCGCCCGCCGCTCTCCCCGCGCCGTCCGGGACGGTCACCGCGCTTCCGGCGCCCGCCCCGTCGTCCCGCGCACGACCAGCTCCGGCTTCAGCACGATGTGGCTGTATGCTTCGGCGCCTTTCCTTCGCTTGCCGACGATGTCCAGGATCAGCTCGCCCGCGCTCCGGCCGATGCCGCCTTCATGCTGGTCGATGTACGTGAATATCCCCTGCTCGTCCAGCAGGCCGCGGCTCGGGTTGTCGAACGTCACGACCGACAGGTCGCGCGGCACCTCGAGCCCCGCCTCCTTGGCCAGCGCCGCGATATGCAGGCCGAGCGTGCTGTTCAGCGCGATGTACGCCGTCGCCGCGCGGCTCGCGATCGTCCGCACGAGCGGATGGTCCGGCCCCGTCTCCCCCGGCTCGACCGTAAAATCCGTCAGCAGCAGCGCCGGATTGATCATGCCGCCGTTCTCCTTGAGCGCGTTCATGTAGCCGTTCACCCGGTCGTCGACCGATGCCGTCGACAGCGGCGTATCCGCGCAGATCGCGATGCTCCGGTGCCCGAGCGCCCACAAATGGTCGACCGCCAGCTTCGCCGCCAAGGCGCCGTCCGCGTTCACGGTGTGCGTCTCCACGCCCGGCAGGTAACGGTCGATCAGCACGAACGGGTAGCCGTTCATCTTCAGCGCGATGATTTCCTCATTGTAGACGTTCGCGTCCACCGGGAAAATAATGAATCCCTCGACCGTCTCCCGCAGCTCGCGGATGAGCTCCTTCTCCCGCTCCTTGTCGTTGAACGTGAACAGCGCGAGAAGCGAATAGCCTGCGGCCTCCAGCGCATCCCGGATGCCCGACAGCAGCCGAATAGCGAAATAATCGCCGATAAACGGGATGACGAGGCCGATCCGCGGCCGTTCCGACGGCTGCTCCGCCTCCGCTCCATCTAAGCCGGCGCCCCGCTGCGGCAAAGCCCGCCCATCCCCGGCGTCCTGCCCGTCCGCACCGTTCCCCGCTGCGGACGAGCCGCCGAGCGCACCGAGCGCGTCGAGACCAATGTCGCCGCCCGCCGTCTCCGCCGCCGCGGCCGCATAGCCGCTCTCGTCCTCCGGCACGCCGCGCACGAACGTGCCCCGCCCCGGCACGCGGTGGATCCACCCGTCGCGGGCGAGCTCCCCGAGCGCGTTCGCAACCGTAATGCGGCTGACGTTGAAATGTTCGAGCAGCTCCTTCTCCGCGGGAATCCGGTCCCCCTCGCGCAGGCGTCCGGCACGAATCGCCTCCTTGAAATGGCTCTGAATGCGTATATATAGCGGTTTTCTGTCCATATACATCGTTGCAGCCCTCCGCAAGGTTTTTTATATATTCAATATATCATATATGTGTGGAATTTTGTTGGAAAGTTGTCTTCCCCAGTTTTTTACAGATTCCGATTCAGAATGTAGAATGGACGCAAAACAGGGCGAAAAAGAGGGAGGGCATGTAAGGTTTTGTGGAAATCGGCCGAACGAAGGCCATAAAAAAGCCGCCGAGCGCGAAATCGGCGGTGCGGGAGAGGAGTCTGGCCGGACCGGCTGGAGATGGAGGATGGCCGATGTGGCGAATAGAGGCTGCGTGTCGACCGTGCAAAAATGCGTGGAGACCCGATTCGGGCATGGTACAAGGACTACGATGGTGGTCGTGACGGGGGATCGGTGAACGCCGGGGTAAAGACGGCAGCAGATTAGGAGAGGTGGCGTAAGGGACGGTGACGCAACTGATGGGAGCTAACTCACGGACGCGAGGTCGATGAAGCACAGCGGTCCGGGAGGGATCCCGTACAGGGGAGACGGGCCGGACCCCATAAAAAAGAGGGAGCGCCTGAGACGCCCCCTCCATATGCCGCCGCCGCGAGCGGAAAGTCCGCCTTCGCACCCGACGAAGCGCCGCGCGCTGCATCCGACGGCTACTTGATTTCCAGCAGTTCGTATTCGATGACGCCCATCGGCGCGTTGACGCTGATCCGCTCGCCGACCTTCTTGCCGAGCAGCTCCTTGCCGAGCGGGCTTTCGTACGAAATCTTGTTTGCCCCCACGTTCGCTTCGGCCGGCGCGACGATCTGGTATTCGATCTTCTCGTCGAACTCCACGTCGTGCAGCACGACCGTTGCCCCGATCTGCACACTGTCGAGGCTGCCGCCTTCGACGACGCGGGCCGTGGCGAGCATCTTCTCCAGCACCTGAATGCGCGTCTCCATGAACGCCTGGTCTTCTTTCGCCGAATGGTACTCGCTGTTTTCCTTGAGATCGCCGTAGCTGATGGCCAGCTTGATCCGCGCCGCAAGCTCCTTGCGCTTGACGTACTTCAGATCGTCCAGCTCCTCCTGCAGCTTATCGAAGCCTTCCTTGGTTAAAATCACTTGTTCGCCCGCCATGTCAACCGCTCCCGTTTATTCGTATTAGATAACTCCATCTTACCCGATTACCGCTTGTTTGTCCGCGCCGAACCACAATTGCACCATCTTGTCAGTGTTGACCAAAAATCCGCCGACTATAAGAGCGCGCGGCAAAAAGCACCCTTCTACGGGTGCCTGGCCGTCGTTATCCCCGCCGCCGCGCGGCCGCTAGCCGGAAGCCTTCAGCTGCTTGCTGCGCAGCTGCCCGCAGGCCGCGTCGATGTCGGTGCCGTGCTCGAGGCGGACGCTGACGCTGACGTTCTGCTTCTTCAGCGTATCATAGAAGCCGCGGATCGCCGACTGCTCGCTGCGCTGGTACTGGCTGTGCTCGTCGACCGGATTGTACGGAATGAGGTTCACGTTCACGTTCGGGCGGCGTTCGCCGATCAGCTCGGCGAGCTCCAGCGCGTCCTCCTGCCGGTCGTTGACGCCGCGCAGCAGGATGTACTCCAGCGTGATGCGCCGCTTGTTCTTGCTGATGTAATAATCGATCGCCGCCATCAGCTTCTCGATCGGAATCGCCCGGTTGATCTTCATGATCCGCGTGCGCAGCTCGTTGTTCGGCGCGTGGAGCGAGATCGCGAGATTGACCCCGAGGCCGCGGTCGGTGAATTCGATAATCTTGTCGGCCAGTCCGCTCGTCGAGACGGTAATGTGCTTCGCGCCGATCGCGAGCCCTTTATGATCCTTGACGATGTCAAGGAAGTCGACCAAGTTCTCGAAGTTGTCGAACGGCTCGCCGATGCCCATCACGACGATGTGGCTGACGCGCTCGCCCTGTCCCGCGGCGTCGAGATAGAGCTGTACTTTCATAATCTGCTCCGCGATCTCCCCTGCGGACAGGTCCCGGCTCTTGCTCAGCAGCCCGCTCGCGCAGAAGCTGCAGCCGATGTTGCAGCCGACCTGCGTCGTCACGCAGACGGACAGGCCGAATTTGTGCCGCATGAGCACGGTCTCGATCAGGTTGCCGTCCTGCAGCCGGAACAGGAACTTCACCGTGCCGTCGGCGGATTCCTGCCGCGTGTGCTCGGCCAGCGTTCCGATCGCGAAATGTTCCGCGAGCAGCGCGAGGCAGTCGGCGTTCACGTCCGTCATCGCCTCGAACGACGTCACCCGGCTCCGGTAGAGCCATTCCCACGTCCGCAGCGCCCGCGAAGGTTTATGTCCGCGCTCGCGCAGCCATTCGGTCAGCTGCCCGAGCGTCAATCCGTATATCGAAGGTTTGTTCATTTCAGGTCCTCTCTTCGCACGTTACCGCGTATTCCTATTTATTCTCCCAAAATTCAAAGGGGAATACAAGGGCGGGGAAGTTTTGCCGCTTGGCGAAAAAAAGCCCCCGAATCGGCATCCCGTTCTCGGCTCAAAGGCTTCTCTTCATCCTATGGTCCCGCCGGCAAAATAGTACGGGTAGCGCACCTTCTCCCGCAGCCGCCAGGCGCGCGCAGACGTCCGCCATGTATGGTACAGTGGATGAAAACGGGCCTCCGCGATTTTTTTCGGCGCGGCTGTCACAGACCGCGCTCCTTCCACGTCCTATATGCAACTTGCGAATGAGGAGGCGGTTGCGATGCAACACGCGGAAACGATTGTGATCGGCGGGGGATTGGCAGGCTTGCTGACGGCGATCGAGGTGGCGAAGGCCGGCAAATTAACGGTGCTGCTGGAGAAATCGGCGCATGTCGGAGGGCGGGCGATCTCCGTGCGCAAGAACGGCGCGTATCTGAATCTAGGGGGCCACGCGCTTTATCGCGGAGGCGAGGCGTTCGCGGCGCTGCGGCGGTTCGGGATCGAGCCGAAGGGAGACGTGCCGGGCGCGGCGGGAGCGGTCATCTGGAAGAACGGACTCGTGCCGCTGCCGGCCGATCCATATCGGCTCCTGACCTCGAAGCTGTTCCGGTTCGCCGGCAAAATGGAGCTGGCCCGCCTGCTCGCGCGGCTCGGCAAATTCGACGGCGCCGGACTCGGCGGCGTATCGCTCCGCGAATGGGCGGAGGGCGAGGTGCGCGACCCGATGGTGCGCCATCTGTTCTACGCGCTGTGCCGGACGGCGACGTACAGCCGCGACATCGACCGGCAGCTCGCTTCGGCCGTGCTGCGCCAAGTGCGGCTCGCCCTGAAGGACGGCGTGCAGTACCTCGACGGCGGCTGGCAGAGCATAACCGACCGGCTGCGCGAGCTTGCCGTCCGCAGCGGAGTCGCGATCCGCACCGGCGCGGGCGTCGCCGCGATCGCGCACGAGGACGGCGCCGTGCGGGGCGTGACGCTCGCGGACGGCGAACGGTGGACGGCGGACAGCGTCGTCAGCGCGCTGCCGCCGGGCGATACGTTCCGGCTCGTGCCCGGCGCCGAACGCACGGCGCTGCTGCGCTGGAAGGAAGACGCCCGCCCCGTGACGGCGGCCTGCCTCGACCTCGCGCTCGACCGCCTGCCTGCGCCGGGACGGGATTTCGTGATGGGCCTCGACCAGCCGTTCTTGTTCTCGAACCACTCGCGGGCGGCAAAGCTGAGCGACGACGGCACGGTCGTAACGCATCTGATCAAATACAACCTCCCCGGCGAGCGCGATCCGCGCGCAGACGAGGAGGCGCTGCAGCGGACGATGGAGCTGCTGCAGCCCGGCTGGCGGCAGCATGTCGTCGCCAAGCAGCTGCTGCCGGGCATCACGGTCGTGCACGACCAGCCGCACGTCGGCCGGCGCGATCCCAAGCCCGGACCGGCCGTGCCGGAGATTCGCGGCCTGTACGTCGCCGGCGACTGGGCGAGCCACGGCGAGCAGCTCGCCGACGCGGCGGCGGCCAGCGCGGCGCGCGCCGCGGCCCGGCTGCTCGCCGACGCGCTGACGGGCGCCGCGGCGGGCCCGGCGTTCGCC
>NZ_JBHSHY010000070.1:0-17519 GCF_042653205.1 Paenibacillus sp. GCM10023250 | reverse complement strand
AACCGTTCCTTTCGTATATGGTTGGGTGGTACCTCCATTTTACAAAAGAATGGTTTCTTTGTTTTTTACAACTTTTAAAACAATGAAGGGGCTGTCCCTAGTCTTTACGACTTTTGGGACAGCCCCTTGTCACGTTCGCTTGGAACGATTAGACCCACCACATCTCGCCGAGCGGCTCGCGGATGAGGACGGATTGGAGGTTTTGGACGGCTTTCGTGAAGCCTTCGTCCACGGACATCAGGCCGTCTTCGTGCTCGATGCTGACAACGTAGTCGTAGCCGACGAGGCGAAGCGCGCTGATGATGTCGGACCAGACCTTCATGTCGTGGCCGAAGCCGACCGTGCGGAACTGCCATGCGCGGTCCAACATAAGCGCGTAGGACTGCATGTCCGTAACGCCGTGGCGGTTGACGTTGACCGGATCGATCGACGTGTCTTTCGCGTGGAAGTGGTGAATCGCGCCGGCGCGGCCCAGGATGTGGATCGCTTGAACCGGATCGATGCCCTGCCACCACATGTGGCTCGGGTCGAGGTTGGCGCCGATCGCGTCGCCGGCCGCTTCGCGGAGGCGAAGGAGCGTCGCAGGCGTATGGACGGAGAAGCCGCCGTGCAGCTCGAGGCCGATTTTGACGTTGCTTTCCGTCGCGAGCTTGCCGATTTCGGTCCAGTACGGAATGACTTTATTTTCCCACTGCCAGTCCAGAATTTCTTGATAATCGTTCGGCCATGGCGCGACCGGCCAGTTCGGATATTTGGCATCCTCGTGGTCGCCCGGGCAGCCGGAGAACGTGTTCACGACCGGTACGCCCAGCTTGGAAGCGAGCGCGATCGTCTTGCGGATGATGGCGTCGTGTTCGCTGGAAATCGCTTTTTGCGGGTGCAGCGGGTTCGCGTGGCAGCTGAGCGCACTGATCGTCAGGCCGCGGGAATCGACGGCGTCCTTAAACGCCTTCAGCTTGCTTTCGTCGGCCAGCAGCACGTCCGGATCGCAGTGCGCGTTGCCCGGGTAGCCGCCCGTGCCGATTTCGACGGCGTCCAAGCCTTTGGCAGCGATGTAGTCGAGCGCGTCTTCAAATGATTTTTGCGCGAAAAGAACGGCGAATACTCCGAGTTTCATACGTGTATAGTTACCTCCTAAATGGATATGTATTGCGGGTTCTTCAATCCATTATAGCATGGGCAATTTGCAAGGGTAAGATTCCGCCCGGCCAATGACAAAAAAGCATATATAATGGACAAAAATGAAAACGCTTTTCATTTCGACTCCATTATTGTTATTTTTAAACAGTTATAGTAAAGTGGACCTATTAACTAGCAAAAATTACTAGAAATATGAACGGAGGAGCATGCTGTGAGGCACAAGGGTTTACAACTGGCAGGCATCTTCGTTGCCGGAGCGCTCTTCATGACCGGAACCGCTTGGGCGGCTGGCGGCACGGGCGCGTCCCGTTTGGACGCGAAAGTGATTGACGGCGAGGTGTACGTGAAGGCGAGCTCGCTGACGAAGTCGCTGGGCGGCACGGGCGCATATGACGCCAAGACACACAGCTACGCTTATACGCCCCCGCAGACCCAGTCGCAGGTCCCAGACGTCGTCAAGAAGCTGTCGCCTTCCGTCGTAGGCATCATCGGTAAGTACACGGACGACCGGTTCGCCCTGGAGCACGGGACGGGCGTGATTTGGAGGTCGGACGGGTGGATCGTCACGAACGCCCACGTGGTCAAGGACATGAGCAACATTGTGGTTGTGACCGCCGACGGGAAGCAGTACCAAGGCAAGCGCATGAATATCGACGAGACGAGCGACCTGGCGCTGGTGAAAATCAACGCGACGAATTTGAAACCGGCCGCATTCGCGCCCGTACCGCTGCAGCTGTCGGTCGGCGAAACGGTCATCGCCATCGGCACGCCGGTATCCTTCTCGCTGCGCAACACGGCGACGACGGGCGTGCTGAGCGGCATGAACCGCTCCGTGTCCTCGTACTACAAGCTGCTGCAGACGGACGCGGCCATCAATCCCGGCAACAGCGGAGGACCGCTCGTCAACCTGAAGGGTGAGGTCATCGGCATCAATTCGCTCAAATTCGTCAGCGATGGCATCGAAAGCCTCGGCTTCTCGATTCCGACCGATACCGTGCGCTACGTCGTCAATCAATTTTTCAAGTACGGCCACGTCATGCGGCCATCCCTCGGCGTCGAGCTGGAGGAGAGCTGGTCGGCCATCGTCGGGCTGCCGACGACTGAACCGCTCGTCGTCAAATCCGTCTGGGGCGCGGGCGCGAAGAACATCGGCCTGCAGCAGGGAGATCAGATCTACTCGATCGCCGGCAAACAAGTATCGTCCATCGCGGAGGTCAATGAGCTTCTGAAGTCTTATCTTCCCGGACAGACCGTCCAAGTCCTGGTTCAAACGGACGGGGACCTGGTCACGAAGAAACTTGTGCTGTCCACAGAACAATAATCCAGCATTCATCCTACTATTCATTATCGGGGAGAGACGATCAAGATCATGAAGAAGAAGCTGCTCGCTTTACTCATTACCGCATGTATGCTATTCGCGCTTGCACCCGCAGTCGCGGGCGCAGCCGCCGAGCCGCTTGAAATCAAGCTGGCCATTGGCAGCCCGACGCTTTCCGTCAACGGTGCGACCTCGACGATCCAGAAGCCGTTCAAATCGAACGGCACGACGATGGTGCCGCTCAGCGTCATCACCAAGGCGTTCGGCGCCGGCCTCAAGCTGGAGAAGAACAAAATCATCACGCTGTCTTACAATAAAACGACAGTCGTTCTGACGATCGGCAGCAAAACGGTCAAAGTCAACGGCGGCGCGGTCGCGCTGGCGGCTGAGCCGAAAATCGTGAATAGCGTGACGATGGTGCCGCTGCGCGTCATCGTATCGGCATTCGGCGCGACGCTGAACCTGAGCGGGAACAACATCACGATCAAAGGCTTCAAGGCCGGTTCCGCGTCGGCTGGCACCGGAAACAATACGTCGGGCATCGATTCCGACGCTGGCAAAACCAAGGTCGGGGACAGTTATTACGGCTGGTCGATGAACTATCCGTCCGATCTCGCCCTTGCGGATCAAAACGATAACGGCAGCCAGCTGATCTGGACGTCCGTTGCCGAAGACAGAAGCATTTACTTGGCGATCGATGATATCGATCAAGAGTATACACGTCAAGAAGTTCGCGAGCATATCCAAGCGTATTTCAACGATACCGAATTCACCGTCGAATCGACGACGGTAAACGCAGGCGGCTTGAGCTACGAGAAGACGGTGAGCCGCGATCGCAACGGCTGGTATTTCGAATATCACGCGTTCCAAGCGCAAAACCGCATCTACCTGATCGCGGCCGGCGTAAAATCCGATTCCCGCGCCGACTTGAACAAGTACAAGAGCATTCTGGACAGCTTCAAACCGTCGTTCCCGTCCGGCGACAAGTCGGTGAAGGACATTAGCCGCGTGAAGGACGGCTTCTATACCGCGGTCGACAAGGATTACGGCTTGAAAGTGAAGCTGCCGGTCAACTGGTTCCGTGACGATAAAAGCGCTAACCCGACGTTCCTGAGCGAGGACGGTTTCATGGATTTCCAAATCAGCTCCCTGGCGCTGGGAGATACCGCCGAGGCTTGGCTCGGACGCAGCCGCAAAGAACTGGAGAGCGAGTTCCAATCGGACTACGTGCGTAATACGAACGTATCCACGATTCAGCTGGCGGACGGACCGGCCCAGGTCTTGAGCTACGAATATTCGTGGGACAAGAAGACGTGGTACAAGGAATACGAGATTTTCTTCGTCTCCGGCACGCATAAGTACGAAGCGAATTTCTTCTACAAAATCGACGGTACGTCCAAAGGCGACACGCTGTACAACCAAATCGTCGGCTCGCTCGACATCGATACCGCGTTCATCGAGAAAAACTTCAGCGAACTCGACGATCTCGACGCGCTCGAACAGCTGACGGTCAACAAAACCAGCAAAAAATACGGTTACTCGCTCACCTTGCCGCAGTCTTGGTATGGCGATAAGAAAGACTTCGAAGCGGACGTGATTTCGTACAGCATCCCGTACGGCGGATTTTCGATTCAAGTATTGGAAGATATCACGGCAAGCGAATATCCGCAGGCGATTCAAATGGCGGTTATGCAAAGCGACGACTTGAAACAAGCCGGCGCATCGGTCAAATCGAGCACCACGACGACGATCGGCGGCGTCACGGCGTATAAGGTCGTCCTCAGCCTGGACAAAGCGGACATTCCGGTGAATATCACGTACTACGCGATCGACCATAACGGGAAAATGATTCTGCTTTCCTACATTTTGAACCAAGCGAACGATACGGAAGCGAATCGCGCCAAGATCGAAACGACGATCGGCACGTTCAAGTTCACGAACTAATCCTGGCGTTCCCGAACGCCGCTTCACGCCGCATCCCGCGGCCGAAGCGGCGTTTTTCGCATTTGAAGGCGGCGCGCGGATAACCGATATCCGGCCAAGCCCAGCCGTTCCCTCCCTTCCGGCGGCTTTTGTTTAGCCGCCCGCTCTGGTACACTTACATTAAATAAGCGAATTGAAAGATAGGATGGCGGAAGTAAACATGACAATGATCAAACGGCAAGACGTCGAGCTGCTGGCGCCGGCCGGCGACTGGGATTGCATGCGGGCGGCCGTGGCGAACGGGGCCGATGCCGTATTTTTTGGCGTGGAGAAGTTCAACGCGCGGGCGCGGGCGAACAATTTCCAGACGGACGAGCTGCCGGAAATCATGGCATTCCTGCACAGCTACGGCGTGAAAGGATTTTTGACATTTAATATATTGGTCTTCGAAAACGAGCTGGAAGACGCGAAGCGGCTCATGGAAGCGTGCATCGACGCGGGCGTCGACGCGGTCATCGTCCAGGATCTCGGTCTCGTGAAGCTGATCCGCGAGCTGTCGCCGGATTTCCCGATCCACGGCTCCACGCAGATGACGATCACGTCGCCGGAGGCGGTGGAATTCACCAAGCCGTTCGATATCGAACGGGTCGTGCTCGGCCGCGAGAATAATTTGAAGCAAATCAAGACGATCGGCGAACAGGCGAAGCTGCCGATGGAAGTGTTCGTGCATGGCGCGCTCTGCGTGTCCTACTCGGGACAATGCCTCACCTCCGAAATGTGGGGCGGGCGCTCCGCGAACCGCGGCGAGTGCGCGCAGGCCTGCCGCCTGCCGTACGACTTGATGGTGGACGGCGAGCAGAAGCCGATGGGCGACGTCGCGTACCTGCTTTCGCCGAAGGACCTGGCGGCCGTCGAGCTCGTGCCGGAGCTGATCGAAGCGGGCGTCTCCTCGTTCAAGATCGAAGGGCGCCTGAAGAGCCCCGAGTACGTCGCGAACGTGGTGAGCAAGTATCGCCGCGCGATCGACAAGTATTTCGACGGCGACCGCTCCGCCCCGTCCAAGGAAGAGATCCGCGAGCTGCAGCAAAGCTTCTCCCGCGGCTTCACGACCGGCTTCCTGGAAGGCACGAACAACAAGAAGCTCGTGGAAGGCACGTTTCCGAAGAGCCGCGGCGTCTATCTCGGCCGCGTCGAGCGCGTACTGCGTGACGCCGTCGTCTCCCGCGTCGAGGCGCCGCTGAAGCGGGGGGACGGCATCGTCTTCGACGCCGGCGACCCGACGAAGAAGGAAGAGGGCGGCCGCGTGTATGACCTGCGCCGCCAAGGCGTCAAGCTGGAGGGCGAGGCCCAGGAAGGCACGGTGCTGGAGCTGGTGCCGGGCCGCAACGACGTCGATCTGCGCCGCGTACATGTCGGCGACCGGATTTGGAAGACGAGCGATCCCGCGCTCGATAAGCGGCTGCGCGCGACGTTCGAGACGGAGAAGCCGTACCGCGTCTTCCCGCTGCGCGTCGAGGTCGAAGGCGCGGAAGGTCAGCCGCTCCGCACACGCTGGACCGACGTCGAGAAGGGGACTTCGGTCGAGGTGCTGTCGGAGCTGCCGCTCGCGCATGCCGAGAAGCGTCCGATGGACGAGGCGCTGCTGCGGGAGCAGTTCGGCCGGCTCGGCGGCACGGTGTATCAGCTCGAGGCGCTCGACGTGCAGCTGCGCGGCGACCTCATCGTGCCGATGCGCGAGCTGAACCGGATGCGGCGCGAGGCCGCGGAAGCGCTGGCGGGCGAACGGCCGAAGCCGCCCGCATATATCAAGCGCGACGTCGACGCGTACGCCGACGCGCGGGGCGGCAAAGCCGCCGCGGGCGCTGCCGGGGGCGCGGCTTCGCCTGCCGCCGCGGCGGATGAAGCCGGCGCCAGGCTGACGGTGCTGTGCCGGAGCTTGGCGCAGTTGGAAGCGGCGGTACGTAATGAACGCGTCGGCATGGTCTACGCCGACTTCGAGTTCATCAAGCAGTTTCCCGCCGCGATGGCCCTCGCGCGGAGCTCGGGCAAGCCGATCGCGCTGGCGACGCCGCGGATTCATATGCCGGGCGAGAACGGCTACCACGCCAACATTTTGAAGCTGAAGCCGGACGCCGTGCTCGTCCGCAACACGGGCGCGCTGTATTACTATCTCCGCGCCAAGGCGGCGAATCCGCTCGAGCCGTTTCCGCGCTTGATCGGGGATTTCTCGCTGAATGTGGCCAATCACAAGGCCTCGGATCTGTTCCTGGATGCGGGCTGCGACGTCGTTACGCCGTCGTACGACCTGAACGTGCAGCAGATGCTCGATCTGCTGCGGCACAGCGACGCGTCGCGCACCGAGGTGGTCATCCACCAGCATTTGCCGATGTTCCATACCGAGCACTGCGTCTACTGCACGTTCATGAGCGAAGGGACGGATTACACGAACTGCGGCCGTCCGTGCGAGGAGCACCGCGCGTCGCTGCAAGACCGCATCGGCATGTCCCACCCCGTTCGGGTGGACGAAGGCTGCCGGAATACGGTGTACAACGCCATTGAGCAGTCCGGCGCGGAATACATGGTTCAATTCCGGGATTTGGGCGTTGGCCAGTTCCGGATCGAATTTTTGGAAGAAACGGCCGATAAAGTCGAAGAGGTTATCGAGCTGTATAGCGCGGCGCTTGCCGGACGCATCGGCGGCACGCAGGTATGGCGCAGCCTGAAAGCCATCAATCAACTGGGCGTCACGAGAGGCCAGCTGGCGAAATAGCATGACGTATCGCGAGAGACCTGCGGACCAGGTCTCTCCTTTTGCATATAGGCGTCCGCGCACTTGCGCCATGATCACCGGATCGGGCGGCGCAAGAGGATTTTGCGGATCACGGGGCGAATAGTAGCAATTAGCAGCGCCGGGAATGAGCCGTTCGGCGGATTGCGCGGGACGCATTGCCCGGGCTGGCGAATATAGGAAGTGCGGTGAGGGTGCCCAATGAATCAGGAAAACAAACGAGCCTCGCAGCAGGATCAATGGCTGGGCCAAATAATGAAAGCCGAACAAACGATACTGGACGGCCAAATGCTGCCGATCGCGCAGCTGCTGGCCATTCCGGCTGATATACGCATGAAATCGCCGCTCTTGCTGCGCGCGGAATGCGAGAACGGGCTGCTGAACGGGCGGCTGATGGAGACGAAGCAGCGTCTCGAGGCCGCGCTGCGCGGCTTCGCGGCGCAAGCGGACGATTCCGCCATGCTGACGATGATGGCGATGCTCGGCCTGCTGCATGTGCAGGTCGGGGATCGGCACGAGTCGAGGCCGTTCCTGTCGCTGCTCGCGCAGGAATGGGCGCGCAACCCGGAGAGCTGCAGCGGCTTCGTGCCGTGGGCGCTCGCGCGGGCGGCCGCGGGCGGCGCGGAGCCGGCTTCCCGGTTCGGCGAGGCGCGCAGTCTGCTGTTCGCCGCCGCGGAGCGCTTCCGGGAGGAAGGCCGCGCGCTGTGGGCGGGCTTCGTGCTGCTGGATGCGCTGCTGTTCGACTGCGAGGCGCGGTCCAATCCGGAGTGGCCGTTTTGGATGAATTGGCTGAAACGGCATACGGCCGAGCAGCCGCTTGCCGCGGCGGTCGCGCGCCTGCTGGGGAGCGGGACGCCGGATGCCGGGCTGTGCGCCGGCATGCCGGTCCGGTACGCCTACCTCAGCCGGGCGGTGCTGCTGAACCGGGCGGAGGAGCGGCTGCCGGACGAGCTCGCCGACGATATCGAGAGCGGCCTGTACGCAGCGTCGGCCGCCATTGGGCGGCTGCTCGCGGAAGGCCGGGCGGACGCGGCGGCGAGCGCGCTGGAGGTGTTCGACCGCCAGCGCCGGCTGTTGTCGACGCCGGAGCTCGAGCGGCTCGCGGGCGAGCTGCGGGAGCGGCTAGAGGCGGCAGCCTCCGCCGCCCCCGCCGCGGTTCCCGCCCCCGCATCCTCGCCGGAAGCCGGAGCGGACCGCGGTAATGCGCCGCGGCAGACGCCAATCGGCCGCGACGAAGGCGGCGAGCCGCAGGGTGCGGCGAAGTGGACGATCAAGCTGTTCGACGGCATCGGCTTCAGCGCCGGGAACGGGCCGATGGCCGAGCCGGTCTGGAAGCGCCGGAAAGCCGGCGAACTGTTCGTTTATTTGCTGCTGCAATCGGGCTATAAGAGCAATCGCGAGCAGGTGGTCGAGCGGGTATTCGGCGAAGGCGACGCTGCGAAGCGCTCCAATCAGCTGTACGTCACGCTGCACGACCTGCGCTCCGCGCTGAAGGAGATCGGCATGCAGGACGATGTCGTCTACGCCAAGCGGGGCGTCGTCGGTATCGCCGAGAACGCGGTGGAAGCCGTAGACGTCGAGACGTTCGTGACGCTGTCGCGCGTCGGCGACCAGCTCTGGATGGACGACCGGGAAGCGGCCTCGCGCCTGTACGACAAGGCGCTTCCGCTCTACGGCATGCTGGCCACGGAGCTGCCGCACGCGGATTGGCTGGAGCGGACGAGAGCGCAGCTGCTCGACCGGCAGACGACGATGCTGAAGCGGCTCGCGGCGTATTACGGCGAGCAGGGCGACGAAGCACGCGAGGAGCAGCGGGTCTCGGATTGGATCGCGCTGCGGCCGAATCAGGAGGACGCGTACGAGGCGATGATCCGGCTTTGCCTGCGCGGCGGCCGGCGCGTCGAAGCGGTCGGCTGGTACCGGCGCCTCGAGCGCATTTGCCGGGAAGAGCTCGGCACCGAGCCGCTCATGGAAGTCAGGCGGCTGTTATGGAGCTGACGGCCAAGCGGCCCAAGCCGGCCGCTTACTACAACGGCATGCTGCTGAACCGCCTGTTCGCCGTTTATTTGGTCACCATGCTGGCCGGCATCATCATCTTGCAGGCGGAGTCGCTGCTGGCTTCCCATTTCGAGAACATGTTCCCGTTTCCCCTCGTCATCGTCAGCTTGGGCGCGCTCATTCTGGCCTTCGCCCTGCTCATCGCGTCCGCGATCCGGCTGAAGCCGGTGTTCGGCGTGCTGCAGATCGGCCTTGGCGGGGAGGACGAGCCGCGCAAGGAGAGCCAGACCAACACGGCGCTGTTTCGGCTGTACCGGCTGCCATACGAGCTGCTCGGCGGCGTCTTTCTGTTCGGCCTAGTGTTTTCGCTGACGTTCCAGGGCGTCGACATCGTGCGGAACCTGCTCGACGAGCGCGCGGACGGCCTGCGGCTGCTCGGCACGGTGGCGGGCGAGCAGAGCCTGTTTCTCTTTATCGCGATCGTGCTGTTCACCTCCGTGCGGCGGATTCTGCGCCCCGTACTGATGCGCCTGCAGCCGCTGCCGAGCGGGTTCGACGGGCGGGCGTCCGTCGCGCAGCCGCTGGTCATCACGTATACCTGCACGTTCATCGTCACGATTCTGAGCCTGCTGCAGCTGGCTATCGTCACCGCGCGGCCGCATCAGCCGATGGACCCGTACAAGTTTGGCATCATCGCGCTGTTTTACTTTATAATGGGGTTAAGCTTATTCAGCTACGTGACGATGCAGTTCCGGCAGGAGCTGCGGGGATTGGTGCGAGGCATCCGCGGCCTCGTCGGAGGCTACGGGCTCCCGCTGCACGAAGCGGCGCCGATTCTGCATGACGAAGCGGGGGAGCTCGCCATCGCGTACCGGGAGCTTCAGACCCGGATCAACCGCGAGTACGAATCGTTAGAGCGCGAGCTGAAGCTGGCCTATAACGTGCAGCAGAAGCTGCTGCCGCCCGGCGACTTGACCATCGGCGCCTACCGGATCACGGCGCGCTGCCAGTCTTACCGGGTGGTCGGCGGCGATTTCTTCGACGTCGTCTCGCTCGGGCCGAGCCGCTTCGCGGTCATGATCGGCGATGTGTCCGGCAAAGGTTTGCCCGCGGCGCTGCTCATGTCCGCCCAGCTGCTCGTCTTCCGCTCGGAGATTCGCCGCAACGGCAGCCCTTCCGAGGTGCTCGCGCGCATGAACCGGCAGCTGTGCGAGGCGATGGGCGAAGAAGGCTCCGTGACGATCGGTGTCGGCGTAATCGATCTGACGAACAACCACGTGCAATACGCGAGCGCGGGACATCTGTCCCCGTACGTCGTCGCCAAGGACGGCAGCTTCAAGGCGGTGGACTGCAGTTCGCTGCCGATCGGCATCGACCCCGAAGCGTCGTACGAGGAGATCAGCCTGCGGCTCGAGGACGGCGACCGCTTCCTGCTGTATACGGACGGCTTGATCGAAGCCGTGAACCGGCAAGGGGACATGTACAGCTTCGACGGCCTGGAGGCCGAGATCGCGACCTGGAAGCCCGCCGCGGACCTCGCCGCCGTCGTCGACGATTGGCTGGCCCGCATGGACAAGGAAAGCGGCCCCGGCCAGGACGACCGGACGGTCGTCGTGCTGGAGCTGGCCGGCGAATACCGGAGCGCGCTCGCGAAGCTGAATTTGGCTTCGGGCGAGCAGGGGGCTGCGGCCAGCGCGTTCGACAACCCGTTCATGTCGCGGGAGTGGTCGCTGCGCGGCAAGCTCGGCGACGAACGCCTCATCGCGCTCAAACTCGGCGATTGGATCGCGGAGCGCTGGCCGGAGTGCGAGATTCGCGAAGACGTGCAAACCGCGGTCTGCGAAGCGATGATTAACGCCATTGAACACGGCAACAAGCTGCAGCCGAACAAATACGTAACGCTCATTGCCCAGATCGGCGGGATGCTGGCGGTCTGCCGCGTGTACGACGAAGGCGGGGGCTACTTTCCCCGTCTCTCCCGGGACGAGGACGAGATGCGCAAGAAGCTGGAATCCGAGGACCCGCGCGGCTGGGGGCTGGTCATGATCGACACGCTTGCCGATTATTGGACGACGGGCCGCGACGAGCGCGGGTTTTACACCGAGCTTTACTTCATGCGCAAATCCACGGATACGCCGGACGGGCAGCCGATATAGAAAGGGAGTGGAACCGAATGGCGGAACAACCGTTCATGATGCATACGCGCAAGTTTCCGAACGGCATGGTGCTCGAATTGAGCGGCGATCTGACCAAGTCGGCGGAAGCCAAGCTCATCGCGGGCTTGGAGCAGGAAACGGAGTTGGGACGCGGCATTCGCTTTCTGGCGCTGGATTTATCGAAGGTGGTCTATATCAACAGCGGCGGCATGGCCGTGCTGATCCGGCTGGCCCGCATGGGAAGCAAGGCGGGCGTTCACGCGTTCTCCTGGGGCGTCACGCCCCATTACGAGAAGCTGTTCCGCATGGTCGGCTTGACGGAATACATGATGATTTACCCGAACGAGTTCGCGGTGATGCAACGCATTGAGGCGCTTAATCTTTAACGCCGCGAACGAACGGACGCGACACGACGATGGAGGCTGACATGGACCGGCAAACGGCGATTTACAAAAAATGGCGGCACGCGTTCAAGCTCGACCCCGACCGGGAGATCGACGATGACCGGCTGGACGCGATCTGCATGTCCGGCACGGACGCCGTCATCGTGGGCGGCTCGACGGGCGTGACTTTCGACAACACGGTGGACCTCATGTCGCGCATCCGGCGCTACGAGGTGCCCTGCGCGCTGGAGGTGTCCAGCGAGGAAGCGGCGGTGCCCGGCTTCGACCACTATTTCGTGCCGCTCGTGCTGAACACGGACCGCTCGGAATGGACGACGGGCCGCCAGATCGGCGCGCTTCGCAAGTTCGGCGCGTTCATCCCGTGGGAGGAGACGTCGGCGGAGGGGTACCTGATCTTGAACGGGGACGCCGAGGCCGCCAAGCTGACGGGCGCGCGTTCGTCCCTCGACGCAGAAACCGTGACGGCGCATCTCTATATGGCGGACAGGCTCATGCGGCTCCCGATCATCTATTTGGAGTACAGCGGCGTATTCGGCGACATGGCGCTCGTCAAGCGCGCGGCGAAGATGACGACGGGCGCGCGGATCTTTTACGGCGGGGGCATCGATGGTCCCGAGAAAGCGCGGCTGGCCGCGGAGGCAGCCCATACCGTCATCGTCGGCAACGTGATCTACGACGACTTGGAAGCGGCGCTCTCGACGGTCGCGGCGGTGGCGGACGTGCCGCCCTTCGGCTAACGCAAGCGGACGCACACATTTATGGCTGTGAAAACGAACGGATTTTCGTTTTTCACGGCCGTTTTGTCGTTCGATCGCCCATCCGATTCTAATTGACACGGCCCGAGCGGTTGTCTAGACTGGAAATAGGCGAACAAAGGCGAACAAAGCAAAGGAGTTTTCATTCATTATGACCAATGATTTCAGCATCGATCAGGCTGTCGGCAGGCTGAATCCGCCGCAGCGCGCGGCCGTTCAGGCGACGGAAGGACCGCTGCTTATCATGGCGGGGGCGGGAAGCGGCAAGACGCGCGTGCTGACGCACCGCATCGCCTATTTGCTCGAGAAGAGACGCGTAGCGCCGTGGAGCATCCTGGCGATTACCTTTACGAATAAAGCGGCACGGGAAATGCAGCAGCGGGTCGGCGTGCTTGTCGGGCCGGTCGCGCAAGATATTTGGGTGTCTACGTTCCACTCCATGTGCGTGCGGATTTTGCGCCGCGACATCGGCCGGATCGGGTTCACGAGCAGCTTCTCCATCCTGGATTCCGCCGATCAGCTGTCGGTTATCCGGACGTGCATGAAGGAGCTCAACATCGACACGAAGAAGTTCGAGCCGAAGAGCGTGCAGGCGGCGCTCGGCGGAGCCAAGAACGAATTGGTCTCGCCGGAGCAGTTCGAGCGCAAGATCGGCGACTATTTCGACGGCATCGTCTCCAAGGTGTACACCCTCTACCAGAAGAAGCTGAAGAGCAACAACTCCCTCGACTTCGACGACCTGATCATGAAGACGATCCAGCTGTTCAAGGACGAGCCGGACGTGCTGACGTTCTATCAGAACAAATTCCGCTACATCCACGTCGACGAGTATCAGGACACGAACCGTGCGCAGTACATGCTGTGCAAAATGCTCGCCGACAAGCATCACAACATCTGCGTCGTCGGCGACAGCGACCAGTCGATCTACCGCTGGCGCGGCGCGGACATCACGAATATTTTGAATTTCGAGGAAGACTACCCGGAAGCGAAGACGATTCTGCTCGAGCAGAATTATCGCTCCACGTCGAATATCTTGAACGCGGCGAACGCCGTCATCAAGCTGAACACCGGCCGCAAGGACAAGAAGCTGTGGACGGATCAGGGCGAGGGCGAGTCGATCACGGTGTATCAGGCGGACACGGAGCACGACGAAGGCTATTTCGTCACGGGCCAGATCCGGCAGCAAGTGAACAAAGGGAAGAAATTCGCCGATCACGCCATCTTGTACCGGACGAACGCCCAGTCGCGGGTCATCGAGGAAACGCTGATCAAATCCGACATTCCGTACCAGATCGTCGGCGGCGTGAAGTTCTATGACCGCAAAGAGATCAAGGACCTGCTCGCGTACCTGCGGCTGATCTCCAATCCGGACGACGACATCAGCTTCCAGCGGATCGTCAACGTGCCCAAGCGGGGCATCGGCGATACGACGGTGGGCAAGCTGCTCGACGAGGCGGGGCTTCGCGGCGTATCCGTCTTCAATCTGCTGGAGCAGCTGGACTGGCTCGACGTGACGGCGCGCGCGCGCGCGGCGCTCGCGGAGTTCCGGGAGATCATCCTCAACCTGACGCGGATGGTGGAATACTTGTCCGTGACGGAGCTGACCGAGAAAATCCTCGAGCTCAGTGGCTACCGCGAGGAGCTGGAGCGCGAGAACACGCTGGAATCGAAAGCGCGCCTCGAGAACATCGACGAGTTCCTGTCCGTGACGCAGGACTTCGAGAAGCGCAACGAAGACAAGTCGCTCGTCTCGTTCCTGACGGACCTCGCGCTTATCGCCGACATCGACACGATGGACGCGGAGGAGCCGGAGGGCGGCGTGAAGGACGCCGTCGTTCTGATGACGATGCACAGCGCCAAAGGCCTGGAATTCCCGATCGTGTTCATCATCGGGATGGAGGAGGGCGTCTTCCCGCACAGCCGCGCGCTGAACGACAACGATGAGCTCGAAGAGGAGCGCCGCCTCGCGTACGTCGGCATTACCCGCGCGGAGAAGCAGCTGTTCCTGACCTGCGCGCGGACGCGCACGCTGTTTGGCCGGACGAACGCCAATATGGCGTCGCGCTTCCTGAAGGAAGTGCCGGACGAGCTCAAGAACGACGCTTCGGCGGTTGGCCGCGGCAGACCGGCAGGCGGCGGGTTCGGCTACGGCGGCAGCCGCGGGAGCGCTCCGGGGGCGGCAGGCGGCGGGTTCGGCTACGGCGGCGGAGCCGCGCCGTCCGGGCCGCGCCCCGGCGCGCCCGCGGGCGGCGGCGTGCGCGTGACCACGCCGGCTGATGCTGCGCGCGGTGCTGCTGGCGGCGGCGCGGGCGGCGCGGCCGCCGGCGATTTTGCCGCGGGCGACAAAGTATCCCACGGCAAGTGGGGCATTGGCACGGTCGTATCCGTCCGCGGTACGGGCAGCGATAAGGAGCTGCAAATCGCGTTCCCGGCGCCGGTGGGGCTGAAGAAGCTGCTGGCAAGCTTCGCGCCGATTACGAAAGCATAACGAACGCAGTAACGAGGATGAGAGGGAGGACGTCAATGACGATCGCGATGGAACCGGGGAATAACGCCGATCCGGCCCAGCTGGCGCGCATGCGCGAGCTGGTCGATCAGCTCGCGCTCCATAACCATAACTATTATACGCTCGATCGGCCGACGATCAGCGACAAGGAGTACGACGCGCTTTACGACGAGCTCGTCCGTCTGGAGCAGCTGACCGGCATGGTGGACCCGGAGTCGCCGACGCAGCGCGTGGGCGGCGAGATTTTGAAAGGCTTCGAGCCGCACCGCCATCTGTCGCGGTTGTGGAGTCTCGACAAGGCGCAGGACGCCGAGGATCTGATCGCCTGGAACGCGCGCGTGCGCAAAGCGATCGCGGATTACAACGCGAAGAATCCGGAGGCGGATCCGCTGCCCGAGCCGGGCTACGTCGTCGAGCTGAAGTTTGACGGCCTCACGCTGAACCTGACCTATGACGGCGGCAAGCTCGTGCAGGCGTCCACGCGCGGCAACGGCGTCGTCGGCGAAGGCATTCTGGTGCAGGTCAAGACGATTCGTTCCATCCCGCTCGCCATTCCGCATACCGGCCTGATCGAGGTGCAGGGCGAAGGCATCATGAACCTGTCGGTGCTCGAAGCGTACAACCGGACAGCGGCGGAGCCGCTTAAGAACGCGCGCAACGCCGCCGCCGGCGCGCTGCGCAACCAGAATCCGCGGATCACCGCGGAGCGGAAGCTGAACGCGTTCTTCTATAATGTCGGCTACGCGCAAGGCGTTTCGTTCGAGACCCATCAAGAGATGATTCAATTCTTGAAGGACAACCGGTTTAAGGTCAATGCGTACACGACCTACTGGTCGACGATCGAAGAGGTGCAGGCCGAACTTGAGCGGGTGGCCGCAGGCCGCCTTGAACATGATTTCCTGATCGACGGCGCGGTCGTGAAACTGACCGATATGCGCACCCGCGAGGCGCTGGGCTACACCGATAAATTCCCGCGCTGGGCGGTCGCCTACAAGTTCGAGGCCGAAGAGACGACGACGGTGCTGGAGTCCGTTTCGTGGGAGGTCGGTCGCACCGGCAAAATCACGCCGGTCGCGCGGGTCGAGCCCGTCGATCTCGCGGGCGTGACGGTCCAGAACTGCACGCTCAACAACATCGGCGACATCGAACGCAAGAATCTCAAATTCGCGCTGGGGACGCATGTGTTCATTCGGCGTTCCAACGATGTGATTCCCGAGATACTGGGCAAGGCGGACGATGAGCCAGGCGGGGAAATCGTCGCGCCGACGGCGTGCCCGTCCTGCGGGACGCCGCTCGAGCTTCGCGGCGCGCACCTATTCTGCGGCAACAAGCTTGGCTGCCGGCCGCAGACGGTCGGACGCATTACGCATTTCTCCTCGCGAGACGCGATGGATATCGAATCCTTCAGCATCATGACAGCGGAGCAGCTGTTCGACGAATGCGGGGTGCGCGATCCAGCGGATCTATACGAGCTGACGTATGATAATCTGATCGGGCTCGACCGTTTCGGCGACCGCAAGGCCCGCAAGCTGCTCGAGGCGCTGGAGAAGTCCAAGGACCGTGATTTGGCGGCGTTCCTGTTCGCGCTCGGCATCCCGAACACGGGCAAGGCGACGACGAAGATGCTCGCGGACCATTTCGGCAGCTTGGCCGCCGTCCGCGCCGCGGAGATTGAAGAGCTGGTCGGATTGCCCGACGTGGGCGGCATCGTGGCCGAGAGCATCCATACCTATTTCCGGGATCCCGTCGTCGCGAAGAGCATTGATCGGATGCTGGCGCTCGGCGTGAAGGCGGAAGGCGAGCCAACGGCTCCGGCGCGGACCGACAGCGTGTTCAGCGGCAAGACCGTCGTGCTGACGGGCACGCTGTCCGCCATGACGCGCGACGAGGCCGCGAAGAAGCTCGAAGCGCTGGGCGCCAAGATCAGCGGCAGCGTCTCGAAGAAGACCGACTTCGTCATCGCGGGCGAGAGCGCCGGCAGCAAACTTACGAAAGCGCGCGATCTTGGCGTGAACGTCATCGAGGACGAGCAGGAGCTGCTGCGCTTGCTGGGTGAATAATTCAAAGCGAGGGCCGTCCTCGAACCTTCGATCTTCGCAGGCGGTCCTTGTCATTTTTTACAAGTTGTAATCGTATCGCGGACTTTTTGTCGCTTTTGAGGCGGACGGCAGCAGCGAACGAGTGCTTTCGACAAGAAAGTAAAAAAGATGTTGACGAACGTTGAGAAAGCTGGTAACATATCGTCTTGTGACCGCGAGATGCGGGCGCAACGAACAAGTTCTTTGAAAACTGAACATATGGATCACGTCTGAATCCAACAATGGTTTATATGAACGGCTTGGCCGTTTCGTACAAGCTAGCAAGTAATGAGCTAACCAAGCTTATTCTATACAATGGCCTCGGCCACTTTTATGGAGAGTTTGATCCTGGCTCAGGACGAACGCTGGCGGCGTGCCTAATACATGCAAGTCGAGCGGAGTTATTCCTTCGGGGATAGCTTAGCGGCGGACGGGTGAGTAACACGTAGGCAA
>NZ_JBHSHY010000069.1:0-17908 GCF_042653205.1 Paenibacillus sp. GCM10023250 | reverse complement strand
TTGCCGTAAGCTTCCTTCAGATTCCGCCTCGCGGCGGACACCCTTGCTTTTGGCTAACGGTAGGCGTTCGCCAGCCCCCGTTCGGGACTTTCACCCTAGAGATGACGCCCATGCTGGGCGTACACGCGGAAAAGCCCCTTCAACACGAAGGGGCTTTTCGTCATGTCCGCATACGGGATGCGGTACGCGGCATGCGGCGCGCGGTACGCGTTACGCGTTACGCGGGATGCGGTACGCGGTACGCGTTACGCGGCATGCGGTACGCGGGATGCGGCGCGCGACATACGGCACGCGGCGCGCGGTAAGCGCTTGGCGCACGCGTCCCGCATGGCGCGCGGCGTTATAATTGCCCGGCGGCCGGCCGGCGGCTTGAACGCTTACGAGGCTCATCGCGGGCATTGCGGCGACGGGCACCGGCGGCCGAACAATGGACGAGGGCTCCGCCGCCGCCATAGGAACATGGCGGGGCGGAGCCCCTCGCCGGCTGCGGCCCTTCAGCCGCGGGACGAGCGGACGGCGCCGCGCGCGAACCGCTCCGGCGCGAAGCTCGCCGCCGCTTCGGGCTCCGGCGGCCGGCCCTGCAGCAGGCCGCCGATCAGCGCGGCGGTCGCCGGCGCGAGCAGGATGCCGTTGCGGTAATGGCCGGCGGCGATCAGCGCGTCCGGGCTGCCGGGGACGGCACCGATGAGCGGCCGCCCGTCGACCGTGGCCGGCCGCAGCCCCGCCCACGTCATCGCGGGCGCGCGCCCGGCGAGGAACGGGAACACCCGCGGCGTCCAGCGGGTCAGCCGGGCGATGCCGCGCTCCGTGACGGAGGCGTCGTAGCCCGCCGCGTCCTCGGAGGCGCCGCAGACGAGCCGGCCGTCCTGCTTTTGCACCCAGTACGCCTGGCTAGAGAACACCATATGCCGTACGGATTCCGCGGCGGAACCGCCGCCGCCCCATTGCGTGCCCTCAGCCGGGGCGCTCCCGCCCGCGCCGGCCAGCTCGAAGGCGCAGATCTGCCCCCGGATCGGATGCACCGGGATCGGGAAGCCGCACGCTTCGGCGTACGCGTTCGCCCAGGCGCCGGCGCAGACCACGAGCGCGTCGCCGGCGATCCGCCCGTACGCCGCCGTCTCCACGGCGGGCTCGAGGCGGCCGCCGGCGATCCGCGGCGGCGCGATGCGCCCGGCGTGCTCCAAGAGGCGCACGCCGAGCCGGCGGCAGGCCGCCTCGAGCGCGGCGACCAGCTTCGGCGCGTGCACATGCGCCTCGCCGGGGCAATGCAGCGCGCCGACAGCAGCCCCGGTCAGCCGCGGCTCCAGCTCGCGCAGCCGCTCGGGGCCCACGAGCGCCGCTTCGGCCCCGTAGCGGCGCTGCCATGCGAGCCGCGCCTGCAGCGGCTGCAGGTCCGCCTCGTGCAGCGCGACCGTCAGGCTGCCGGAGGCGGTCAGCTCCGCGGACAGGCCGGACACGGCTTCGATCCGGCGCACCCATTCGGGATAGCGGCGCAGGCTGTCCAGGCACAGCCGGAAGAACGCGTCCGGCTGCTCCGGGTTCTCGGTGTACGGCGCCAGCATGCCGGCCGCGGCGCCCGACGCCTGGCCGCCGGCGCGGCCCGGCTCCACGACCGTGACGGCGTCGCCCGCCAGCGCGGCCTCGAACGCGCAGGCGAGGCCGACGATGCCGCCGCCGAGCACGACGACGCGCCGGCTCATCCGCGGTCGTCCCGCGTGCCGGCGGCGGCGTTCGCCGGCAGCGGCGACACGCCCTCCGCCTCGCTGCTGGCCGAGGCGTAGCGGCGCTTCGGGATCCGGCCGGACAGATACGCCAGCCGGCCCGCTTCCACGGCCAGGCGCATGGCCCGCGCCATGCCGACCGGGTCCTGCGCCTTGGCGACCGGCGTATTCGCCAGAATGCCGGCGGCGCCCAGCTCCATCGCCTGCACGACGTCGGCCGCGGCGCCGATGCCGGCGTCCACGATGACCGGCACCCCGGCCTCCTCGATGATCAGGCCGAGGTTGTACGGGTTCAGCAGGCCGAGCCCCGTGCCGATCGGCGCTCCGCCCGGCATGACGGCCGCGGCGCCGGCCTCCTCGAGCCGCTTGCACAGAATCGGATCGTCCGACGTGTACGGCAGTACGACGAAGCCCTCGCGCACGAGCCGCTCCGTCGCCCGCAGCGTCTCGATCGGATCCGGCAGCAGCGTGCGCGGATTGGCGCTGATCTCGACCTTGATCCAGTCGCTGAGCCCCGCCGCGCGCGCCAGCTTGGCGATCCGCACCGCCTCGTCGGCGTTGCCCGCGCCCGACGTATTCGGGAGATAGACGTAGCCGCTCCCGTCCATATGCTGCAGAATCGCGTCGTCCTCCGCGTAATCCAGATTGACGCGGCGCACCGCGAACGTCACGACCTCCGCCGCCGACGCCTCCAGCGCCATGCGGAACACCGCCGGGCTCGGGAACCGCCCCGTGCCGAGGAAGAACCGCGAACGCAGGCTCCGGCCTCCGATCGCGAGCAGATCCTCGTCCCCCGCGCCGTATACCATTCCTTCCGTCTCCGCCATCCGCTTCATCCTCCTCCTACGAAATGCACCAGTTCCACTGCCGCGCCGTCCGCCAGCGCGGCGCTCGCCCACGCTTCGCGGGCGACGATGACGCCGTTCAGCTCGACGACGAGGCTCTTGCCCGCCAGGCCGAGCGCCTCCACGAGCTCCGCGACCGTCCGCGCGGCCGTCTCCTCGCGGCGCCCGTTCACGACGACCGCGATGGATGCCGGAGCGCCGCCCGCCCCGCCCCGCTCGGCCGCGTCGATCCGCGCCCGGAACGCCCGGCAGACGTCCGCGGGACGCGCGTCGCCGACGATCGCGGACACCGCGCAGAGCCGCGTCGCGCCGGCGGCGAGCACCTCGTCCGCGTTCGCGAGCGTAATGCCGCCGATGGCGACCCACGGAATCGACACGTGCGCCGCCGCTTCGCGTACGTACGAGGTCGTGACCGCCGCCCGGCCCGGCTTCGTGCCCGTCGGGAAGACGGGGCCGACGCCGATATAGTCGGCGCCGCCGCGCTCCGCCGCCAGCGCCTGCTCCAGGCTGTGCGTCGAGATGCCGATGATGGCGTCCGGCCCCAGGATCCGCCTCGCCTCCGCGAGCGGCAGGTCGTCCTGCCCGAAATGCGCCCCGTCCGCGCCGGCCTCGAGCGCGACGTCGATATGGTCGTTGACGATGAACGGCACGCCGTACCGGGCCGTCAGCTCGCGCAGCGCCCGGGCGTCCCGCAGCAGCGCCTCCTTCGAGGCGTCCTTCGCCCGCAGCTGCACGATGTCCGCGCCGCCGAGGATCGCCTGCTCCATGACCTCCAGCACGCTTCGCCCGGGATGGTAATTCGCCGCCGTGATGGCGTAGAGCTTGAAATCCCGCCAGTTTCGTTTCTCCATGCTTCTTCTCCTCTCGCTTGTAACGCCCCGTTACCCGGAGGCGCCTCCCGCCGGGCGCCGCCAGGCCGCGGCTTCCGCGGAAACCGCCGTCCGCCTACGAATAGATCGACCCGCCGCCCGAACGGAACGCGCTCGCCTGCTCCTTCATGCCGGCCTCGATCGCCTCGCGCGACTCCAGCCCGTTCGCCTCCGCGTAATCGCGGATGTCCTGCGTGATCCGCATGCTGCAGAACTTCGGCCCGCACATGGAGCAGAAATGCGCCGACTTCGCCGCCTCCGCCGGCAGCGTCTCGTCGTGGTACGCCATCGCCCGCTCGGGGTCGAGCGACAGGTGGAACTGATCCTTCCAGCGGAACTCGAACCGCGCCTTCGACAACGCGTCGTCGCGCAGCCGCGCCCGCGGATGGCCTTTGGCGAGGTCGGCGGCGTGGGCGGCGATCTTGTATGTGATGACGCCGTCCTTCACGTCCTCCCGGTTCGGCAGACCCAGATGCTCCTTCGGGGTCACGTAGCAGAGCATCGCCGTCCCGAACCAGCCGATCATCGCGGCCCCGATCGCCGACGTGATGTGGTCGTAGCCCGGCGCGATGTCCGTCGTCAGCGGCCCGAGCGTATAGAACGGCGCTTCTTGGCACACCTCGAGCTGGCGGTCCATGTTCTCCTTGATCAGGTGCATCGGCACGTGGCCCGGCCCTTCGATCATGACCTGCACGTCGTGCTTCCACGCGATCCGCGTCAGCTCGCCGAGCGTCTCCAGCTCCGCGAACTGCGCCTCGTCGTTGGCGTCGGCGATGGAGCCCGGACGCAGGCCGTCCCCGAGCGAGAACGCCACGTCGTACCGTTTCATAATCTCGCAGATTTCCTCGAAATGCGTGTACAGGAAATTCTCCCGGTGATGCGCCAGGCACCACGCCGCCAGGATCGAGCCGCCGCGCGACACGATGCCCGTGACGCGCTTCGCCGTGAGCGGAATGTAGCGGAGCAGCACGCCCGCGTGAATCGTGAAATAGTCCACGCCCTGCTCCGCCTGCTCGATCAGCGTGTCCCGGAACACCTCCCACGTCAGGTCCTCCGCCTTGCCGTCCACCTTCTCGAGCGCTTGGTAGATCGGCACCGTGCCGACCGGCACCGGCGAATTGCGGACGATCCATTCGCGCGTCGTATGGATGTTTTTGCCGGTAGACAGGTCCATGATCGTGTCGGCGCCCCAGCGCGTCGCCCACGTCATCTTCTCGACCTCTTCCTCGATCGACGACGCGACGGCGGAGTTGCCGATGTTCGCGTTGATCTTCACGTGAAAGGCGCGCCCGATGATCATCGGCTCGCTCTCGGGATGGTTGACGTTGGCGGGAATGATCGCCCGCCCGGCGGCCACCTCGCTGCGCACGAACTCCGGCGTCATGCCCTCGCGGATCGCGATGTATTCCATCTCGGGCGTCACGATGCCGCGCCGCGCGTAATGCAGCTGCGTCACGTTCCGGCCCTCCCGCGCCCGCAGCGGCCGCCGCGTCAAGCCCGGGAACGTCTCCGCGCCCCGAGCCGAAGCGGCCCCCTCGCTGTGAAAGCCGTTATCGAGCGGCGCGACCGTCCGTCCCTCGTACGCCTCCGTATCGCCCCGCTCCGCGATCCAGCCGCCGCGCAGCGCTGGCAACCCCCGTCTAAAGTCCGTCTCGTACGCTTCGTCGGTATAAGGTCCGCTCGTATCGTACACGGCGACCGGCTCATTATCCCGTATATCACCGTTCCTGGCTTCCGTCTGCGTCAGGCCGATCTCGCGCATCGGCACGCGGATGTCGGGACGGCTCCCTTCCACATATACTTTGCGGCTCCCCGGCAGCGGCGTCGTCATAATCGTCATTTCGCATCTCCTCCTCATAGTCGTCCATCTCGGCGGAAACGCACCAGGAGGCCGGGCGAAGGAACGGGAGGCGCGCGCGCGCGAACGGGACCGTGCCGCGCGGCAGCGAGAGCCGCCAAGCGAGACGCTTCGCCGCAACTTGCCTGAGCACGGCTTGCGGCCGACGAATGGCGCAAGCGCAAAAAAACCGCTCCGGCGAAGGAGCGGTTCATGTCGCGGTCGTCTGCCCGCCGCCTGCGGCACGCGCAGACGGCGGACGGAATCGGCTTCGGACGGCAGGGCATGATCGCCTCCCGCGCCGTACGGCCGATTCGAAGTCGCACGTACATTTCCCACTTTCCTACGCTGGCATGACCCAGATCAGGTTCGAAGGGACCAAGGCATCTGCCTTATCTCAGCCCGTGCGGGCGCCCCTAGTGGATTCCTGACAAGACTATACCCCTCGAGGGAAAAGTTGTCAACGCATCGAATGCCGCCAGGAAGAAAAAGGATTGACAATTTCCACTATCTGCCTATATACTAACTATAAAATATTAAGTTCATTACTTTATGTTATTAATTATCCGGAGGTTTTGCCCATGCCCACTTCCAAATGGCTTGTCGACGCGACGCACAGCAGCGTAGATTTTACGATCAAGCACATGATGATCGCGAAAGTGAAAGGCACCTTCCACGAGTTCAGCGCCGAGATCGAAGCGGATCCGGACGATCTGACGACGGCGAATATCCGGTTCGACGTGACGCTCGCCAGCATCGACACGCGCAACGCGGACCGCGACAACCACCTGCGCACGGGCGATTTCTTCGATATCGAACACTATCCCACGATGACGTTCCAGTCGACCTCCATCGCGAAGACGGGCGAGGGCGAATACGACGTGACCGGCAGCCTCACCCTCCGCGGCTTGACCCGTCCGGCCACGTTCAGCGTGACGTACGAGGGCAGCGGCAAGGATCCGTGGGGCAACGAGAAGGTCGGCTTCAGCGCGCAAGGCGCGATCAGCCGCAGCAGCTTCGGCCTGACGTACAACGCGGTCCTCGAAACCGGCGGCGTGCTGATCGGCGACGAAGTGAAGGTCGCCATCGAGCTCGAAGCCGCCAAGGCGGGCTGATATTGCGTGTTGTCCTTGCCGCCCGCGCAGAGCAAGGACGTCCCGTCCGAATTAGCAGATACACAAACAGCGGCCGCCCCGCAGGTAACGGGGCGGCCGCTGTTTGTGTGCGGTCCTTCTCTATGCGCGAATCCGAGAACAACTATCCTTGCAATCCTTCAGTCGCGCCGGGGGAGCGGTCGGTCTGCGCATGCACCTCGGCCGTCAGCTTGCGCAGCTGCTCGCGCAGCGCGACGATGCCGTCCGGGGTCAGGCTCGTCTGGCAGAAGACGCGCTCCGGGATGTCCGTCGCCCGCTCCTTGAGCGCCCGTCCGTCCGCGGTCAGCCGGACGATGACGCTGCGCTCGTCCTGCAGGTCCCGCTCCCGGCGCAGCAGTCCCATCGCCTCGAGCTTCTTGAGCAGCGGCGTCAGCGTTCCGGAATCCAGGTACAGCCGCCGGCCGAGCTCCTTCACGGGCACTTCGTCCTTCTCCCACAGCGCCAGCAGGGTGACGTATTGCGTATACGTCAGGCCGAGCTCGTCGAGGAAGGGACGGTACAGCTTCGTCACCTCGCGCGCGCAGGAATAGAGGGCAAAACAGAGCTGATTGTCCAGCTCGAGCATCGCGCTCTTGTCCATGGTTCGTCTCTCCAATCTATGTCAATGCAATTAAATTGCATACAATTCATATGGTTAGAATATCAGCTGACCCGAGGGCTGTCAACTGATTTCCTTGCCTGCTCCGCGCTGCAGCTTCATGAAGGCCCTGAGCATCGCGATGCGCCAGACGGCGATCATGCCGAACGCCAGCACGAAGAACAAGGCGCCCGTCTGCGGAATCGACACCTTCGACTCCACCGCGTCGTGCGCCAGCAGGCGGACGATAAGCAGGCCGAGCAGGATGAAGATGAACATTTTGGACCGCTTCAGGACGATCTCGCCGCCGACCCGCTCCAGCTTGGACGTGCGGATCAGCGGATAGGCGAACACGGTCGCGCCCGCGGCGAAGGCGATCAGCGCCCACGTCCACGGCACATGCGTCTCGGGCACGATGAACATCAGGAAGCCGGTGGACATGCCGAGCGGCGGGATGATGATTTTCCGCATGTTCGTCGGCCGGTTGCTGGCACGCAGCCGCAGGAACATGACCGCCACGCCGGAGAGCAGCGTCACGACGATCGATGCGGCGTGGCCGAATGAAAACGAATTCGGATGAAAGCTCATCTAGAGCGCACTCCTTTGCGGCAAGCTCCGCGGTCGGTTCGACGGTTCTGGCGAAGCAGCCGTCTCTCCATCTATCCTACCTATTTTGCGCCGTTGTTGCAAACGCCGCCATTCCCGCAGAGACGCCCCGCTTCGGCTCGGACGGGCGCGTCGGCGCGGATATTCGCGGCCGGCTTGCGGACCGGCTTGTCCGCGTCCGCGAGGCGCTATCATCGGTTCAGCCTCCCTCGGGGACGATCGCCTTGACCCGGCCCACGTCGCCGCTCTGCAGGCGGACCTTGATGCCGTGGGGATGATTCGGCGAATTTGTCAAAATATCCTTAACCACGCCGCGGGTCAGGCGCCCGGTCGGCTGGTCCTTCTTCAATACGATATCGACCGTGAGGCCCGGCCGGATGTTCGCGCGCAGTTGTCCGTTTGTGCTCATGCGGGGCAGCGCTCCTTCTCGTCGGTTTTCTGTTCCCCATCATAATCCAGCGGGCAGGCGAAGTAAAGGAACAGGCCCTTCGACATTTTCGTTGACAGTGAGAATGAGAATTACTATCATTATAGGTGAAAAAGCAGACCGGCACAGCGCGCTGGCCGCGGAGAGGCAGGTTCCGGACGCATGAAGAAAATCAAATACTGCTGCCGCAATTTCAAGCACGGCTCCAAGACCGTGTTCAAATCGCTGAAGCAGGAATTTCCCGATTTGAAGCAGAAGAAGAAGGACTGCCTCGGCAACTGCAAGCTGTGCGCCAAGCAGTGCATGGTCCTGATCGGCAAGACCGAGGTGGTCGTCGCCCCATCCGCGGACGCCCTGTATGCGAAGCTGAAGCATCGGATAGGCTAACTATGGCATCGTGTGGTACGATAAGAGAAGAAGCGCCGAATCGACAACATTCGCCGGCCTTCTTCTCTTTTGCGTTTACATACGATCCTAATTGGAAAGCGAGGCGTAGCCGATGATGAACGACACGCTCAGCGAAGCGTTGAACGAACAACTGAACTTCGAGTTTTATTCCGCCCACGTGTATATGGCGATCGCCGCCTATTGTTCCGGGGAGAGCCTGGACGGCTTCGCGAACTTCTTTATCGTGCAGGCCGAGGAAGAACGTTTCCATGCCATGAAAATGTACAAGTACCTCAACGACCGCGGCAAGCGCGTCACGCTGAACGGCATGGACACGCCGAACAACGAGTACAGCTCCATTCTCGAGGCGTTCGAGCACGCCTACCAGCATGAGCTGGAAGTCACCAAGCGCATCTACCACCTGTCCGACCTCGCCCTGAACGACCGCGAGCATGCGACGATTCAGTTCCTGAAATGGTTCATCGACGAGCAGGTCGAGGAGGAAGCGATGTTCGACAGCATCATCAACAAGCTGAAGCGCATCGACAAGGACAGCAACGCCTTCTTCATGCTCGACGCCGAGTTCGCGGCGCGGACCTTCACCCCGCCGGCGAACGCGTAACGCGGCTTGTCCAAGCTGCGAGGCGAGATGGTTCCGGATCTGTCATCCTCAGCAACGAGAAGAGCCCTTTGCTTGCACTTAAGCAGAGGGCTCTTCCCGTTACGAGGAACCGATTCTTCGGACCGGCCCGCAGACGCGGCCTGTACTTCAGCCGTACGAGCGAATACCGATCCCCGTCATCCCTGGATTAACCCGCGGTCAAGGATACCGCTTCGAGGACGACCGGCGTGTCATCGAGCAGGCTGAAGGCCGTGTCGGACGTGAAAACCACGGTACCCGCCGCTCCCGTTCCGGGCGTGACGACGTACGTCGTTCTTTGCTGCAGCACCCCGTTGATGAAGAAGTTATAGTAGCCGCTCGGCGATACGTCCGGAATCGTAGAGGGCGAATCACCGGCGTCGTCGGCGAATTGAGCTCCCGTCACCGTGAAGGTCGTTACGCTCGTAAGCGCCGGCTGTTGGAAGAAAAAGGTTTCCACGCTTGCCTGCACGCTAGGCGTCACGATATTGAATAGCTGGGTTGGCATCGGAAATCACCTCCTCTAACTCTATTAAATGCAGTCGTCTTCCCAACTGGAAGAGCGAATAGCCTGATTCACATGCATCAAATATTCGTCGCCGGCTCCGCTCGGAAGCCTATCGCCTCCAGTATGATCGGCGTCCCCGCCGCGATCGTTTGGCCGGTCGCGTAAATCGTCAGTCCGTCCGGCGCAGCCTCGTACGCCAGTCCTTGCTGGACGACGCCGTTCAGATACAAATTGTAGTAGCCTGACTGGCCGAAATCCGCGAACGACAGCACAGGCTCCCCCGCGTCGTTGACGAAGCCGGCGGCCGGGAACGCCACCGCCTCCGCGAAGCCGATTTCCGCGGGGGCGATGTAGAAATACCGCCGGATGTCGGGAATGACGCGGATGGCCGCAACGCCGCCCGCTCCCGCGACGCCCGGTAGCCCCCGCGCCCCCGGGACCCCTTGAGGTCCCCGGGCGCCTTGGGGCAATGCCGCGGGCCTGCGCGACGTTCGCCTCGCCGGTCTGGCTGGTTTTTTGCTTCCGCATGTCCTGCGCTTCTTTGCGATCTTGCGGCAGCAGGTCCGTTTGCAGCGCTTCGTACGGTCCGGCAGCTTTTTTTTGCGTCTAGGCGCAATGGAGCAGGCCAACTCCGGCACCTCCTCTCATCGATCTCGTCTCCTGCCGGGACGGCACGCGCGTCGCGTCTTCATAGGTTATGTCGATAATCTAGCGGCTGACCTAGATCATTGAACCGATTCGGTGCTAGAATGCCACCCATATTTTAGGGATGGCAAAAACGCCTCCGAACCGGGGCGTTCCCTGGTTTCGAAGGCGTCTCCTCCCGCCGCGGCGGCGGGCTTCCCCTATCCGCGTTCGTCCCGCAACCGTCAGCGGCGGCGCGTCGTCAGAATGGTGAGCGCGAATTTCGGCAGCACCAGCTGGCGGCGCCAGCGCGACGGCTGCTTCAGCAGCCGGTACAGCCATTCGACGTTCAGCTTCTGCCAGATGACGGGCGCGCGCTTCACCTTGCCCGCGATGACGTCGAGGCTGCCGCCCACGCCGAACGCGACCTTCGCGTTCAAGCGGCTCTTATGCTTGTAGATCCATTTCTCGGCATTCGGCGCGCCGAGCGCCACGATCAGCAGATCCGGCCGTTTCCGTCCGATGTCGGCCACGATCTCGTTCTCCTGGTCGCCCTTGAAGAAGCCGTTATGCCGGCCGGCGATCTCCACGCCGGGATACTTCGCCTGGATGATATCGGCGGCCATCGCGTTCGTCTCCTCGTCCGCGCCCAGGACGTAGAGCGAGAATCCCCTCGCCGCCGCGCCCTCCAGCAGCCGAATCAGCATATCGTAGCCCGTCACGCGCTCAGGGATGTGCGTCCCCTGCCATTTCGCCGCAAGCACGACGCCGATGCCGTCCGGCGTGATGAGGTCGGCCTCGTCGACGATCCGCCGCAGCTCCGGCTGCCCCTTCGCCGCCATCACGATCTCGGGATTGGCCGTAATGAGATGGAACGGCTTCGCCTCCGCGCGCGTATCCGCCGCCAGCTTGGCCTGAATCAGCTTCACCGTGTCCGTAAGCGTCATTTTCGAGAAGGGCACGCCTAAAATATTGACGCTGTCCATGCTTCCACACCTTCCTCTTCCTCACTCATGCTGTCCCTTATTGTAGCACAGGGCCCATGCCGGCGAAAGAAAACCGCCCCGCCGGGCTAATCGAACAGCCCGCCGATCCAGCGGAAGAAATCGCCGACGATCGGCACGAGGCCGAAGCCGTGCTCGCCGATCGCGACCAGGCCGTAGACGCGCTCGCCGATCGCCACCGCGCCGATCACGTGCTGGCCGATGGCGACCGCCCCGAGCGCGTTCTCGCCAATCGCGACGGCCCCGAGCGCGGATTGGCCGATCGCCACCGCCCCGAGGGCGAGATCGCCGATCGCCGCCGCGCCGGCGGCGAGGCCGCCCGAGAGCGCGACCGCGCCGAGCCCGAGCATCGCGCCGAGAGCGACAGCGCCGAATCCGACGATGCCGACCGCGACCGCGCCGCCGGCGACGAGGCCGATCGCGATATCGCCGAGCGCCACGAGGCCGAAGGCGACCTTCGGCTTGCCCCGGCCCGCGCTCGTGCGGATGCTGATGACCGGGAACTTGGACGTCGGCCATTGGTAGTCGATCTCGTTCCGCCCGTTCTGGCCCAAATACCGGTTAAACCGAAGCAGCCGGCTCCATTCGAACATGTCGCGCGCTTCCTCCTCTTGGCCCTTTTGGTGATTCAAGCCTTTTTTTCAAGCGTATACTAAAGGCAAGAGCGCAGGCAACCTCGTTCGCCTGCCGCAGCGAAATTTTATGACCGGCGATAGGCCGGCTATAGGAAAGCAGGTGACTGGGATGACGAAACGAATGCGAACGGCGGCGTCCGGCGCGATCGCGCTGACGCTGACGCTGGCGCTGCTTGCGGGCTGCTCCGGCAAGCCGGACAACGTCGCCGAGGCGCCCGGCAAACCGCCGGCGGCCGAGCAAGGGGGCCCGGCCGGCTCCGGCTCCGGCGATAACGGCGGCAACGGCGCAGCGAACGGGCAGGACGCGGGCTCCGTGAGCCCCAACGATATCGGGGACGGCGGGAAGATCGCGCCTTCCCCGCCGTCCGATCCATCCGCCGAGGGCGGCGGTAACGGGACGATCGCGAATGGCGGAACGAACGGAAACGGCGGTTCGACGCCGGGCACGGATCACAACGCGAAGTCCGGGGACGGCACGGCTAAGCCGGAGGGCGAGAAGGCGAAGATCGTCGCGAGCAACGAGGCGTTCCGCGTCTACGGCCCCGCGCCGGACAGCGTCGTCGGCAAGTCGTTCAAGGTGAAGGGGCAGGCGCGCGTCTTCGAGGCGGCCTTCGGCTACTCCTTCGAGGACGGCCACAACGTGCTCGCGGAAGGCCATGCGATGGCGGACGCAGGCGCTCCCGCCTGGGGCGAATTCGAACTCGACATCGCGCTCCAGGAGCCGCCGTCCAGCCCGACGGGCGTGCTGACCCTCTACGAAGCGAGCGCCAAGGACGGCTCGCACGTGCATGAGCTGCACATCGCTTATACGTTCGACAAGGACATTTTGCGGCTTGGGGGCGAATAAGGCGCGGGCGGGAGACGGCGGCTCCGGGCAAATAACCAAACGAAGGCGGCTGCCGGAACGGCAGCCGCCTTCGTCCTATCTATCCCGCCGCGCGCAGACGCCGCCATTAATCGGCGGCATGAAGCGCGTTCAGCGCCTCCGCCCGGTCGGCCAGGAAAAAAAACCGTTTTCCCTGATTGCACTCGTAGATGAAGTCCCGCAAGCTCTTGCTCCCGTAGCCGCCGAAATCGCCGACGATGGCGAGCTTGACGCCGTAGTTCGTGAACTTCTGCAGGATGTCTCCCGCCAGCTTCGTCCGCAGCTCGAAGAACTCCTCCGCGACGTTCGCCTTGTCGAGTAGCAGCTTGTGCGCGTCCCCGTTATAACTCGCATCGGCCATCAGATCGAGCGCCTCTTGCACGCTGCCGATGACGACGCCGTCGCCTTCGATGACCGCCACCCGGGACTCCCCGCGCTGATCGATCGTCATGTTCATGCGCCGCACCGCCTTCCTTGAATTCGATTATGCGCCTGCCCGAGGGCCGGCTGATTCCATCATAGCCCGAAGGCGCGGCGAGCGAAAGCCGCTCCGTATAAAATACGGGACCCTGCCTGCCGGACAGGCTCCGCGCGAAGCGCGGCGTCAATCGCCGAGCAGTCCCGCTTCCTTCAAATTCAAGTAGCTTGCCGTGATCGTCTCGATCGGCGACAGGTTGCGCAGCCGGTCCTGCTCGACGACCATCCAGTTCACGCCGATCTCGCGGGCCTTCAGAATGGACGGCGCGATCCGAACGATGCCCGTGCCGACGGCGGTCCATTGATCCGGCGCTTCGGCTGTCGTGACGTCCTTCACGTGGATGGCGGGGACGCGGCCGGCCATCTTGTGCAGCACCTGAACCGGATCGGCGCCGCCCATCGTGATCCAGGCGATGTCCATTTCGAAGAAGACCGCCTTCGGATCGGTGTATTCGACCAAGATATCCATCGCGTTCACGCCGTTAAACGACGTCCGGAACTCGTGCGCGTGGTTGTGGTAGCAGAGCTTGACGCCCTCCGCCGCCAGCCGGGCGCCCGCCCGGTTATACAGCTCCGCGTCGCGCAGCAGCTGATCCTTGGACTCGCACGTCCCCCACCAGACGGTGACGTGGGACGCCTCGACCGTCGCCGCGCTTGCGACGAGCCGGTCCAGCTCCTCGCGCAGCGACTCCCGGCTCGCGCTGACCGTGACGGCCTGCAGACCTAACGAATGGAAGCGCTTAACATTGCTTGCGGCGTCGCCCTGCAGCAGATAGGGCTCCACGCCCTCGATGCCCTGGTAGCCGATCTCGGCCGCCTTGCTCATCGCACCCCAAAAATCGGCCTTCGTTTCCTCGTGAATGATGCCGATCAGACCCAGCTTCGGATTTCCCATCTTCATGGTCACGCTCCTTGTTCGGCCGCCAGTCCGAAATGGCCGGCGTCCAATAATTGGATAAACGGATTGTCGGTCACGCCCGCGAGCGGCAGCTCTACCCGCGCATGGCGCCGGACCGATTCGTAGAACGCATAGATGATCTCGCTCGCGCGGAGCGCCTTGCGGTACGACAGTTCGGGCTCGCGGCCCGCTTCGAGGCTCGAGACGACGTCGTCGATGACCCCGATCATTTGGGCGGCTTCGTCGGCTTCCGGCACCTCGGGCTTCCATGACGGATCGTCATAGATCCGCGCTTCGGCAACGCGGCCGTCCCAATCCACCTCGACGAAGCCTTCGGTACCGATCAGCCGGACGCCGGTGTGCATGTCCTGGTCCGGACCGCCGGTCTGCAGGGCCGCGCGGACGCCGTTCGCGAAGACGAGCGTGCCGACCGCCATGCTTTCCGCGCGCACACTGAACCAATTGAGCGGGTTCGTGCCGTCCACCGCGCCGAGCACCCATTTGACGCCGGATTCCTCGTTGAAGCTGAGCGCCTGGTCGAATGTGTGCGTTCCGCAATCCAACAGATTCGGCGGCGAATAGAGATCCATCCGCAGCAGCTTGCCGAACCGCCCATCCTTCAGCCACTCCCGGACGAGCCGGTTCCCCGCCGCGAAGCGGCGCTGGTGGCAGAACGTCAGCTGGCAGCCCGACGTCTCGGCGAGCCGCGCCATTTCCAGGCAGTCGCCCCATGTCGGCGCCATCGGCTTCTCGGAATGCACGGCCCGGACGCCCGCCGCCGCGCATGCCCGGAACATCGGCAGATGCTGCGGCGTCCACAGGCACGAGATGACGATGTTTGGCTTCTCCGCGGCCAGCATGGCCTCGTAATCCGTATAGACGGCGGCTTCCCCGAATTCGAACGCCGCCCTGAACGACTCCGCCGCCTCCGGATTCAGATCCGACACGGCGACCACCCGGCAGCGGGCGTCCGCCCGTAGCGCCTCGGCATGGCGCTTCGCCCGGTTGCCGCAGCCGATGAATGCAATGCGATACTTGTCCACGATCAGTGCCTCCTTCGCCCGGATAGCCTTAGCCTACCACAAGCGCGCGCGGAGCGGGGATAGACAATCGTACGAGAATTAGCGGGCGGGCGGACGCGATTTTAGGACCGTTGGAAAGCGGCAAGCGCGGCATCTCCCGGCATTCCCCAATAACCGCCAAAATTAAAGATCTTTCATGCCGGCAGGATGTAAGTTCATGACCGAGAATGTAGTCTAATGACATAAAGGGATGAGAGACCTAGGGAGGGTATCGCGTGAGCTTCAATCGACTACGGACGGCGGCTTTGGCCGTCCTGCTGGCCTTCGGGGCCGCGGCGCCGGCCGGCCCGGCGGCGGTCGCGGACGCCGCGGCGACGCAGAGCGCCGTGGACGCGGACAGGGACGTCACGGCGGTGCCGGCCATGCCGCCCGCGTCGGCGCTGCCCGCCGGCGGCATCGCGGCGAGCGACGTCGCGGCGGTGCATTTTCGCCAGGCCGACCAGCGCTACCTGCCGCTGTTCGGCTCCCGCGCGGCGGATCGTGACGCCATCACCAAGACCGCCGCGGTCGTCAACCGCCTGATCGGCAAGGCGGAGCCAACGAAAGAACGGCTGGAGGGCGACGAGCATTTCTTCGCCGTCGGCGCAGACCTCGACCTGGCCGGGAAGACGGATCTGTCGCTCGAATTCAAGGACCGGCAGCATGTGCTGCTCTACTACGGGCCCGACGTCTATCTGGCGGCGGACGACGCAGCGATGGACGATCTCGCGACGCTGATGGCGCTGCCGCCCCGCACGACGATCAGCACGCTGGAGCCCGTCATCGGCGAAACGCTCACGATCCGAGGCAGCGACGGGTTCGGGCAGTCCGGCATTGTCAACGTGTTCGTCGAGACACCCGGCTCCTCCGGCGGCTATACGACGGCGAAGGGGACGTATTTCCCATCCAAACGGGCGCTGCTCGTCTATTCTGGACCGATGAGCGAGGCCCGCTATGCGCTGACGTTCACGATGCCGGCCTACGGCGAGACGATCGACGGCACCTTCAAGCCGGTTCTGCCGGGCGAATACAGCCTCGATCTCGTCACCGACGCCGGCAATCCGTCGTTCCCCGTGCGCGTCGCCGCCCCCGCCGGCCCCCAGCTCGCGATCAACGGCGTGCCCACCGGGCGGACGGCGCTCGCGCCGGTCGTCTCGGACGGTGCCATGCTGCTGCCGATGCGGGCACTGGCGGAGGCGTTCGGCTGGCGCGTGAAGTGGGACGCGGCGCATAAGGCGGCGATGATCGCCTCGCAGCCGAAGCCGCCGGCGGTCAACCCGAGCGGCGCCGGCGAGCTGTCGATCTGGGTCAACGGCAAGCGGCTGACCGGCGCCGATGCCAAGCCCGCCCTCGTGAAGGGCAGCGTCTACCTGCCGCTGCGCGCGACGGCGGACGCCCTCGGGCTTGGCCTGACCTGGACGCCGGGCGTGAACGGCGCGCTGCTGACCTTCAAGCCGGCGCTGCTCGAGGAAAGCGCGTACGCGGGCGACCCGCGGAAGCTCGCCGCCGCGAAGCTGCTGAACAGCTACGTCGAGGCGCTGAACGCCCGGGACGGCGCGGCGCTCGAGAAGCTGTTCGCGAAGGACGTCCTGCCCGCGCCGGACTTCGCCGCCATTGGGCAGCGGCTCATCACGGGCATCCGCGCCGTGAAGTTCCAGAACCGGCCGAGCGGCGCGCTGCTCGCCGACGTGACGTTCGGCTGCCTGTTCGACCCGCGCGGCGACCGGACCGGCAGCGCCGCCATCGTGCTGATGCAGGAGGACGGCGCGTGGCGCATCACGGACGTGGATTAAGCGCGGTCGGCGGCAGGAGCGCATAGCGAAGAGGCCCGCGGACGCTGTGTCCGCGGGCCTCTTCGCGTTCAGGCAAGGCGCTTATTTCCCGCCCGGTGCCGGCGCGATCTGCCGCCGTGCGCCGAACGGATCGGCCCGCCGGCCGGAACGATTCACGGCTCGCGGCGAATCCAGAACCGCCGCACGACGTTGCCGTGCGCTTCGGTGAACTCGGAATCGAACCGGCCGCCGTTCGCGAGAATCGTGCGCTCGGATCCGACGTTGCCGCGGTCGCAAATGACGAGCACCTCTTCGAGCCCGAGCCGGTCCGTGACTGTCAGCGCCTGGGCGAGCATCGCTTTGGCATAGCCCTTCCGCCGCTGCGACGGCGCAACGCCGTACCCGATGTGCCCGCCGCTCTCCGCCAGCTTGCGGTTCAGCCGATGCCGGATGTTGGCGGCGCCGACGATGCGGCCGTCCCCGTCCTGCAGCCAGTAGGTCGAATGCGGCACCCAGCCTTCCTCCACCCGCGCTTCCTCCGACGCCTCCAGCAGAAACCGGACATACGCCTCGAAATCCGACGGGTCCCGCTCCACGACCCAAGGCACGATATCCTCCCCGCTGTCGATCCATTCCCGGTAAAAGTCCATGTACGCCGCCCGCAGCTCGACCGCCGGCTTCACGAGACGCACGTCTCCTCCGCCGGAAGCCGCCGCCTCGGCGTTCCGAATATCGTCATTGCGCATATCCGATGCTCCTTTCGATTTTGGCCTGACCACCCGAACCCGCGCCCGGCTCGTCCCGGGCGTGAAAAAAGGCAAGGCAGGAGGCCGTACGCCGCTGCCTTGCCTTGTCCTTGCCTCTGCCTACCGCGTACGGCCGCGCTGGGTGCGCCCGCCGGCGCTCGGCTTGCCGCCCGGGCGGCCGCCCGAACGGCCGCCGGAGGCGGGGCGCCCGCCGCCGGGGCTCTTGTCGCCGCCGCCGGGGAACGGCGGCGCGCC
>NZ_JBHSHY010000068.1:0-18552 GCF_042653205.1 Paenibacillus sp. GCM10023250 | reverse complement strand
CGCTCAATCTTACGGCTTCTTCTTTGAATGCTTTGTCGTATCGATTCATTTCTCTCGTCCCCTCGTCAGCTTTCATTTTATTTCATACGAGGGTGTTTTTCGACTGCATTTTTATCGTAGCACTCCATTTCCCGATAAGCCTGTCGTACCCGTTCAATCTGGGCGAGGTGGCCACGGACATGCTTGACGCGCAATTCCAGCAGCTCTTTGAATGTGTACCGCACTCCATCGGGATATTGCCCAACCCGATCAACCTGCCCGGGAGTCAGATTTTCCAAAAGCGGCAGCATGCTAACCCGAAGCATTTGGAACAGAAGCAGGTGCTGCTCGCGATTCAAACGTTCATATCCTAGGTTATCCGTCCACGCTTCCTGCTCAAATGAAAGCAGAAGCGGTTCTTCCTCCGCCAAGACTTTTCTCATCCGATGTGTTGACAGGATTTCGTCATCCGTCATATGGATCACAATTTGATGGATACTCCATTTGTCCGGTGCAGGTTGGAAACGCAGTTCTTCCTCAGACAATCCTTCGACGGCTTCTCGCAGCAACGCATAGTCTTGGCTGTACTCCTTGATTAGCTTTTCCACTTAATCCTCTCCTACAACATTATTCGTGTGACAAGAGCATTCGATAATATTATTTCTTCTCTATAGAACAAATACCTTCTTGGTTTTAACCAGTAATAAGTCACCCTAAAGTGATTTCCCGGAATTCTGGGAATTTAGCGATTAAGCTAAACTGCCTGTTCGCAACGACGGCAGCCGATCGTTCTACGGCCGGCTGCCGTCATACCCCATGATCGAGCGATCGTGTTCCGTTAGTTAACCTACCTGTGATGGCATGGTCTTAAATTGATTAACCCTACGCCCATAAAAACCATACTTACCGCCCAGATGACACCAATCAACCCCATATCAGAACATCAGGCTGTACTAGCTGCTTCTTAAGGCGGCTATCGTGTAGAAGGAATAAATGCCCCTATATTCACCGACAATGATGATATACAGAAGGGAGGCCCAGGATGAAATATATCCTCACGGTGTTGGTCGCCTGCTTGGTGATATGGTATCCAACCGATTCAATTGTTGCCGCCGATGTTTGGCCGGATTCCAAATTAAAGCGCCTAGAGGCCGAGAGCGGGCATAAACTTGAAATTCATTGGGATGTCACGACTCAGACGCCTTCGCTTATAACCGGCGCTCTATCCAAGCCATCGAGACATACACCGGCCTGGATCGCGCTTGAATTCGTAAATAAACACAGGGGATTGTATGGAATTCAAAGTCCTCACTCTGTCATGCAGGTGGTAGAGATTAGCGGGCAGCGAGCGTCGGTTAACCGTGTGCGGGTACAGCATATGCTATATAAGACGCCCGTATGGGGAGACGAGCTGCGGATTGACATCGATGAGAATGGGGTCATCCAACGCGTGGAGGGGCGGATACATCCGAACCTGGCGAAAGCAACTTTTAACCGCCCCCATCATGCAGCTATCAGTCAAGAAAAAGCCATTCGTGTTGCTGCCGCAAGCTTAGATCAGCAGCATATACGCTTAGATCAAGCTGACGTTCAACCTTATTATCTCCCCTCGCGCGCCGGTATTCCGCTCGTCTTTTCCGTAACCTTCCAGTCCTCGAGCCAGACGCCAATGCGCGTTATGGTTCATGCCTTGACCGGCAAAGTCATATCGCAATAAAAAAACAGGCCCTTACAGCATCCAACAGCTGTAAGGACCTTGTTCGTTCTTTTATCCGCCGCACCGCCACTCCGCACCGGACTAATATAGGTAACGATAATAGACGTAGATACTCGACACGACAATGGATAACAGCATAAGCGGGAATCCGATTTTTAGGAATTGAAGGAATCGGATCGGATAGCCTTCTTTGCCCGACATGCCCGCGACGATAAGGTTTGCGCTCGCACCTATAAGCGATCCGTTTCCGCCAAGACATGCGCCAAGCGCTAAGCTCCACCAGAGGGGCTCTAAGTTACTGACGCCCATATTGCCCATTTCCTGGATCATAGGGATCATCGTGGCCACGAAGGGGATGTTATCCAAAAAAGCGGAGGCGATCGCGCTTAGCCACAGGATAAGCAACGAAGTTGCGACGAGGTCGCCTCCGGTCAGATCGATCGCCTGCTTCGCCAGCTCCGCGATGACGCCCGTCTCGATTAGTCCGGACACGAGCACGAACAAGCCAATAAAGAAGAAGATTGTCATCCACTCGACCTTGATCAATGCCTGCTCCATCCTATGCTCGCCCGTGAGAAGCAGAAGCAGAAACGCACCTGCCAGTGCGACGGTGGCGGACTCGAGATGGAGCATTTGGTGAGTGAAAAAACCAATCAGCGTCAGGCCTAGCACGATCAGACACTTGCGCAGCAGCTTCGGATTGGAGATCAACTTATTCTCGTTCATCTCCATGATGCTACGCTTCAGCGCATCCGTCGTTTGAATTTTTTTGCGAAACATCCAGACAAATAGCGGTACGTAAACAGCCATGACAATGACGGCGACCGGCGCCAAATTATGAATGAATGCCATAAACGTCAGTTCCTTGACGGCGCTGCCGATCATGATATTTGGCGGATCGCCGATCAGGGTCGCCGTTCCCCCAACATTGGAGGCGATGATCTGCGTCACCAGGTACGGGACCGGGTTAACGCGGAGCTGCCGCGTGATACTGAACGTCACGGGAACCATGAGCAGCACTGTCGTTACATTGTCCAGGAACGCGGACCCGATTGCGGTGATGAGCGACAAGAGCACAAGAATTCGTATGGGATCGCCCTTCGCTTTTTTTGCCGCCATGACGGCGATATAGTTGAATGCCCCCGTTTCAGCCGTCGTACTGACGATGATCATCATGCCAACCAACAGCCCCAGCGTATTAAAGTCGATATGATGGACCGCCGTCTCCTGATCGACGATGCCTAGCACGATCATGAGCAGACCGCCGACCATCGCCACGATGGTCCGATGAATTTTTTCCGAGATAATCAGCGCATAGATGACTAGAAAAATGCCGATGGCCCAAACCGCTTGTTGTTCCATAAGAACCTCCCCCAATTGGAATGCATGAAAATAGGTTTAACTGCAATCGCTCATCGTATGCCAATCGTTCCATATGGAAGGCCAAAAAAAGCAAAGAGGAGCCCACCAAATGGCAGGCTCCTCCGATAAATCCGATATACAGTTAGCTCCATCATAATGGATGAGGGCGCAAAAGTAAAGACGGTATATCTGCGATGCGGAAGCCGCTTAATCTTCGAATAGCTGAAAGAAATCCGAGCCGTGCTGCGCATGAAATGTGACCTTTTCGTGACCATATAAAGGAAAACGGGGCCCAAGAGGCCCCGTTTTCCTTGCTATGACTGGGTTTTGGCCAGCGGCTTACATCATGCCGCCCATGCCGCCCATTCCGCCCATGCCGCCCATGTCAGGCATGCCTGGTTTGTCTTTTTCCGGCTTGTCGGCGACGACCGCTTCGGTCGTCAGGAACATCGCCGCGACGGATGCCGCGTTTTGCAGCGCGGAACGCGTTACTTTCGCAGGGTCGACGATACCGGCTTGGAACATGTTGACCCATTCGCCAGTAGCGGCGTTGTAGCCGATGCCGATGTCTTCTTTCTTCAGACGCTCGACGATAACGGAGCCTTCTTGGCCTGCGTTCGCCGCGATCGTGCGAACCGGCTCTTCCAGCGCGCGAAGCACGATGTTGACGCCCGTTTGCTCGTCGCCGGCCGCGTTAACGGCCGTTACGGCTGCATATACGTTCACGAGTGCGGTGCCGCCGCCGGATACGATGCCTTCCTCCACGGCTGCGCGCGTGGAGTTCAGGGCGTCTTCGATGCGGAGCTTGCGCTCTTTCAGTTCGGTTTCCGTTGCCGCGCCGACCTTGATAACCGCTACGCCGCCGGCCAGTTTAGCCAGACGCTCTTGCAGCTTCTCGCGGTCGAAGTCGGACGTCGTTTCATCCAGCTGCGCGCGGATTTGGTTGATGCGCACGTCGATGTCGGACTTCACGCCGGCACCGTCGACGACGATCGTGTTTTCTTTCGTCACGCGGATTTGGCGCGCGGAACCGAGTTGATCCACGGTCGTGGCTTTCAGCTCGAGGCCGAGTTCTTCCGTGATCACTTGGCCGCCCGTCAGAGCGGCGATATCGCCCAGCATCGCTTTGCGGCGGTCGCCGAAGCCAGGAGCTTTAACGGCTACGCACGTGAACGTGCCGCGCAGACGGTTAACGAGCAGCGTAGCGAGCGCTTCGCCTTCCACGTCTTCCGCGATGATCAGCAGCTGCTTGCCGGATTGTACGACTTTCTCCAGCACCGGCAGGATCTCTTGGATGTTGGAGATCTTCTTGTCGGTGATCAGGATGTACGGGTTTTCGAGCACGGCTTCCATTTTGTCCGTGTCCGTGATCATGTACGGGGACAGGTAGCCGCGGTCGAACTGCATGCCTTCTACGACTTCCAGCTCCGTGATGAAGCCTTTGGACTCTTCGACGGTGATAACGCCATCGTTGCCGACTTTCTCCATCGCTTCCGCGATCAGTTGGCCGACTTCTTCGTCAGCGGAGGAGATCGACGCGACTTGCGCGATCGATTGCTTGCCTTCGATCGGCTTCGCGATGACTTTCAGCTCTTCAACGGCCGCGCGAACGGCTTTCTCGATGCCTTTGCGGATTACCATCGGGTTAGCGCCGGCCGTTACGTTCTTCAGGCCTTCGCGGATCATCGCTTGCGCCAGGACCGTAGCGGTCGTCGTGCCGTCGCCCGCCACGTCGTTCGTTTTGGTCGCGACTTCTTTAACCAGCTGCGCGCCCATGTTTTCGAACGCGTCTTCCAGCTCGATTTCTTTCGCGATGGACACGCCGTCGTTCGTGATCAGCGGGCTGCCGAATTTCTTCTCGAGCACCACGTTGCGGCCTTTAGGACCGAGGGTAACCTTAACTGCGTTCGCCAGGGCGTCTACCCCGCGCAGCATCGCGCGGCGCGCGTCTTCGCCGAATTTAATGTCTTTCGCCATCGTTGATAACCTCCTGATTGATTAATTTAAGTAAAACCAAGCTTGCCATGTATGTGGAGCCAAAGCCCGCGGCTTAGCCCAAAATCGCGTGGATGTCGCTTTCTTTCATAATCAACAGCTCTTTGCCTTCGTACTTCACTTCGGTGCCGGCGTACTTGGAGAACAGGACGCGGTCGCCTTCCTTGACTTCAAGAGCAATGCGCACGCCGTCTTTAACCGCGCCGCTGCCGACGGCGATAACTCTGCCTTCTTGCGGCTTTTCTTTAGCCGTGTCAGGCAGCAAAATGCCGCTTGCAGTTGTCTCTTCCTTCGCGATTGGTTCGATCAATACGCGTTCACCCAAAGGTCTGATCATGAAAATAGCCTCCTTTAAATAGTGGTGGAACATTGTTAGCACTCGCACTCGTTAAGTGCTAATAACCATTTCTAATAATACCGAAGTCCTTCGGCGATTTCAAGTCTTTCTCGGCCGATTTCATAGGAATTTTACAAGCCTCTCCCCTTGTCAGGATGACGCTTGCCGCCGGCACGAAAAAAACCGGCTTTCGCCGGTTTCCGTTACGTTCCGTATTCTTCTTCCCACGCCTGGTCGGCGATCAGCTGCTTCTTGTAGACGAGGCTCGACAGCATGACACTGATCTCGTATAGCAGAATGAGCGGCGCCGCCACCAGAGAGTCCGAAATGAAATCCGGCGGCGTGACCACGACCCCGACGATGATGAGCACGAAATACGCGAGCTTGCGCATTTTCTTCAAGCGCATCGGATTCAGGATCCGCAGCTTCGTCAGGAACATGATCACGATCGGCAGCTCGAACAGCAGCGAGATCGGAATAAGGATATTGAACAGGAACGAGAAGTATTGAATGACCCCGTACGTCTCCTCGAGGTTCAGATGCTTCGCGACGCCCGTCGTGAAATTGAACGCCATCGGGAAGACGACGTAATACGAGAAGGCCAGGCCGACGAGGAACATGAGGAGGACGAACGGCACGAACAGGAGCGTCGCCCGCTGTTCCCGCCGCCCGAGCGCCGGCTTTACGAATGCCCACAGCTGGTAAGCCGAGGCCGGCAGGGCGAAGACGAGCGCGATGACGAGCGCGAACTTCATGTAGAGGCCGATGCCGTCCCAGAGGGAGAAGGCGTTCAGCTTCATGCCCTTCACCGGATCCTGGCTCACCAGGTAGTTGTATACCGGGTCCGCGAGGAACAGCCCGAGGATCATCCCGGCGACCAGGAAGACGAGCACGAAGATGATTCTCCGCCGAAGCTCGCCGATGTGGTCGAAGAGCGTCATCATTTTATCGCCGCGCAGGGCTTCCTTCGAATCGGCCGAATCCAGGTTGGCCACCGTTAACCGTCACCTCTCTTATCGCGCATTGTCCGCCGCCGTTCGATGGACGGCGCGGTTCGCGCATGCTGACTGTCCCGATGCAAGAAAAAAAGCGGGCCCCACTCACTCTGGGAGCCGCTTGTCGTCGATGCGATCTTCCGTACGGTTCACTTCTACCCGCTTGCCCGCATCCTTGCGGTCCTGGTTGTCGTCATCCATGATATCTTTTGCGCCGGCCTTGAATTCCTTGAGCGTCCGTCCGAACGCCCGGCCGAGCTCCGGCAGCTTGTTGGGTCCGAACAGCAGCAGCGCCACGAGCGCGATCAGCAGAAAACCGGTAACGCCGATTCCGCTAAACATAATAGTAACCTCCTTCATGTTCACTTACACGAATGATTCATGCTCCGACTCGGACCTCAGCGGACGTGCAGGCCGCCGTAGCCCATCGATACGATATCCGCTCGCGAAATGGTCTCGCCCGCGAGCACGCGGGGCAGCAAGACGTCGAACGAGGTGTAGGGATCATGCATTACGCAGCCCGGAAGTCCCATGATAGGGGTGCCGTCCAGGTAGCCCATGAGCAGCATGGACCCCGGCAGCATCGGCGTGCCGTAACTGACGATCTGCGCGCCCGCTTCCGCGATGGCGGCAGGCGTACGGTCGTCGGGGTCTACGGACATTCCGCCGGTTACGACAATCATATCATAGGACTGCCGATGGAAGTAGTGTATTTCCTTGACAATTGTTTGTCGGTCGTCCGGCGAGAATCGCTGTTCCGCGACCTCGGAGCCGAGCGCCTCGACGATGCGCCGGACCGCGGGGCCGAACTTGTCCTCGATGCGTCCCGAGAACACTTCCCCGCCCGTCGTCAGCAGCCCGATCCGGAATCGGCGCAGCGGCTTCAGGCTGAGCGGCCCCTTGCCGCCGCTTCGCGCCCGGTAATCGGCCACGATCGCCTCGACGGCCGCGACCTTCGCCTCCGGCACGACGAGCGGAATGACGCGCGTCGCCGCCAATTGGCCGCCGGGCTTCACGACGGCGTCCGCCCGCAGCGTCGCCAGGGCGATGTCCCCGAGCTCGTTAATGGCGTGCACGACGTCCGGATCGACGACGGCCAGCGCGGGAACGTCAAGCGCCGACTTGACCGCCACCTTGCCTTCGTGCGGCTCCGTCAGCAGCAGCCCGTCGTCCATGAGCGCGGCGGCCATCCGTCCCGCGGCGTCGTCCTCGTGCAGCTCGCCTTCGGCCAGCTCCATAATGTAGATATGCTCCTTGCCGATGTCGAGCAGCTTCGGAATGTCCGCCTCCGCGACGACATGCCCTTTCTTGAAGAGGCGTCCCTTGAACTGCCCCGGGATGATCTGGGTCAAATCATGGGCCAGCACGAGGCCGACCGCCTCCCGCACCGGCACTTCCTTCAGCCGCGTCCGCAGCCCGCTCATTCCGCGTGCTCTCCCGTCCGTCCGGACAAGATGTTGAGCGCGTGCGGCAGCTGGTCCATGATGGCCATCAGGTTCTCGTGCACGCCCTTCGGACTGCCCGGCAGGTTGATGATCAGCGAGCGGCCGCGAATGCCGCACACGCCGCGCGAGAGCATCGCCCTGCGGGTCCGCTGCATGGCGCCGAGGCGCATCGCTTCGGCGAGTCCCGGCACGATCCGGTCGACGACCTTCAGCGTCGCCTCGGGGGTCCAATCCCTGGGGGCGAGCCCGGTGCCGCCCGTCGTAATGACCAGGTCCGCTTGAAAATAGTCCGTCATTTCAATCAAAGCCGCCATGATTTCGTCCTGCTCGTCGGGCACGATCCGATAATCGACGATTTCGCCGCTAAGCTCTTCCTCGACGAGCTCGCGGATCACCTGCGCGCTCGTATCCTCGCGCTCGCCGCGCGAGCCTTTGTCGCTTGCCGTGAGCAAGGCCACTTTCCACCGCATTCGCATCTCCCCCAATCGCAATATGTTCGCCTTCCCATGCCGTACGGCACATGAAAGTTAAACGCCGTTAACGCGATAATCGCCGTTTTTGCCGCCGCTCTTCGACACGAGCAGGGTCGGCCCGATGACCATGTCCTTCTGCAGCGCCTTGCACATGTCGTACACCGTCAGCGCCGCCGCGGACACCGCCGTCAAGGCTTCCATCTCCACGCCGGTCTTGCCGGTCGTCTTGACCGTTCCTTCTATATAAAGTTCGTTTGCCCCGTTATCGCCGAACGCCAGGTTGACGCCGGTCAGCGGCAGCGGATGGCACATCGGAATCCAGTCCGACGTCTTCTTCGCCGCCATGATGCCCGCCACCTGCGCCACGGCGAGCACGTCGCCCTTGCCGATCGTGCCGGCCTTGATCCGCCGCAGCGTCTCCTCGTCCATCGTCACCGTCGTCCGCGCGACGGCGGTCCTGGCCGTGACGTCCTTATCCGACACGTCTACCATGCGCGCGCGTCCTTGGTCGTTAAAATGCGTCAAATCCATGCTGCGTTCCTCCCGTAAATCCGCGTTCCGTCAAGACGGCGTCGACGCGGACGTCGTGCGCGTCCATCGGCACTTCGTCCACGAGCTGCGCCCCGTAACCGAGGGCAATCCACGGCGGCATGGCGGCGCCCGCCTGCCGCGTCAGCGCTTCGAGCCGGTCCCGGAAGCGGTCGTAGTAACCGCCGCCGTAGCCCAGCCGTCCGCCGCTCCGGTCGAATGCGAGCCCCGGCACGAACACGACGTCCGGGACGTACGACGCCTTGCAGCGCCGCGCGGTGACCGGATCCGGCTCCCGGATGCCGTACGCCCCCGGCGCCAGCTCGTCCCACGCCTCAATGGTGTACAGCTCCATCGAGCGGTCCCCGCGCACGACGCGCGGCACGACGACCGACAAGCCCGTGCGCCAGCACCATTCGATCAGAAGCGTCGTGTCGAGCTCCGAGCGGAACGGCACGTACGCCATGACGTTCGTGATCGGCAAACCCCTGTCATTCCGCCGGCGGATCCAATCCACCGCGAGCTGGCACACCGTATCCGCCCAAGCCATTCGGCTGTTCTCGGACAGCCCGTCTCGCAGCTCCTTTGCCGCGAGGCGCGCCGCCTGCTTCAGTTCCGTCCGGTTCATCCCATTCCCCTTTGCCTCGTTGTTTTCCGTCCCCGTCTGCGGTCCATCCTTAGTTGTATTTTAGTTTACCACTGTTGCCCATATTTCGCCAACACGCCCGAAGGCGGGAGAATGCGCGGACTTCCGGCCGCGAAACGGTCGCGCGCCGGCCCGATTTCATGTAAACTGGTACAAAGGCATTTTTCTTCAGGTTGGAGGTAAACGGGAACCATGCTTCTTCAAGTATCCGATGTATCCAAAAGCTACGGCGTCAGCAGCGTGCTCGCCAACATCACGTTCCAGGTGCAGCCGCGCGAACGGGTCGGCCTCGTGGGCGTGAACGGCGCGGGCAAGTCGACGCTGCTCCGGATTATCGCCGGCGAACTGAGCGCCGATTCCGGTACCGTCTATAAATCGAAAGAAACAACGATCGGCTATCTGGCGCAGTCCAGCGGCTTGCAGTCGGACAAGACCATCGAGGCCGAGATGCGGGCCGTATTCGCGCACCTGATCGACGCCGAGCGCGAGCTCCGCGCGCTGGAACAGCAAATCGCGGACCCGGCGCTGCACGCCGACGAGAAGCAGTACCAGGCGGTGCTCGACCGGTATGCCAAGCTCTCGGACTGGTTCCGGGCCAAGGGCGGCTTCGAGATGGAGACGCGCATCCGCAGCGTAGTGCACGGCATGGGCTTCGGCGGCTTCCCGCCGGACACGGTCATCTCCACGCTGAGCGGCGGCCAGAAGACGCGGCTCGCGCTCGCCCGCATCCTGCTGCAGGCGCCGGACCTGCTCATGCTCGACGAGCCGACCAACTACCTCGACATCGAGACGCTGACCTGGCTCGAGGATTATTTGCGTGGCTATGAAGGCGGCATCCTCGTCGTCTCCCACGACCGCTACTTCCTCGACGCCGTCGTCGGTACGATCGTGGAGATCGAGCGCCACCAGGCGAAGCGGTATACCGGCAATTACAGCCGCTTCATCGACATCAAGGCGGCCGAGTACGAGTCGCAAATGAAGCAGTACGAGAAGCAGCAGGAGGAAATCGCCAAGCTCGAGGACTTCGTGCAGCGGAACATCGTCCGCGCCTCCACGACGAAGCGCGCGCAAAGCCGGCGCAAGACGCTGGAGAAGATGGAACGCCTCGACAAGCCGCTCGGCGACTTGAAGAAGGCGCACTTCTCCTTCGAAATCGAACGCCAAAGCGGCAACGACGTGCTCGACGTCCGCGACCTGTCGATCCGCTTCCCGGAGAAGGACGCGCCGCTGTTCCGCGACGTGACGTTCCGGCTCGAACGCGGGGAGAACGTCGCGCTCATCGGTCCGAACGGCATCGGCAAGTCGACGCTGCTGAAGGCGCTTGTCGGCCAGCAGCCGTACGAGGCCGGCTCGATCCGCTGGGGCACGAACGTGAAGATCGGCTACTACGACCAGGAGCATACCGGCTTGAACCGCAACAATACGGTGCTCGAAGAGCTGTGGAGCGCGTATCCGAACATCGAGGAAGCCCGCATCCGCACGATCCTCGGCAACTTCCTCTTCAGCGGCGACGACGTGAAGAAGAAGATCAGCACCTTAAGCGGCGGCGAACGCGCGCGCGTGTCGCTGTCGAAGCTGATGCTGGCGCAGGCGAACATGCTCATTCTCGACGAACCGACGAACCATTTGGACCTGTACAGCAAGGAAGTGCTCGAAAGCGCGCTGATGGATTACGACGGAACGCTGCTGTTCATCTCCCATGATCGGTATTTCCTGAATAAGATGGCGGAGCGCATTGTCGAACTGAATCCGCGGGGCACGGAGCATTTCCTGGGAAATTATGACGAAATGATCCAGAAAAAGCGTGAAATCGAAGAGTTGCGTTTGGAATTGCAAGCTGCCGCGCAAGGAAAACAGAGCAAATCCGCGCAGGCGCCGGAACCCCAGCTCGTCTCCTCCTATGAAGCCGACAAACAGGCGAAGCGTGACGAACGGAACCGGCTGCGCAAGCAAGAACAGCTCGAGTCCGACATCGCGCGGCTGGAAGGCGAAATCGAGGAGCTCGAAGCGCTGCTCACGAACCCCGATGTGTACAACGACTACGTGCGGGTCGGCGAGCTGCAAGGCGACATCGACAAGCGCAAAGAGGAGCTGCAGGCCGTATACGAGGCCTGGGAGGAATTGCTCGCGTAGACGCTTGGCGCGACCGGATTGGCGCGCTAATCGCGTTCCGAAGGCCAAGAATTACCATACGCTAAAGCGATATTGGCCGCCGATTCCTGCTCGAACGCAGGCATCGGCGGCCTTTTCGCGCATACGCTGCCCGCCCCGGCGCCGCGTCATTTCGATGCATCAGCTGCATCTGACGCGTGCATTGCTTACGGCGCTAGACGCTGCTTGTCGGCGCGCCGGAGACGGTGGCCGCGCCGCGCGCAGTGTGTCCGGGACCGCACGCGGCGAGGCTGGGGCCGACGCTCGGTTTCGACAAGCCTGCCCACGGCATCGTTAATGGCCTTAAGCCCGTTCGACAGCATGGATCATTCGCCGCACTAACGATTAACGGCGGCAAACAGCGGCGGCCGCGCCGAGGCACCGCCGTTCGACGTAGGCGCGGCCTGCAGGCCGTTCGCGCCGGAGAGGATGCCGTTCGGATCGCGCAAGCCCGACTCGGCGCGATACAGCCCTAAGCCGCTTGGGATTGCCCGCATACGGGTCCTCCTTTGCCCGCGCCAAGGGTTATGCACAGCCGCAGCGACCGCCGCCGAACAAGCCGCTCCCGTAGGATTTCCCGCGCCTGAGAAAAGGAACCATGCGCCCGGACGTCCCTTCGCGCATCTATCCCCTCTTTCCACAACTCTATCCACAGCCGTGGACAAATTGCGCGGCAATTCTGGCATTGAATTTGTCGAAAAACCTCGCTACATTTACCGTAATTTTAATATTTCTCATCAAGCGTTTACGATTGCTTTAATTTTATTCCCACTATCCACATTATCCACAACCAGCCTGTGAAAAACTTATTCGACTTTTATGCACAATGTAAACGCCCGGATTCCGCGGCTTTCCGGCATTTGTGCACAACCGGACCGCTTGTTGTGGGCAAGGCTGTGGATAACAAAAAACAGGGGCTGCCCCCTGCTTTTTCGCAGCATTCGCCGTCCGACCGGCATTTGGCTTGCCGTCAACCCGACTTCGCTTCCTTGGCCGCTCCTGCGCCTTCCTCGTCCCCATTCGCGCTCATGAGCAGCTGGTTGCACGCCGCCACGTACGCTTGGGCCGACGCCAGGATGATGTCGTTATGCACCGCCGTGCCGCTATAGCGCTTGCCGCTGCGCACAACGCTGACGGCCGCTTCGCCGCGGGCGTCCTCGCCCGTGGACAGCGAATGCAGCTCCAGATCGTCGAACGCCGCGCCGACCGGGATGGCCTGCTGCAGGCAGTGGATGACCGCTTCGAGCGGCCCGGTCCCCGTGCCCGTATACGTGCGCTCCTCCTGCGATTCCCGTTCGCGGACGGTGACCGACGCGATGCGGGAGCGCTGCGTGCCCGCCAGCACCTGCAGGTCCACCAGCACGTACGGATCGTGCTGCGTCTCGGTCGATTCGCTCGCGAGGCGCACCAGCACGTCGTCCGGGACGATTTTGAGCTCGTCGGCTTTCTCCTTGAAGCGGTCGTACACGTCCTGCAGCTGCTCCTCGTTCAGGACGATGCCGAATTCCGCGAGGCGGTGCTTGATGGCGTGGCGGCCGGAATGCTTGCCGAGCACGATCATGCTGCGGGGGATGCCCATTGCCTCGGGGTCCATAATCTCGTACGTGTTGCGGTTCTTGAGCAGGCCGTCCTGATGGATGCCGGACTCGTGCTGGAACGCGTTCCGCCCGACGATCGGCTTGTTGTAGGCGATCGGGAAGTTCATCGCCCGGCTTACCATGCGCGATGTCTCGTAAATCTCGCCGACGTTAATGCCCGTCGCCGCGCCGATCGCGGCCTTGCGCGTCTCGATCGCCATGACCAGCTCCTCGAGTGAGCAGTTGCCGGCGCGTTCGCCGATGCCGTTCACCGTGACCTCGATCTGCGTCGCGCCGCCGGCGATCGCCGCGAGGCTGTTCGCCACCGCGAGGCCGAGGTCATTATGGCAGTGCGCGCTGAACTGCACCTGACCCGCGCCGCGCGCGCCCGCCCGCACGGCGCGGAACATGGCGCCGTACTCCTCCGGAAGCGCAAAGCCGAGCGTATCCGGCAGATTGATGATCGTCGCGCCCTCCGCGATGACCGCCTCGATCATCTCGATGACGAACTCGCGTCCGGTGCGGCTGGCGTCCATCGCCGAAAATTCGATTTCGTCAACGAACTGCTTGCCGTAAGCGACCATGGCGCGGGCGATGTTCACGACCTCGTCCCGGGACTTCTTCAGCTGGAAGTCCAGGTGAATGTCCGACGAGGAGATGAACAGGTGCAGGCGGCGGCGCGCCGCGTCCATCGTCGCCTTGACCGCCGCGTCGATGTCGCCCTTGATGGCGCGGGCGAAGCCGGCGATCTCGACATTGTGCAGCTCGCGCGAAATCTGCTGCACCGCGGCGAATTCGCCCGGGCTCGAGATCGGGAAGCCCGGCTCGATGACGTCGATGCCGAGCTTCGCCAGCTGGCGGGCGATGACGATCTTCTGTTCGGGCCGCAGCGTCGCGCCCGGCGACTGCTCGCCGTCGCGGAGCGTCGTGTCGAAGATGCGGATCCGCTTATCGGCGGACGAAGCGGCTGGCGTATCAGCGTTTGCGCGGGTGTCATGGGATTGGGTCATGGTTGATTCCTCCTGTATCGTGGGTTTGGGATGGGAGGGAGACGCCGGGCCGCGGCCGCAACGACGACAAAAAAGCCCGCCGTCTCCCAATAATCAAGAGACGACAGGCTTGTAGGGCATGCCGCGGTACCACTCTCGGTGCCCGGACGCTCCCGTCCGGACCCGCTCAAGCAGGAACCCTCGGCCGGTTCGGCCGCGAGTCCGCTGCACCCGATGACGGGGGTCAGCCGTAACGGAGTAGCCCGGCAGCCGGCCGTCCCTTTCGGACGCCGCCCCGCGTTCCCCCGTTCCGCTCCCAGGCGAGTTCAGATCTCCCTTCGGCTGCGTCGCACCGTCCCGCAGCTCTCTGATTCCCGGTCGTGATCCTACTACTCCTGTTCAACGCGTTGTGTTCGTTATAGGTGTACGTTCAAGCTTGATCCTTCATGCGTAATTGTAAATATTTGCCAATAAAAGGCTTTTCGACGATCGTTGCGGGCCATTCTCGGCTGTCCGACACTTCGCGTCGCGAAACGCGCGTGGCTCAACCGCATCCGGAGAATCAAAAAAGCCCGCCGTCTCTTGAAATTCAAGAGACGACGGACTGTGAGATCCGGCGCGGTACCACCCTTGTTGACGACGCGCGAGGCGCGGCCGTCCACCTTACGCACGGCGACCGACTCTAGAAATCGATGCCATGCACCCGATCACGGCGGTTAACCGTAACGGCGTACGCGGGCTCCCTTCAGCCTTGGCCTTCGGCCGACACTGAAACCCTCTCCGCCATTCCGCTCCCAGGCGAGGTTCAAGCTGCCTTCGGCTGCGTTGCACCATCCCGCAGCTCTCTGTTCCCGGCATTCGCTCTACTGCTCCTGTTCGTTGCGTTTCGTCGATTGAAGTGTTGTTGCCTATTATAGGCATATCGAAATCGTCTGTCAATTCCGAAAGTAAGGAAAGTTGAAAATACGGGCTCGCAGCCCCGTTGCGGCACGGCGTCTATGACACGACCGACCAGGCTTCCAGCGACAGGCCGGGCTCCGCCTTCATGTCGAGCGGCGTGAACTCGCCGCGCGCGTACTTCAAGTGCGCCGCCGCGCCGATCATCGCCGCGTTGTCGGTGCACAGCTGAAGCGGCGGCACGAGCAGCGGGATGCCCGCTTCCTCGCAGCGGGCCGCCAGCGCCGCGCGCAGGCCGCCGTTCGCGGCCACACCGCCGCACAACAGCAGCTGCTTGGCGCCGAACTGGCGCACGGCGCGAACCGCCTTCGTCGTCAGCACGTCGATGACGGACGCCTGGAATCCGCGGGCCAACGCGGCCTCGCGGATCGGCTCGCCCTTCATCGCAGCGGTGTTGATGGCGGCGAGCACGGCGGACTTCAGGCCGCTGAAGCTGAAGTCGTACGACTCCGGCTCGAGCCACGCCCGCGGCAGCGGCACTTCGTCGTCCGCGCCCTGCGCGAGCCGGTCGACATGCGGCCCGCCGGGATACGGGAACTTCAGCGTCCGCGCCACCTTGTCGTACGCTTCGCCCACGGCGTCATCGCGCGTGCGCCCGATGATGCGGAAGCGTCCCTCGCTCTCGAGCAGGACAAGCTCCGTATGGCCGCCCGAGGCGACCAGCGCGACACATGGATAGACCAGCTCGTGCACGAGCTCGTTCGCATAGATATGGCCGGCGATATGATGCGTGCCGATCAGCGGCAGGCCGAGCGCCATCGCCAGACTCTTGGCCGCCACGATGCCGACGAGCAGTGCGCCAACGAGCCCAGGCCCCTGCGTCACTGCGATCGCGGACAGGTCGCGGAACGAGACGCCGGCTTCGGCGAGCGCCTGTTCCATGATGACCGTAATCGACTCCGCGTGCTTGCGCGAGGCGATTTCCGGCACGACGCCGCCGAACCGGCGGTGCGTGTCGATCTGGCTCGAGACGATATTGGATAAAATCCGTTTGCCGCCGCGGACGACGGCCGCCGACGTTTCGTCGCAGCTCGTCTCCACGGCCAGGATGAGTGCCTTGCTCTCGTTAGTCGTCATACGATGGCTCCACTTCGGCGGACTCCGGCAGCTCCGCCCACATGATCAGGGCATCCTCCATGTTGTCCGAATAATAGCCGGGCCGGATGCCCGAGGGCTCGAAGCCCAGTTTGGAATACAGCCGCTGGGCGACCGCGTTGCTCACGCGGACTTCCAGCGTCATGCGGCGCGCGCCGAACAGGACGGCGGTCCGCATCAGCCCCGTCATCAGCTGTTCGCCGAGCCCTTGCCCGCGGTAGGCCTCGCGCACCGCGACGTTCGTCACGTGCGCCTCATCCATGATCGTCCACATGCCCGCGTAGCCGATGGCCGCACCCTCATAATCCATGACCATGTAGCGCGCGAAGTGATTGTTCGTCAGCTCGTTCACGAACGCCTCCTTCGTCCAGGGCGTCGTGAAGCTCTCTTCCTCGATGGCGGCGATCGCCGGCACGTCGTCCAGCGTCATCAAACGGAAGATGAGCCGGTTCCGGTCAATTGGCGTCATCTCGGACAGCTCCTTCCGCCGCTTGCTTCTCCTGCAGCTTCACTTCCGCTTCGGTCAGCTGCGTATAATTCGGGGCGAACGCATGCGCGTCGTCCCGTTCCCCCGCGGCTAACCGCTTCGCGCCGAGCGCGGCGACCGCCCGGCCCTCCAGCCAGAGCGGGAGCGCATGCACCGGCACGCCGGGGCACAGCGCCTGCAGCCGGCCGGCTTCGGCCTCGTGCTGCGCCAGCTCGCCGACGAGCCAGACCGCGTCCGGCCGCGACGGGCCTTCCGCCGCGCCGAGCGCCGCCGCCAGCTCGTCCACCCACTCTCGCATGAGCCGGATCCCGTCCGGCGCCTGCCGCGTCCACGCGCCGTCGGCCGCCGGATTCGCGCCCTCCGGCGCGGCGCCTGCGGCCGCGAAGCGCGCGGTATACGCCTGGCCTCGCCGGGCGTCCATGATCGGCACGATCCAAGCGCGCCCCGACGGTACGTCGGCCTCGCTGCCGTCCGGTCCGGCCGACGCCGCCGGCCACGCGCTGTAGGCCAGCGCCTCGAGGCTGGACACGCCGACGAGCGGCTTGTCCCATGCCCAGGCCAGCGTCTTGCCGAGCGATACGGCGATCCGCATGCCCGTATACGAGCCCGGCCCGCGTCCGATCGCGAGGCCGCCCAGCTCCTCGGGCTTCACGCCGCATTCCTCCAGCATCGTCTGCACCGCGGACACCGTATGCACGGAATGATTGCGTTCCGCGAGCGACTGCACCTCCCGGAGCACCTCTCCGCCCTGTACGAGCGCGGCGGCCAAAGCGGCCGTCGACGTATCCACGGCCAGCACGAGCCGTCCGTCCCCGCTCCCCTGCGTTGTCAGTTCACCCATCTGTTACCTAGCTCCCATTCGCTGTAAGTCTCGCACCCAGGCCGCGTACAGCGGACCGATGCCCTTGATCGCGATCCGGCGCGCGTCTCCGCCCAGATGCGCGATGTACATCTCCAGCCGCTCCGGCGGCAGCAGCGCCTCGATCAGGCTGGCCCATTCCACGATCGTCACGCCGTCGCCGAAGAAATACTCGTCGAGCCCGAGCTCGTCCGCTTCCGGCTCCGACAGCCGATAGACATCCATATGATAGAGCGGCAGCGCGCCCTGATATTCCTTAATAATCGTAAACGTCGGACTGTTCACGACGTCCGTCACGCCGATCCCTCTCGCGTAGGCTTGCGAGAACCGCGTCTTGCCCGCGCCGAGATCGCCGTCCAGGGCCAGCACCGTGCCCGGCACGGCCCAGCCCGCCAGCATCTCCGCGAGCCGGACCGTGCCGGACTCGTCGTCCGCCGTCCACTCGATTGCCTGAACCTCGCTCATCCGTTCACGCTCCTACCCGCCAAAATGATTATAGCCCCGCTTCGCGAGCGGCTCCCGCCGCGGCGCGGAGCCGGCGCCCCTACCCTGTCCGCGAACGTCCAGGTCGCGGACCAGGACGACGCCGGCGGGGCCTTCCTCCGCCTCGCCGACGATGTACATCGGCAGGCCGGCGGCTTCCAGCCCCGCCTTGGCCGCCTCCGCGTCGCCGGCCGCGATCGTGCCGAGCAGCACGTAGTCTTCGCCGCCGTAGAGGATCCACGCGAGCGGATCCGCCCCGGCGCGGCTCGCGTACGCGGCCAGGCTGCCGCTCTTCGGCAGCCGCGACTCGCGAAGCGCGAGCGTGACGCCCGAAGCCTCGGCGATCTCCCAGGCTTCGCTCGCGAGGCCGTCGCTGACGTCGTTCAGCGACGTGACCGTGCCGCGCGCGGCCAGCAGCGCCGCCGCGCGCACGGACGGCGCCGGCCGGCGGTGCGCCCGCACGAGCGCCGCCGTGCC
>NZ_JBHSHY010000067.1:0-18589 GCF_042653205.1 Paenibacillus sp. GCM10023250 | reverse complement strand
CGCAACCGGCACCTACAGAAAAATATGTCACAGCTACATGCTTTCTCCATCTCTCGAAATGGTGGATGGTTGAAAATCTAAGAACGAGTGAGAAAACGTGAGAAAACATTAAATTATAGTGGGAGGATAATGAAAAGATGCCATCGGGTGAAGGATTTGATCCAGATTAACCAAAAAGCTCAATGTGGTGGTCAAACTCTCGTATTGAGTTGAATGGCTAACTGGTCCAGGGGTAATTCGAAGGTTCCAAAAAACCATAATGTAGGGAGGAAGACCTCAGCCATTGGCGCAGGGGGCGATCCCCCACGCTGTGGTAGGGGCGATATTCGGATGAAAGATTATTATTTGAGCAAGATCCACTTGATGAAGATAGCCTTTCAGCAGCAGCAGCGACAGGCGTTGAAAAGCAATACTGTCGTTGGAAAACTGTTGTCTCGATAAGGCTGGATGGGGGGTGCGAAAGCACCTCTTTTTCATTCCATACACACATCAAGGAGGAATTGGGATGTCAATGAAGGAGCTTAACGCACTTGCCGTTCAGGAGATCCGTAATAACTACTTCCTGACCGGTCAAATTTTATCACTCTCCACACGCGACCTTTTAGTGCTCATGATGGAGCCCATCACAAGTGGGCGATCCTTGTCGTTGCTCGCCGACGAATTGCTTCAGCATGGCTTGCGTAGCTTATCCGAGCTTTCAGAGTTTGAATTGTCTATGCGCTATGGGCTAAATGAACGTCAGAGCTTTTTTCTAGCTTCCTTGCTCGAGCTTGGCCGTAGACAGGTTGTCTCTCGAAAGGAAGATCGTGTAACCATCCGGTCCTCGGCAAACGTCGCGGCCTTCATGATGGAGATGCGTTATTTGGAAAAGGAACATTTTGTCTGCCTATTCCTCGACACCAAAAATCACGTAATCGCCAGAGAAACGATATCTATCGGTACGTTGGATGCAGCGATCGTGCATCCCAGGGAGGTATTTAGTGCCGCTATTCGGCATCGCGCATCCTCCATCGTAGCGGTTCATAATCATCCTTCTGGGAATACTACTCCTTCTCCAGCAGATATCGATTTGACGAAAAAGCTGACAGAAGTGGGGGAGTTGGTAGGAATTGAGCTCCTCGATCACGTCATCATCGGGGATGGAGTCCATAGCAGCCTTCGTGAACTTGGACTGTTCTAGGGGGAATTCGTATGCTGCTTGAAGCTAGTGAGACATTCATTTATACCGTCCTTTTGATATTGATCGCGATCCCCGTATCCTCGGTGTTCGTATCACTGTATGCACATCTCCAAGGTCGTTACTTAAATCGGTATTTTATTATTCAACCTCGGAAAAATGGGGGTTATGAACTTCATCAACAGCCCCTTCTTGGCTTTTATTATGCCAGAGAACGGAAGTTCCACAGAATGATTGTGGAAGCAATTCGGATTTTTCAAATGAACAATCCGGATTGTATGCTTGTTGCAAATACGTTGACGTTTGTATCCCGCTCCCGCGGCAGTATGCCGGTGCAAACACCTCGTTCGCTGCTGACGTTCCTGCGCTTTATGGCAGATTTCCTCGTCCTTTTAAACCTTGCGAATTATCGCCGGGTAAAGAGACAGTGGCGAATTGTCCAGCTCATTCGCAACGTGCATCAGAGTAGGCCGGTGTATTACGTGGTGGTAGCGGAACAGCCAGGAGAGCTTTACAACTGGAGTAATTGAAATGGGTTGATGAACAAAGGGAGGGGGGTAGTAAATGACTGCTGCCGGGTTTCCCAACCCTTTGCAATATTGATGGCGAGTTGCTAACTACAAAGGCGGTGAATCTGAACACAGCGAGTAATTGGAGAAACTGAAGATGCTGCTCCTCACAGGGAGTTCGCATTTCGTTCTCTGTGCTGAAAGAGGCTTGTACTCATCGCTTGGAGCGTCAAACCTATGAATTTTTCATCGTATTGATGTATGATAGTTTGGGGTGATGAAATAGGAATGGTAATTAAATCCTTGCAGGTTCAGAATCTTAGTTACCTCAACGAGATTAAGGGTGACCTCGATCCGATTATTAATACGATGCGAAAACAAAATGGGGAAAAATGGCGTGGCACGGCTTGGAGAGGGCCTTTCACAACGATTCGGGGCTATTTTAAGCATGCTAAACTGCTAAAAGGGATCTCCTGGTCTACACTGCCGGTTATTGGACCCATTGTAGTCGGGGTTGGAGCGGGATACTATGCGCAGTGGCCACTGTGGGTCGGTCTGACTGGTGCTGTTTTGCTTATTTCAGGCATTTACTTTGCTTTCGTCCAATCCTATATCTCTAAAATGGCGACAATAGGGCGGCGAGAGTTTCATGTGGAAGCCTTCAAAGCAAAACGGCCTCAGGAGTTCGAGCAAGCATGGGCGCCTTTTGTAAAGAAGCCTGACTTTACCTTTGACGGCTTATATAATCTTGTGAGTGTGGTATTCAGCCAAAATGACCAAGATCCGTCTAGTGTCGCATATGTTGTAGCCTATTCGCAAAGTCAGCATGACGCAATGCAAAGCAGCATCACAGAGCTAAAAACTACCATCTCCGAGCAGGAAAAAGCCATCGCTACGTTGGAAGATGAGCTGGAGGAGTCTGAAAATGCGGTTTATACGCTAACCAAAGTACTTAGGTCAGTGACAGAGAATCAATATCGTTATGTAAATGACTCATTAGTATTTACGGACTTGGATTTTGTTTCAGGTTTCTCGTTATACCGTAAGGAAGGCAATACGCTTAAAATGATCATGAACAAGGGAACTTCAGGTAAGAAGCGTGACCTTGATCTGGATGAAGATATTAATTTTGTTGCTGTAGCAGCAGCGAAGGATGAGGCTGGACAAGCCTATTCCAACAATCCTTACCCGGGAAGGCATGTTGTTGCGTTTCGCATGGACATGCTAGAGGATGAAACGTGGGTGTGGTGTTTCCATTTTGATGATGACGATGATCGTGCGTTGTCTCTCATTAAAAATAATGATATTATTGATTCAAGTCAGATTCGTAGAGTGATTCATGCATTCTGTCTCACGATTCAGAAGCGAATGATCGCTCAGAAGGAGGTTGACTTAAATGCCGGAGCAAAATAATCTTGTGAGTTCGATTCAAGTGATAAAGGATATCCCTCAACAAACCATTATCCAGAAGCGCCGAGAACAGCGGGAGCAGTTGCTGAAACGGATTGGTCAGCTGACTTCCACTTCGGAGCAATCCATCGAGCGTCTTTATGAGTTAACCCGATAATGTACCTTAAGCCCCTTGGGAAACCAAGGGGCTTTTTATTGTTTATTTGATCCGTTCTTTGGCGACACTTGTTACTATTCTCGCTAGAAAGGAGAATAGTATGAGTAAGAAAAAAATCGTTCCATTCTGTCCTAGACCCTTCCCTATCAAAGATCGGACGCAAGAAGAAATTTTAGCTGATCGTCGGGGTAAAAGAGAAGCAATGCTTGAAAAATTAAAACAAAAAAGCAAATAATGTGCTGCATGTAAAAATGGAAAACCTTTATAAGTTTGACTTGTAATGCTGCATAGTAACGAGCGACTTATTATTTATTATGTACATAGGAGAAGGCCATCCTCTTTTGGGATGGCTTTTTAAATGAAAAAATAATATATCGTGAAGTTCGTGGCGACTACAAGGGGAGGACGCCTTTAATTATTACGTAATACTTAAGGCGTCTCCAATTTCACCGAACTTGCATATTTTTAATGTTTTATAAGCTGGCGATTTGAGATTCATGTTGAATACGCAAATTTGTTTTTTGGTTTGATAAGAAGGTCAAAAAAATGAGAGGGTTAACAGAAACATATTGAACGTAATAAAATGTAAAAAATTATCAAGTAATAGGAAGGAAAAAACAGGAATTGTGTCGAAATATCCGTCTTTAGTAAGATATTTTAGTGCTTAAAGAGGAGAGGTTTTATGAAGGATAAGGTTAAAGGTTTAGCGGCGGGACTTCTAATTGGTACTTTAATAACGGGTTCGGCGGCCTATGCAGCGGGGTCATCAACAAAGATCGAAGTGGCATTCCAATCAGTGAAATATATGTTTGATGGCGTTCAAAAAACAGCACCTGACAATGCAATCGTATATAAGGGTCAAATGTATGCTCCTGTAAAATTCATTGCTGAATCGGCAGGTAAAGGATTTTCATACGATAGTAAAAACCATACGGCATGGATTGGAAAAAAGGAAGGAGCTTTTAAATATCTAACCGATATTAGTTATGCAAGGGTTAATGCAAAGTATGAATCATTGATTGATTTTAACCAAAATTACCAACGTCAAAAAATAACCATTGCGGATAATACGTATCAAAAGGGGATCAGCTTTGCTTATTATTCATATGATACGCTTGGTAAACAACCATCAATTGAATACAATTTGAATGGTAAATATAAAAAATTAACTGGTTTTGTTGGTATTGACGATTATACAAAAAATAGTACTGGTTCAGTTACGTATCGATTTATTGGAGATGATAATGAGCTGCTTACAGTAGAAAATGTTCGTGGTGGCGACAATCCTAAACAAGTAACTGTAGATGTAACAGGAGTTCTTAAGCTAAAGATTGAAGTGGAATTTGTAAGCGAAGATTATCAAGATATTTTTGCTGCTTTTGCTGAGCCAAAGTTATTTCAATAATGAATCTAGGGCGCTACAGGAATGTAGCGTCTTTGGTTTACATTTGGTTTGTGAAAGAGAAGATTCAAAAAGTTTCTTGTGTCCGAGGATATCATGCATTCGGGGTTTTGCTGTTTGTACCTATGGGAGGGAAAAGTGGTAATACACAATAAGGCGTCTAATCAGATGTAGATGTAAAAGTTATCCACAGACTATAAATCTCTCACCTCATATGTTTCTATTTCTGTATACTATATTTGTAATGTTTATAGATGAATAAACTTGTTAAGAGAGCGAGAAAACGAAGCCCTATCTAGGATTAACGTGCTTAATGTCCGTAGAAACGGGACCAAATGTCCGTAATAAGGGAATAACCTGTCCAAAGGAACGGGACCGAATGTCCGTAGAAGAGGGATGAATTGTCCGTAGAAACGGGGCTTAATGTCCGTACGAACGGGATTATGTCCGTACAGACGGGGCGATATGTCCTTAAAAACGGAACGCGGTACATCAGCTGCTTTTTAATGTCCGCAAAAACGGAATGAAGGCAAGTTTGTCCGTAGAAACGGGGCAGTGAAGGGGCTTAAGGTTAGCGAAATGTCCGTACAAACGGAATTTGGAGGTCTTGGGCTAGCTCTTCTATGCCATATATGTCTGTAAAAACGGAACGAACGATTCTCGCAGCCTAGTTTCATAACTTGAATGTCCGTAGAAACGGGACCGATCCAGGGAAAGTTTCTCGTAGTATCCATGCTATGTGCCTCGACGTAGAGTTAGAACCTTGGAATCGTATGTGTAACGATAACCCGCGTCACGGCTGGGTTCCGTTTCTACGGACATATAAATGCCCGGTAGTGGGGGATGGCTGAAAAAATAATTTTCGTTCCGTTTGTACGGACATATTCAAGACTGTTCGTTTCCCCAGATTGTTTCTTCCCGATGACATCGGCGTTTAGCGGCATTGACCCATTCGGATGTGGTTCCGTTTGTACGGACATTACGAGTCCCCAGGAAAAAGCTCCTTTTTCTACCATTTCACCTCTGAACAAAATAGGCTATATTAGGATTGGAAGGGGGATTAAGGCTATGGTAGAGCAGGTCACGGACCAAGAAGAGTTAGATGTAGAGCCTGATGGCCAATTGGCCCTTACAATGCCTGAATCGGTTGAGGCGAACATTAAGGACTACTACTGGGTCAACCAGTCCAGGGAAATCATTAACGCGCAGCAAGACCTTGACCTTACAGAACGGCGATTAATCTTCTCTCTTGTTTCTCTGGTCCAACCGGATGATGAAGAGTTTAAAACATATACGGTTTCGATTAAGGATCTAGCCAATCTCATTGGGGTTGAAGGAAAATCGTTTTATGAGCGGGTTGAGCGTGCGATCGATCAACTGCAGTCAAAGCAGTTAAAGCTGTCCCATGAAAACACGCGGCAAAAGATTACGTGGGTACAGAGTGCGACCTATAAGGACGGCGAGGGCCGCGTTACGATAAAGCTATCGGAAGATCTCGCGCCATTCTTCCGGAACCTTAAACGTGCGTACACGAAATTTCGATTGAAGAATGTACTGAAATTGAAATCGGAATATAACTGGCGATTGTACGAATTGTTGAAGGAACGGGAATTTCGTAAAGAGCGGATCTTCAAAGTGAAGGAGCTGCGGCATCTCCTCAACATTCCGGATGACAAATATAAAATGCTGAAGCATCTTCGCGAACTGATTGACCGGGCGAAGGTGGAGCTTGAGGAGAAGACGGACATCAGCTTTACGTACGATATCCATAAGCGTGTTGGCCGGTCCGTAGAGTCGTTCATTTTCCGGATCAATAAAAACACGAATAACCAGCATAGCGATCAGGAAGAAATTAATTACGATGCGGAGAACCTGCTGCAGATGCTGCTTGAAAACGGCATTCACCGTAAAAAGGCGGTTCAGCTCGCGAAAGCATATCATCCGTTCTATATCGAGGAGAACATTCGCCACGTTCGCTCCATGAATGCGGGACAGTCGATTCGGAATATGGCAGGCTATATCGTGAAGGCCCTCGAAGAGAACTATGCCAACTCGCTGTATGACACCCCCATTGATGATCCGATGTTTGGTCTCGAGCTACGGAATGTGGAGCAAGGGCTTGAAGAAGCGTCGAACACTGATATTGAAGTGTTTAATGCGATCGTCGCCAACTTTAAGGGCATGCTTCATCGGTTAAGTGACCCCACACCTGAGCGTCTGAAGGAGATTGCCGAGGAGCGGGATCGTATGCTGATTGAAGCACTTTCTACCGTTCAGAAGAAGCGTAAGGCACAGCGCAAACCGCCGTTGCTCTATGATGATATTGCAGGGGATCCGTACATGAAGGCCATCTATGAGAAGTGGGAAAATTCATCGTTGCCGTTCTAGCAAAGAGGCCCGCCTCAAGCGCGCGGAAAGGATAGTCATCGTTCGCTCTTGCCCGGGCCTGGAAGTCATTGTATAATTGAAGTATGACGAATCAACAATGATTTTCTTCGTTTATTTCTTTAAGCGAAGACGGAGCAACGCTTTAGCGAATAGGTACGGTACATAAACAGGAGACCATTAGAACATGCGTGAGACGTGTGTTCTTTTTTGCGTCTCCTGTTTTTTTGTGCCCAAAAACGAGGAGGAAATTGGGATGAAGGTTGAACGCGTCATACTTCTGAATGGAGGACTCTCCAAGTACTTGCTTACTTCATGCGGTCGGCGTTTTATTCGGTGTTTTACGGAAGCGGACGGTAGCTATGCGGAATACTTTCTTGAAACCCCGGATGAGCTTCATGTATTCACGTCTAGCGAGATGTTGTCCGTCACGAGGCAAGATGGTTTACATGTCGGAATCTATGAGGGAAGGTTGTTCCCAGAGAGTGACTTCCGTTCAGAGGGAGGTAATTGGAGCGGACCGTTTTTCGTTCATTGATAGTAAGAGCAGGTCAGCGCGAAATGGGCTGCGCGTGGCCATGGTATGAGTGTGATCGTGATCTGGAGATTGATTGGTAGCTGCTATAGTGATTGACGAAGGATAGATAAGGAACTATCGCAATTGGGAGCCCCATACGTACTCCGGCTGAGCGGAGATGAGATGAATGTTGTCTCTCGCTCAGCGCGGGAGACCTATGGAGGTAATTTGAAGATGGCCTTAAATCCATTATCCCTGGTTGACTATTTTTCGGATACGTTTGCCGGTATGGGCGAGCTTTCGGCTGTTATTTTGCCCCGTACTGCTGCTTTGCCGGATACAGGACGCAAACAATATTCCTACGATGTGGGGGAAGAACTTGCTGGAGCCCGTAAGCATACTGCCTCGTTGTTAAATTTCACCGCTGAATGGTATGCGGCGCTTGAACAGGATCCCGCACATGCTTTCGAAGCCATTTGCAAGGATGAACTCCTTGGTGCCTTCCCAGTCCAAGAGTATCGGGAGAAGGGATTTACGTCAGAGGCTGCGTACGCGATCAAACAAATTTGGGATCGCGTTGGCCAACGTCCGGATGACCATGCTATTGCCCGCGAGCACTTTGTAAAAGGGATTGCAGAGCTGAAGCGGGTCTTTGCCGAGGCGTATTCCAAAGAGGCCTTTCGTAGCGCGTTTTACGCGCTTCAGGCGGACATGAAGAAGGCAACATGGTCGCAGGAAGACCGCCTGCTGCGCAAGGAACCATCCGTTGCCAATTACGCTTTTTGGTTAGCGCTAGGGGACCGTTTCAAGCGGACGTTCATATCTGCAGGCCCTGGAAAGGAAGCGGCATACCGAAAGATTTTCGATAAAGCCTTTTCCTCCATTGAAGGACAGGATTGGAAATGGATAGAGCCCAAAGCTCGAGCTGCGAGGAGCAGATCGAGAGACCGCTGGGAACGGCTCGTGCCAAAAGAGGTGGTCCGTCTTTCAAAGGAGCCTTCCGGCGTAGAGAAGCCGGACGACCTCTTGACGCATTACGGTTACCGGGGAATCCAGTTTGGTCATTGGATGGAGGATGCCGCCGGCCGTTATCACGTGCTTTGCAGCGGAAACGCCCATGCGGACCTTGCAGCCATTTTGAACATTCCACGTCGAGCCATCAGCTTTTACAGCGCTACAGGACTCGCTTTTGGAGCTAGAGGGGCTGGAAAAGCAAGTGCTCATTTTGAACCGTTTCTAAACGTAATCAACCTTACGAAGATGAATGGTGGTGGGGCGCTCTGCCATGAGTGGGCGCATGCACTCGATTTTAACCTGTATTCCTGGTCGAATGGATTCGCTAACGGAATGAAGGCGCCGATGTCTGCTTGCGAAGCGAATGGCTCCCAGGCGTCCCATTCGATCAGGTCCGCGTTTGTTCGTTTGATGAAGCAAATCAAAGAAGGCAATGGGAGGATGCGGTATGCTGTTCCTGCCGTATTACCTCCGCGACATGGAAGATACGGCTGGGAGATAAACCGGAACCTTGCACTTGCTGGATATGACGTATCCAGCGCACTCTTATCTCTCAAAGGGAGTAACCGGATTCGAAGCAGGAGCAAGTGGATTGCACTTGGTCTGTATTACTGTCAGCTGCTTAAAGAGGCCGGCATGGAGATACCGTCTGAATTCTTCATTCCAACGGACTTTAGTGCCTATTATCTTGATGCGAAGGCACGCGGCGCGTACTGGCGCCGTGATCACGAGCTCTTTGCTCGCGCGTTTGAAGCTTGGATAGAGGACGAGCTAGTCGAACGTGGGATGACAAACAGTTACCTGGTCAGCGGTACCCGCTCCGAAGGTCCATATCCTCAGGATGCAGAGCGAATGGCGATTAACGCGGCTTTTCGCGAATGGTGGGGGGTTCTGCTTGCCTCCGGCGTCCTTCAGGACGAGCAGAATTGGAGCAGAGGCTAACCGTTGATAGGGGGAGGACATCGTGCCAGAAACTAGACGCGCTCAAATCCGTAGCGAAATTGAACGCAAGCGCGAAGAAATGTATCGGCTCAGCGATCGGTTTGGGATACAATCCGAGATCGTGATTCGAATATCTCAAGAACTCGATGGTTTACTGAATCGCTATGGTCAATTGGGGAAAGTAGTGAAAACGTAATTCGAACAGCAGGCTGCTAATCAGAGCAGCCTGCTTATTTTTTTATGAGCTTGGGCCCACCCATTTTGCTAGAAACATGCATCATAATGGAGGCCAGTTTCTTTGCTTGTTCCGGGGTCATCTCTTTTCTAGCAGCCATTCCTATCACTCCTCTGAATTGGTTACTATTCATCATCGACCGTTCCTGCAGCGAATATACACCGGACGAGCGTTCTATTCGCAATAGGACTGCTCATATACTTGTCTCAAATGGAATTCTGGAATTTTGACCGTTACGCTATCAGGAGAGGGAGGCCAGACCCATGGTAAGCAGTCTAAACGGCATTTTTAGGCCGGCAAGCGATAATCCCGCTACACCGGATAAAGCACAGCCTCTCAGAGCGCAGAAGCCTGCTGCGGCGCCAAGCACACCACCGGCCCCGCAGAAGCGGGCTAAACCGCCCACAGCGGCCGCAGAAGAGAAGCCGAAGGTACGCACGCGTAAAGAGCGTTCTGATAAGAAGAAGGACATGAAGTTCCCGGTTACGCCAGAGCAAAGGGAAGAGCTGCGAAAGCGTGCAAGCGAATTAAGAATCGCCGATCGTAGGCCCGAGATTAAATATGAAACGATCTCGAATACGGAAATTCTGAAACAGGCTTTGGAGCATTATTCGATCTTCCCCGAGCGGTATCCACCGCTTGTTTATAAAGATACCGGCCAATACATGCACGCCGAACTTTTGCTTCCGGATTATACGGAAATCGAGGTACTTGCCAGAAAGTTGAATCTCTCCATACGAAAGACCGTCTACCGGTTGATTATGAATTACATTTACCGTGGGGATGTGGATATACATGCGTATCGAAAGAGTCAGCAGCAGTCATCTGAACGTTTCTGAGAAGCTGCGGGGCTTAAACGGCGGGTTTACGTGGAGCGATTTGTTTAAGCGTTCGAAACGGGTAATTCGCCTAAAGGTTCGAGCGGAAGAAATCGATTTTACCCGAGCGGAAGTATTTATCGGCGACATAAATAAGAAGACCAAAGGGGCATTTGCCGAGTTGACGGTGGAGCATCTCGTCCATATCCTGTACGCGGACTTTTTGCTGCACATCCGTGAGAACCTCAGCGAGCGCAAGGAGACAAAAGATAGCGTGACCATGGAGGATACCGTAAAAAGTCTGCAGCAGAAGCGGCTCTTCTATTTCCCGCGGCAGCGAAGCGGGGAGGCAGTTAATCAATTTGCGTCGCCAAAAATGTGGGCATTGATGGAGGTTCAGTTTTTGCGCGAAAATGTCAAGCGGGGCGAAGTGTTCTTATATGACGCCGAAGCGACGTTTCCTCCATTTCAAATGGAAGTCGATGAGTTGATCTCGATCTTGTTTGTCGATTTTATCGCGCAGCTGCGCCGCGGGAATCAACAGGTGTTAATCAATGGGCTTATCGATCGATTCCTATCGCATGACTTTGATTGATGATATAGAACTTCTTAAACCTTAGTTCTTCTTAAAGATTGTATTTATTTGGTCTCAATTATTGAGATAGCCTATCTCAGACTTTGACTGAGGCTGTCTCAAAATTTGACACCTGGGTTTCGCCTATAGTTTTCTGATCCCCCTATCTCAAAATTTGATAGGCGAGATTTTGGCCTTATTTTCGGGTATCAAAAATTGACAGAGGGTGCCTGTCCGAATTTTATATGCTGGGTGTCAAATATTGAGATAGGGGTATCTGTTTTTTATAGGCAGCCTATCAATTATTGAATCCTAGTTAAATGATTGATCAGCTTTCCTAAGCTAAGCTTCTTCTTTAATTAGTAGCATGCAAAACAGTCTTTACAACTTCGTAGCGTCGCCCGCATTTCTAAGATGCAATAACGTATCGATGGAGGAATCGGAACCGACGGGGCGTCATGCTGCGGATATGCTAGGCCAGTATGATCCTGAGAGCACACGTATTCTATTTACTAAATAAAAAGTATAAGTAATAGAACGCCGAGTGGCGTTCTTTCTTAATTTATGGAACTTTTTGGGCATTCCGGCGTTTAACGTTTAGAGGTGATGATCGTGACTGATAAAACCAAGACGTATATCTTATTCGGAATTTAATCTGCCTAGCAATTATTGCGTTTAAGCCAGTACCACAATTTAGCTTTAATGCTCCACAGTCACCTGCTCCAGGTGAAGCAGTTGTCCAACTGAGCGAAAATAGAATAGCAATTGTGGATAATCGTACTACGTCAGGTCTTCATGGAGAAGTATTTGTTCTTGAGTTTGATGATGCGAAGAAAAGTTTTAATCTTATTGGCCGTTACAACTATGATGATTTTTTTAGCAATCCAGACAAATATGCAAATCCTTGAGTACTTCATGAATCATAGACCAACTGACTGGAGGAGAAATGTGATGTTCTTTAGAGGTCGTGTAAGACCAAGTAAGTCCGCTTCCTTAATGGGCATGATTGTGGGGGCAATCTTTGTTGTAATCGGATTAACCATTGTTTCGAATTTCGGTTGGTTTGGGGTCGTCTGGACCCTCCTCGCGCTTGGAATCACAATTGGGCATGCGGTTAATTTTTTTGGTAATCGCGGGGTTTCCTCATGGGATGTTGAGATACCACAGCCGGAGCAAAGCGAGCTTCACAACGGACAATTAGAAGACTTCGAAACTAGATTGCGCCGACTGGAGCGACTTAGAGATGATGGTCTTATTTCAGAAGAGGAGTACCAACAGAAGCGATCGGAGATGTTATCAGAAAAATGGTGACTAAGCCTACCTTCACCATTCTTTGGGATGAAAAGCACACGACACGTGGATTAATTCATATTATCGGCCCTTCCAACCTTGGTTGTAGAATTTATTGTAACAATACAATAGTTATTAAATTTCTCGATAAATAAGGCGTAAAGAACGATTTCCTCATTAAGAATTGATGCAGGTGGTGATAGCAGTAGTAAAAAAACTGACCTATTTATTTTGTTTCATAATGACAATCATTTTTGTCGGATTAATATGGTACTTTACTTATCCGCTCAAAATTCAGCATGTTATGAAGTATTCAAATAAAATTGAAAAAGTCGATTTTGAGATAAGTTCTAATGGTAAATTGGATCATTACTCAGTATCAGGATCAAACTGAGATACCTAAGTTAATGGACTCAGTCACATACAGTCGGCATCTAAGAACATATAAAGGGAGCACCGAGAATGTAATTTTCATGGTTATTTTTTATCGGAATCGTGATGAGGTTCAAGACAATTATTCCTTTGATATGAATGAATCTGGTGTAATTCTTAGCGAAAACAGACAGTACCAAATGCATGGAGATACAGAATTGGTATTTAACAGCCTTGCTAAATGGATCAAGGCTGAAGGTGTTTACATTGAAAGTCAGTAAAGTCCTGCTTTGTTGAACTCTCTCGTATGGATTTTGACTAGTATCCATTCCCTGAACTGCAGGTCGTAAGTTCAAATCGTATCGTGCGAGCTACAAACAAGTCAGCCAGCCTTTGATAATCAAAGGTTTTTCAAAATAAGCGTTCAAGGGAAAAAAAGAGCCGTTGCCGGCTCCTACGAAAATGCTTCAAGCGTTTCGATTTTAATATCCATAATTGTTTCATCAATCGGATGGAGTGCCTCCAAAATCTTGACTTTATACCGATTCGTTAGAAAGTCGGTCACCATATCGTGTGGCGTATAGATCGTCAGAATATCATTCCGCTTTATGGCAAATGTTTTTGAAAACCAGTTGTCATAGGAAGGCTTAGAGATCTTGTTTCTCATTTCCGATAAAACCGCCTGCCAGCGCACCTTGTCAGCTTCCAATTGCTCGCTTTCGAGGATCCGCCGTTTGAGTGCAGCCTCCTTATCTATCTCAAACAAGGAGAGCTGCCTTGTTTTACGTCGGACGTTCCCTTTTTCAATGAGATCATCATAAAGGCTGCTATAATCGACACTTGGATCGAGATCGAGTTCGTGTTCGCAGGTCGTTAAGAGCTTAGTTAAGTATTTTTCATGATCGACTTGCAGCACTTGAGGGAGCTGGTCGCATAGCTCTTGCGAAAGGAGCGGGACCTTCTTTCGTACCTTAAACAATGGGCTTTCATTGGTATTGTTCAAGTCGGCGTTTTGGACATTAAAATGATAAACGAAGCCATGATCCTCTAGGATGCTGAGATACTTTTTTACAGTGTTACGGCTCATTTTCATCTTATACGAGATGAGCTCGAGATTCGGCCAACAGAAGTCTTTTTCACCGTAGCAGTATCGCTTCAGGTGCGCATAGAGTGCGATCGCTTCTGCTCCAAGAATGTAACCCCAGTAGTCAAACATGTAGTTATTGATGATTGTCATATGGCCGTCGACATAAGGCACATTCTGACCATGCTTGTCCAATGAGAATTTGCGTATATCTTCTTCGTTAAAGTAGATCCGCTCCAGCTCTTCTTCAAAATAGGCTTGGGGCTTATCTTTGACTATTCGTGTCTTCGGGGTTCGGTTTCCCGTAGGACGTTCACGATAGTAAAGGAGACGAGCAGAACCTTCCTTCAGGTTTTTCTTCTCTGACATAAAAAAGTCTCCCTTGCGCCACCAAAAAAGGCAATACTCAAGAGAGAGAAGAGGCTTTATTTTTCAAAAACGATATGCTAAAATAAGCTCATACCGAGTTTGTGTAATAAAGCTTCTACTCCTGAACTATTCATTGTCTAAACGCTTGGCGGCCGGAAGACAATGAATATAACCTGGTAGGGGCTTTTTTTATTTGATTTTGAGGACATTCGGCTTTCTTTCGTGCTGTAAGAAGGCGAATCGTATACTAAAAAACACACATGAAATGTGTGCAATAAGTTAAAGGTCAGCAATCAACATCCGTAGAGGTTGACTTGACCCCGGTAGCACGCAAAAAGATTATAACCTACTTCTTTAATTTGGGTAAAGCGAAATATGGCGAATCATGGCGTTGTCGAGGATCTGGTCTAGGCATGCTGCATGTTAACATAGGATTATGGCGTGACACACAAAAACCTCGCTTTAGTTTTTTAGCTGAAGCGGGGTTTTGTGTATCTATAGAAGCACAAAGCTGTCGCAGGCATACTTTACCTATTTTCTGTCTAGTGCTATAATTCTAGTATTACAGCAACACTCGCTTTATTTTCTTCGTTGTTAGATTTTCGACGAGGATGGAGAAGCCTTAAGGCATTTAAAGTATGCCAATGGAAGCTCAAGGACTTACACGACACGTATGTCCTTTTTTTTGTTTCCATTCCATCGAAGACGCATTCGATTGTTGAATGCGTCTTTTTTTATTGGCAATTTGAAGCTGATGCTCTCTGCAGCACAGGGGTAATTCGAAGATTAAAAAATGGAGGTATGTAGAATGGGGAACCAAGGACAAGAGCGAAACGGCTTTCCTTTCTTGGCGGGTGAGGAGGCCGAACACGTTAAACGTATCGCACTTGAGAAGAAGGCACTTGCACATTCGACAATACAGTCGGTGTATCAATCGATGGCAAATGAATTCCATAAGCACATTCGGCTGCTTCCGCAAAAGGAAAAGGTGATGGACAAGCAGTATGCTCTTACTGCCGAACAAAGGCAGTTTGGTCTTTACTCCTACCATGGAAAAACGTATGTCGAAACATTGCGGCCGTATGTTGATGTGGAAGGGCGAATCGAGCAGATGATCGCTGTTCACAAAGTCCATGAAGAGAGTTATGTCATTCATACCTTTCCAGAGCAAATCGGTGAGCAGTGGGTCATGACATGTCAATTTGAAGGGTTGAATAAATACGGTCAGCCTTTTAAAACAATTGAGCGTTCCATCATTGGATTTGGCGCAACTTCGGGCGTAGATTCCACCAACCCGATAGAAAATGCTTCGACAAGCGCGGTTGGTCGCGCGCTTTCGCATGGGGGGTATGGAAATATTGGCGGAGGTCTCTCTTCGTACGAGGACATTTATATGACGAATACCCGGCAGAGAGCTCATGAAAAGCTGAAGAACGAAGGCCGTCATTCCGATCCGGTTGCAGGGCAGCCATTTGGTCAAAACGGAACTCTTACTGACGAAGAAGGACAACCGCAAGGAAGCGAGCAACAGTCGCATGGAGGTGAACAATCTGCGTCGCATGGGAATTCCGATCGTTCGCAAAGCCAGAGCAACGGCAGCCGAGGCTCGTCTTCTTCGAACAATGGGTACCCAACCCAAGGACCTGCCGGGCAGCATGAGAAGAATCGTAAGCGGGAGAAAAACAAATTTGTCAGCCGGTTTTTGAATGGCACCAAGAACTGGGATAAACAGGACTTGAAGAACAAGGTCCAGGCTGTTCTCCAAATTACTTCTTGGGACGGCAAGTTTACGTCATTCTCTCTTGATCAATTGCAGCTCCTTGAGGAGCGCATGGGCACGATTCTTCAAGCATCATAAGAAAAGGAGTTGGGGCATGAAGCTACGCAGAATAAAGCACGAGGGATGGTACGAGCTCCAGTCCCCATGTCCGATTTGTGGACATAAAGGCTGGTGCCGGATAAACCGCGAGCAAACGGTTGTTTATTGTATGAGGGTGCCAAGTGATGATTATTTCGATTCCATTATTGGCCGTCAATTCCGGCATGTTTTAGATTCCAATGCCGTACCGAAAATAAAGGTTGAAATTAATGTGAATAAGGCTGTCGATAAGAAGCTCGATCATCACCTCAACCGCGTTTACCGTGCCTTACTGAAGGAGCTCTCGTTATCCCCTGAGCATTACTCGCATTTGATTCATGATCGCTTCTTTGAAGAGAAGGTTATTCAGCTTCGCGAGTATCGAACGATGCCCGTTCAGGAACGTTATAAAATTGCCAAGAACGTCATTAGCCGACTGAGCGACAATAGCGATCTATTGGGGGTGCCGGGTTTTTTTTGCCAAGAGGGCCAATACGGCCCCTACTGGACGATGGCTGGCGGAATGGGTCTCATGATCCCGTTCCGTACCATCTCGAATGAGATTACCGGCTGGCAGATCAGGGTAGATAATCCGCCTCTGGAACTGGATATAAAGGGTGCCATGACGGGCGAAATTTTGGAGGAACTTCCGCGAGATCAAAGCGGGAAGCGACGGGCGAAGTGTTCAATCATGGTTCAAGATAAGCCGGTGACTGTCGAGCTCACCGAGAAGAATAAAAAAGAGATTTCTTCAGCATCCGGCCAATTTGTCTTTAGCGTGGAGCTCAAGCAGGGACAACGATATTGGTGGTGGAGCAGCGGTTCAAAGGATAACGGCGCGTCCATTGGCGACCCGCTTCCGGCACATCTCGCGTTGCCAAGCCCTTGTTTGAAATACTGGAAAGTCGGGGATACCGCGGATACCATAGTCGATTGTTCGGAAGTCTGGGTAACAGAAGGGGCGCTAAAAGCTGATAAGGCTGCGGACGGGCTAGTTAAACCGGTCTTTGGTATACCAGGCGCCGGTGCGTTCTCGCTATTGCTTGAACCGCTGAAGGCACTAGGTTGTAAGCATATTATCTTTGCTTATGACGCGGATGTTGTAACTACGAAGGAAGTTGAGATGGCCCTCGGGCAGTGCGTTGAGTATTTCGCAAAGGAAACCGAAATGCAGCTCAGCCTTGCTATGTGGGACATTTCGCTCGGAAAAGGCATTGACGACTTGCTAGACCATGGGTATCTGCCGCAAGTGTCCACGCTTCTAAGGTGAGTAAATGATTATTAATGGAATTGTAGGAAACTGATGCCCACCTTTTAGGTTTGCTAAACGTTTCCCAAAGTTCCAATGGCTGAAGCGGGTAGGCATGCCGTATGCGCCAAGGTGTCGATAATATCGGAAGGGCAAATTTCGTATCGCATCGGGTAGAAGTTAAGCCCGAGGCCTGTGATCTCGGGAATTTCAGCAATGGCACTTCCAGATCTCTTGAATCAATGGACGGCATATGTATACCTCCAATGGTAAGTTCCAAAACTGAGATTAAGCAGGGAATTATGTTATAATTCGGGTATTAGCACGGGAATAAACTTGATTTTACTTCAGACATACGGCAATCGATCGAACAATTCGATACGGATATAATCAACAGATAATGAATCCGAAGGAGGTGGATCCCGGTGTCGAATACGGATGAGAAGAAGCCGAACACCTATCAAGACTGGTTGTCGTGGGACGGAGTATGGGAACTAATTAACGGTAAAGCCTACAATATGTCGCCTGCTCCAAATGCGCTGCATCAGTTCATCGTTGGAGAGCTGCATTTCGCACTGCGAACGTATTTTCAGAATCAGAGCTGTTATGTGTTCGTTGCGCCGTTTGATGTGTTCTTCAGCGAAAGTGACCAATATGATACTCCCGAACATGTGACGCAGCCGGATTTGTCTGTCGTCTGCTCTAAGAATCAGATTTCGAAGAATGGCTGCCACGGGGCGCCAACAATGATTATCGAAGTGTTGTCGCCATCAACAGCGCTAAAGGATTTTAATGAGAAGTTCAATCTTTATCAGAAATACGGAGTCCAAGAATATTGGATCGTCGATCCCGGAAATCGCACCGTCCATGTGTATGCGCTGCAGGATGGATTGTATCAAGTGCGGAAATTATATACGGAACAGGATAACGTGCAGTCGAACGTGTTTAAGGAGTTGCAGATTCCACTCAGTAAGCTGTTCAGTCTGGAGACTTAACTTAATGAAGCCGATTCCTACAGGAGTCGGTTTTTTAATGCTCCGAATTAAGCACCTTGGCGATACAAAGCTCAATTCGTTTATGATGTGCTGATCATTACTCTTACGGACAGCATTCCTATTATGAAGAAATACGAGGTTTGAGAAATAAAAAGACTCCTTGGTATGATGTTAAGGGGTCCACGACGCTGGCCGGCTGAACGGATCCCAAAAACAAACCAAGGAGAACACA
>NZ_JBHSHY010000066.1:0-20231 GCF_042653205.1 Paenibacillus sp. GCM10023250 | reverse complement strand
TCGAGGTGGAAGCGCGGCAACGCGTGGAGCTGACGAATACTAATCGGTCGAGGGCTTATCCAATCTACATCGCATCAGCTAAGCAAGACCTTCGCAAGGGTTCGTATCCAGTTTTCAGGGTGGCAAGTTCCCTGAATTGAATATTATTCCCTGATAGCTCAGTTGGTAGAGCACTCGACTGTTAATCGAGTTGTCACAGGTTCGAGTCCTGTTCGGGGAGCCATTAATGCTCTCATAGCTCAGTAGGTAGAGTGCATCCATGGTAAGGATGAGGTCACCGGTTCGATCCCGGTTGAGAGCTCCATTTTCATAAGGCCCGTTGGTCAAGGGGTTAAGACACCTCCCTTTCACGGAGGTAACAGGGGTTCGAATCCCCTACGGGTCACCATCTCTCTCAACTTGGAGGCTTAGCTCAGCTGGGAGAGCATCTGCCTTACAAGCAGAGGGTCGGGGGTTCGATCCCCTCAGCCTCCACCATCATCAAGATTGGGGATTAGCCAAGCGGTAAGGCAACGGACTTTGACTCCGTCATGCCTAGGTTCGAATCCTAGATCCCCAGCCATCTGCATGAGCCATTAGCTCAGTTGGTAGAGCACCTGACTTTTAATCAGGGTGTCGTAGGTTCGAGTCCTACATGGCTCACCATTTTCTGATAGGAAAATGGAACAATACATAGATGTACCTTTAGTGTAAAAGAGTGTCGCAGCGAATTAAGTTCCATAATGTACTTAAATGTAGAGACCCTTAATCAAAGGGTCTTTTTGTGCATAACTTTGTGGATAATTACTTAAAAACCCTTGAATGCCTTGCGCTGTATGAAAAGAGTTACCCACAGGACGATGTGCTGGCGGAGGAGAATCGCATCAATTCATGGCAATCGTACGGGAGTATCGAATTGTGATTCGGGCTGCGTATTCACACGGTTAATGGTTTACGTTTCATAATTATAGTACTGTGTATAACAGATGAAATGCTTGACGCAATTATTGAGAATGGTTATCATTGAGATGAACTATTTCTGAGAACGGTTATCAATTGTTTGATTAAGCGGCAAGGGGTGGATACGAATGAACGCCATGCATACGAAGAACCTAAGTATCGGATACGAAGAACGATTAATCGTCGAAGACTTGAACATCACGATCCCGAAGGGGAAAATCACAGCGCTTGTCGGGGCGAACGGTTCAGGCAAATCCACGATTTTGAAAACGCTGGCGAGGCTTATGACGCCTTCAGCGGGCTCGGTCATGTTGGACGGAAAATCGATTCATAAACAATCGACGAAAGAGGTTGCCAAGCAACTGGCGATTCTTCCGCAGACCCCGACTGCCCCGGACGGATTAACGGTATCGGAACTGGTATCTTACGGGCGCTTCCCTTATCAGCGAGGTTTCGGCTCCCTGACGCAAGAGGACCGCTCCGTTATCCACTGGGCGGTTGAGAGCACCGGCTTGGCGGAGTTCAAGGACCGGCCGATCGATCGTCTCTCCGGAGGCCAGCGGCAGCGCGCTTGGATTGCCATGGCGCTTGCTCAGCAAACCGATTTGCTGTTTCTTGACGAGCCGACGACTTATCTGGATATGGCGCACCAGCTTGAGGTTCTTGAACTGCTCCAGGAGCTCAACGCGACCGCAGGCAGAACAATTGTAATGGTAGTCCATGATTTAAACCATGCTTCGCGCTACGCGCAGCATGTGGTAGCCATTAAGAAAGGGCAAGTCGTCAGCGTGGGATCGCCTCAAACCGTAATGACGAAGGATGTGCTTCGCGAAGTATTCGGCATCGAGACCGATATCATCCCGGATCCGCGTACGGGCGTACCGCTTTGCTTCCCGTTCGCTTTGGCGGGCGGCAATCCGCAAGTTTACGAAAAACCTGTCCTTGAGCCGGTAAAGGTGAGCTAAAAGCGCGAAATCGGATGTCTTAATCGCGCAGGGACATAAGCAGAACAGCTTCACGAAAAAAAAGTTTGTCTTTTTCTTCGCATGGGGTTGCATTCTGCTCATGTCCATGATATATTATTAAATGTCGCGCTTGAGTTATAAGTAGTGACGATCATGCGGAAGTGGCTCAGCGGTAGAGCATCGCCTTGCCAAGGCGAGGGTCGCGGGTTCGATTCCCGTCTTCCGCTCCATACGTGCCCTTAGCTCAGCTGGATAGAGCATTTGACTACGAATCAAAAGGTCGGGAGTTCGAATCTCTCAGGGCACGCCATTTCTTTATATTGCGATTACATAACGGGACGTAGCTCAGCTTGGTAGAGCACCTGGTTTGGGACCAGGGGGTCGCATGTTCAAATCGTGTCGTCCCGACCATTCAATCGCGGGTGTAGTTCAATGGTAGAACTTTAGCCTTCCAAGCTAATAGCGTGGGTTCGATTCCCATCACCCGCTCCATATTATCGTCAAAGCCTTGGACTCCAAGGCTTTTTGTTATATCCGCGAAGCCTTTCCTTTCCATCCGTGAAAAAGCTTCAACCGCTTGTTGATTTGTAGTATGATGGGTAGAGTTAAAAATCGTTGTAGCTGGTAAATTAGGCTTATGATGAGGATTGCTGCAGGCAAAAACTGATTATCGGCCGTTAAAATAAGCATGTTAAGCGCCGTTTTTGCATCAAAAACCGAAGACTATGCTTTAGGAAGGGTTTTGCTCTGCTGACCAACGACGAAGCTTAAGATGTGGTTTCGCACTGCAAACCTTAAGGAGGATTTCGAATGTCGGAACAGGCTGGTACAACAATGACTACAAACCGACCGCAAGCAAATAACTTGCTTCGTCGCGACGTGCGTTTCCTGGGCAACATTTTGGGAGACGTGCTGGTCCACCAAGGCGGCCATGAACTGCTGGAGACGGTCGAGAAGATCCGCGAGATGAGCAAAACGCTGCGCGCGGAATTTTTGCCGGAGCTGGACGAGGAATTCAAGCAGGTTATCGATGCGCTTACTCCCGCTACCCGCCATCAGGTCATTCGCGCGTTTGCGATTTATTTTCAACTCGTGAACATTGCCGAGCAGAATCATCGGATCCGCCGTAAACGCGATTACGAGCGTTCGTCCGGCGAGAAAGTTCAGCCGGGTTCCATTGAAAGCGCCATTCAGGTGCTGCAGGACCGGAATTTGCCGATCGACAGCGTGAAAGAAATCATTTCGGATATCTCCTTGGAGTTGGTTATGACCGCACATCCGACAGAAGCGACGCGACGCGATGTGTTGGATATCCATCAGCGCATCGCCGCGGAAATGATGGAGCTCGACGACCCGACGCTGACGTTCCGCGAACGTGAGAAGCTACGCGAGAAGCTGTTGAACGAAGTGCTGACTTTGTGGCAGACCGATGAGCTCCGCGACCGCAAACCAACGGTTATCGACGAAGTGCGCAACGGCATGTACTATTTCGACGAAACGCTGTTCGAGGTGCTTCCGAACGTGTATGAAGAGCTCGAGCGCTGCCTGGACAAATATTATCCGTCTGACGAAAGATGGCATGTTCCGACTTACCTTCGTTTCGGCTCCTGGATCGGGGGCGACCGCGACGGCAACCCGTCCGTTAAAGCCAAGATTACGTGGGAAACGCTGAAGCTGCAGCGCGGCCTCGTATTGAAGAAATACGAGGAGCTGCTCAAGGAAGTCATGGGACATCTGAGCTTCAGCACCAACATCGTCGAGATTTCGGACGAGCTGGCCGAGTCCATCCGCAAGGATCGTGAGCAAGTCGGCGAACTGAAATGCATCGAGATTTGGCGCAACGAGAAGGAGCCGTACCGCATCAAGCTGGGCTACATGCTCGAGAAATTGGTCAACGCGCTGAACGATTCGTTGAAGGGATCGCCGAAGCGCTACAACAGCGCCGAAGAATTAAAGCAGGATCTGCTCGTCATCGATCGCAGCCTGCGGCATCATTTTGCCGACTATGTCGCCGATACGCATATCCGCAAGCTGATTCGCCAAGTCGAGCTGTTCGGGTTCCATCTGGTGACGTTGGACATCCGTCAGCACAGCAAAGAGCATGAGAACGCCATGAGCGAAGTTCTGGCCAATATGAACATCGTCTCGGACTACGCCTCGCTCTCCGAGGACGAGAAGATCGACCTGCTGCATACGCTGCTGAACGACCCGCGTCCGCTGACGTCGCCGCACTTCGCCTATTCCGAAGGCACGCGCGAATGTCTAGATGTCTATCATACGATTTACCGGGCGCAAGCCGAATTCGGCGTTAACTGCATCTCCAGTTACCTGATCAGCATGACGCAGGGCGCAAGCGATATGCTGGAGGTCATGGTATTCGCCAAAGAAGTGGGCTTATTCCGCAAAGATACGAACGGCAACGTAACTTGCACCCTGCAAGCGGTGCCGCTGTTCGAAACGATCGACGACTTGCACGCGGCGCCGGGCATCATGGAGCGGCTGTTCGCGCTGCCGGTGTACAGCCAAGCCGTCGAAGCCCGCGGCAACCTGCACGAAATCATGCTCGGCTACTCCGACTCCAATAAAGACGGCGGCGTCGTCACGGCGAACTGGGAGCTGCGCGTCGCGTTGAATGCGATTACGAGCTCGGCGAAGAAATACGGCGTGAAGCTGAAATTCTTCCACGGCCGCGGAGGCGCGCTCGGTCGGGGCGGCATGCCGCTCAACCGCAGCATCCTGGCCCAACCGCCGCATACGGTGGGCGGCGGAATCAAAATCACGGAGCAGGGCGAGGTGCTGTCGTCCCGTTACTCGCTGAAAGGCATTGCCTATCGCAGCCTCGAGCAGGCGACATGGGCGCTCGTGACCGCTTCGCGCTTGGCGAAATACCCAGAGCAGGAAGAAACGGCTACGACGGAGTGGGAAGAGATTGCGCGCGGCATTTCCGAAACGGCGCTGACGAAGTACCAGGATTTGATTTTCCGCGATCCGGACTTCATGACGTTCTTCAAAGAGTCGACGCCGCTGCCGGAAGTCGGCGAACTGAACATCGGCTCGCGTCCGTCGAAGCGCAAGGGAAGTGACCGTTTCGAAGACCTGCGCGCGATTCCGTGGGTGTTCGCCTGGACGCAAAGCCGTTATCTGCTGCCGGCCTGGTATGCCGCGGGTACGGCGCTTCAGAGCTACGTGAAAGACGATGCGAAGCGCTTGGAGACGCTCCGTACCATGTACGAGAAGTTCCCGTTCTTCACGTCGCTGATCGACAACTTGCAAATGGCACTCGCCAAAGCGGATCTGCAGATCGCGAAGGAATACGCGGGCATGATCGCGGACAAGACGATTCGCGACCGCATCTTCACGCAAATCACGGAAGAATATGCGCGGACATCTGCATGTATCTTGCAAATCACGGGGCAAGAGGAGATCTTGGATAACGTGCCGGTCATCCAAGAATCCATCCGCCTGCGCAACCCGTACGTGGATCCGCTCAGCTACATGCAGGTACAGCTGCTGAAGGAGCTTCGCGAAAGCCGCGCCAAAGGCGAAGAAGACGACCGCGAGCTGCTCCGCGAAGTGCTGCTCACGATCAACGGCATCGCGGCGGGCCTGAGAAACACGGGGTGATAAGCTGATTGGTTTGCGCAGGCGCGAGCCTGTGCAGCATTCAGCAAAAGAGTTAAAACTGAAGATATTAACAATGGACGGGTGCCCGCAATAGGTGCCCGTTTTTTATTTATCCACAAGTGGACAACGTGCGATAAAGTGCAACAGAGCTCGAACCAAACTGTGAGCATTCAGTTAAGACGGGCCTTCAGAGGCGCTCATCAGGAGAAAGCCTTACTTGTACTCTGCGTACCAGAGAGAAGTATCCACAGTTATTCAACAGATTGTGGGGGAAATGTGGATATCTTTGTGGATAATACATGCGAGCCTGAATATCTCGAATCGGTTTGGATTTATGCACCTGTGAATGAAGGTTAATGTCGCGTACAAGTGAGGGCATCAATCCGCAGCCCCATGAAAGGTTCATCGCGTGAATCGCATTGAACGTGATGATTTCTTTTCATTCCCAATTCAATCGCCATTCATTGCCTATGCGCCCATGTTAACGGTATAATCATGTAGTCGCGTAATTACATACCGGCGGGTTTGGAGGAGTAGCGTTGATATCAGTCGAGGCAAGATTAGCGAGGTTGGCTCTACAGGGCGATCAGCGGGCTTTTGCCGAGATCGTGGAGCTGTACCAGGACAAGCTTTACCATATGGCTTACCGAATGTTGTATAACCGCCAGGAAGCGGAGGACGTCGTGCAGGACGTGTTTCTTCGCGTATATAAAAACTTGGACCGTTACGATACGTCGATGAAATTTTCCACGTGGATCTACCGGATCGCGACCAATCTGTGCATCGATCGGCTGCGCAAGCGCAAGCCGGTGTACTCGCTGGACGCGGAATCGAGCGAGCACGAAGGGCTGGACGGCTACGCGATGATTCCGAGCGACGATCGAACGCCGGAGACGGAGCTGCTGCTTTCGGACACGCAGCGGATTATCCACCAGGCGATCGAGACGCTGCCGGCGAAATACAAGTCGGTTATGGTGCTTCGCTATCTCGAGGACATGTCGCTGCAGGAAATAGGGGACGTGCTGGACATGCCCGTCACGACCGTGAAAACCCGGGTGCACCGCGGACGGGAGTTCCTTCGGAAGAAATTGGAGCATAAGTTATAGGCGGCGGCGCGCTTGGGTGTATCCAAGATTTGGGCCGGCGCGGATTTCGCAAAAAAGTGAAACATCCGCCTGAATTATACGTATCGATTACTACTGTGAAATAACAACGAAGAAAGGACTGGCTGCTATGAATTGCAACGTCGCCGTCATGCTGATGCATGATTATTTGGACGACGAGCTGCCCCAAGACGATATCGCAGGGCTCAAAGCTCATCTGGATTCCTGCCCGGCTTGCCGCGCCCGAATGGAACAGTTGGAACGAACGGAAGCGCTCGCGCACAGGATGATGGACACGCATTTCGTGATTTCAGCCGAGCAATCCTCACAGTTGACGCAGCGCATCATGGACGCCTTGCCGGCGAAACGCCGCCGACCCGCATCGGGTTTTACCCGCTGGGTCCGGAACCATCCCGCCGTTTCGGTGGCCGCCGTGTTCGTGCTCGTGATGTTCTCCAGCTTCTTGGCGATGTGGCAGCAGGATAGCCAACTGGCCGTGCGCGGCCCAGATCTGGCAGAAGTCGTCATCGAAGGCGATACCGTCACCGTGCCCGCGGGGGCGCATGTTAACGGGGATCTGACGGTGGAAAACGGGAAAGCGAACGTGCTCGGCGAAGTAGACGGGGACGTTACGGTGATCTCGGGTTCGCTGTATGAAGCCTCGACCGCGCATATTTCCGGAGAAGTGAAACAGATTGACCAGGCGCTGGACTGGTTTTGGTACAAAGTGACGACCTCCATCAGCAGTTTGGCCTATTGACGTTCTGCCTCCCGGACACGGGAGGTTTTTTTGTGTGCGATTAGAGGATTTGCAACCCCGTTTCTAGAAAATAATAAGGTTATCATTCCGAATTCAGGATGAATGTGTCCGCACATGTGGTCTTTGGGGGTTGACGGATGAATTACTTTGCCGACATGACATGGACGACCGCGATCAAGGACATCATCGATGTTTCCATCGTGAGTTATATTATTTATAAATTAATTTTGCTGGTGCGCGGCACGAAGGCCGTCCAGCTGTTCAAAGGCATCATCGTGCTCGTGGTCACGTGGGCGCTCAGCACGTGGTTCGACTTGTATACGTTGAAATGGCTGATGAACCAAATGTTCACGCTCGGGGTATTCGCGGTGCTCGTCATTTTCCAGCCGGAGCTGCGGCGCGCGCTGGAGCAGCTGGGGCGGGGGAAATTGTTCAGCCGCACGACCGTCATGGACCCGGACATCGGCGATCGGATCAATGCGATCATCAAGGCGCTGAATTATATGGCCAAACGGAAGATCGGTGCACTGATCGTGTTGGAGCGGACGACGGGGTTGCAGGATTACACGGAGTCGGGGATTCGGATGGAATCGCATGTGAGCTCCGAGCTGCTCATCAATATTTTCATCCCGAACACGCCGTTGCACGACGGGGCGGTTATTATCGGGGGCGGCCACATCAAGGCGGCGGGCTGTTATTTGCCGCTTTCCGAGAACCCGTTCATCAGCAAGGAGCTGGGAACGCGTCACCGTGCGGCGATCGGCATTACCGAAGTGTCCGATGCGGTATCGGTGATCGTGTCGGAGGAGACGGGCCAGATCTCGCTGGCGGTCGGCGGCATGATCGTTCGCGACATTAAGGAAGAGTCGCTCATCTCGAAGCTGTACGAGGAGCTGAATCCGAAGCCGAAGTTGGGCGAGCGACAAGGCTTGAAGATCCCTTTCTGGAAACGGAAAGGAGGCGATCCGCATGGATAAATGGCTCAACCACCCGACGGCGCTCAAGATCATCTCGCTCGTCATCGGCATTCTGATGTGGGCGGTCGTCCATTTCGATTCCGAGAAAACGCCGAGCACCGTCGCAACGCTGACGGAAACGCGCGATATCGACGGCGTGCAGATCCAACCCGTCGGCATGGACGACAAAAATTACGCGCTGCGGCTGCTGGATCCCGAGGGCGTGCATTTGACGGTCCGCGGCTCGCGTTCCGATCTACTGCTCGCGTCGCATAACAGCGACTACGAGGTGACGGTCGATTTGAGCCAAGCTACCGAGGGCCGTATGGTTGTGCCGGTCAAGGTTCATTTACCCCGCGGGCTCGAGCTAATCGACGCGCAGCCGAGCAGCGTCACCGTCGTGCTGGAACGGCTGTTGACGAAAGAGTTCGTGGTGCAGATCAATACCGAAGGCACGCCGGGGAAGGGCTACAAGGTCGGCATGCCGCTCGTGAAGCCGAACGGCCGCGTACACGTGACGCTTCCGTCCGACGAGATGGACGAGGTGGCGTTCGTGGGGGGGACGGTATCCGTCGACGGCGAGGAAGAGACGGTCAACGATAAGAAGATGAAGCTGGTCGCCCTCGACAAGAACGGCAACGAGCTGACGGACGCCGTCATCAATCCGAGCGTCGTCGAAGTGGAAGTTCCGATTACGAAACCGTTCAAGAAGCTGCCGCTGCAAGTGAACTTCACGGGAAGTCTGCCGGAGGGGGTCGCGGTGTCGACGTTCAAGCAGAGCGTCGATGCCGTTACGATCTATGGACCGCAGGAGGTCATTGACAAGTACGAATTCTATGACGCTTTGACGATCGACTTGTCGCAATTGAAACAATCGGGTACGATGGAGCTCGACGTGAAACCCGGCAAAGACGTGGCCAGCGTCGACCCGGCGACGGTGACATTCGAGTATACGATCGTGCCTGCGCAAACGAAGCTGATTCCGAAGCTGCCGGTCACCATTATCGGGTTGTCGGACGGGCTCAAGGCCAAGGTGACGCTGCCGGAGACCGCGACCGTCGATGCAACGATCTCCGGAGCGCCGAATATGCTGGCACAAATAGGCGCGAAAGATGTGCAGCTGGTCGCGGATTTGAGCGGGCTCGGACCGGGCGGCCACGTCGTGCCGCTGGATATGCACGTGCCGAGGTTCATCGGCCAGGCCGGATCGCCGCTTAGCGTTACCGTGACGATCACGGACGGCACGGCCGCGCCGCCCGCCGGCGCGCAGACGGACGGCAGCACGCCGGCGTCCGGGCAGCCCGTGGCCGATTCGAGCACGGACGCGAACGCGAATCCGTCTACCGGCACGGGCAACGCGTCCGGCGGAGCGAACGGGGCGAGCGATACGGGGAAGGACGCGCCGGCCGATACGCAGCCGCCCAGCGGCAATGCCGGCTCCCGGAACGGGACGCAGGAGATACCGCCGGACGAGAACCCGGCGAACGGAAATCCATAATCAAAAGGGGAACCAACACACATGGGAAAATATTTTGGAACTGACGGAGTCCGCGGTGTCGCCAACCGGGAATTGACCCCGGAGCTTGCGTATAAAATTGGCCGTTGCGGCGGCTATGTATTGGCCGGCCAAGCGGAGAAGCCGAAGGTCGTCATCGGCCTCGACACGCGGATTTCGGGTCCGATGCTGGAGGCTTCGCTGATCGCGGGCCTGCTGTCCATCGGCGCGAGTGTCGTGCGCCTGGGCGTCGTGTCGACGCCGGCGGTGGCGTATTTGACGCGCGTGCTTGGAGCCGATGCGGGCGTGATGATCTCGGCTTCGCATAATCCGGTCGAAGATAACGGCATTAAATTCTTCGGCGGCGACGGCTTCAAGCTGTCGGACGAGACGGAGAACGAAATCGAGCGTCTGATGGACGCGGAGAAGGACGAACTGCCGCGGCCGGAAGGCGGCGATATCGGGACGGTGACGGTCGACGAGACGGCGAAGCGGGTGTTCATGGACTTCCTGAAGACGACGGTGACACACTCGTTCGCCGGTCTGAAGATCGTACTCGACTGCGCGAACGGCTCGGCGCACAGCATCGCGCCGACGGTCTTCCGCGAGCTTGGCGCGGAAGTCATTACGGTCGGAGCGGAGCCGAACGGCCTGAACATCAACGACGGCGTCGGCTCGACGCATCCGGAGCATCTGCGCGAAGAGGTGCTGAAGCATGGGGCGAACCTCGGCCTTTCCTTCGACGGCGACGCGGATCGGCTGATCGCGATCGACGAGAACGGCGAGGAAGTCGATGGCGACTTTATCCTGTGCATTTGCGGCGAAGCGATGAAGCGGGCCGGCAAGCTGAAGCATGACACGGTCGTAACGACGGTCATGAGCAACATCGGCTTCTTCAAGGCGGCGCAGAAGCTTGGCCTGAACACGGCGCAGACGGCGGTCGGGGACCGCTACGTCATGGAGGAGATGCGTCGCGGCGGCTATAACCTGGGCGGCGAGCAGTCGGGGCATGTCATTTTCCTCGATTACAACACGACGGGTGACGGCATCTTGACGGCGCTGCAGCTAACCGATACGCTGGTGGCGGCCGGCAAGAAGCTGAGCGAGCTGAAGACGCTGATGCGCAAATTCCCGCAGGTGCTGGTTAACGTGCGGGTCTCGGACAAAACCGCTTATAAGAGCAATCCGGCCATTGCCGCGGCCATCGCGGAGGTGGAAGCGGAGCTGGGCGACAACGGCCGCGTGCTGGTGCGTCCGTCCGGCACGGAGTCGCTGATTCGCGTCATGGCGGAAGGGCCGGAAAAGGAACAGGTCGAAGCGTACGTCGCGCGTATCGTGAATACGGTTCGCAAGGAGCTTGGCGCTGTATAAGCGGCTTGAAGATCGGGCGACCCTAGAGGTGTGAATGCTGCGCCCGGGGGTTGCTCGTTGTTTGGCGGTCATGGCGATTACAATCATTGCCATTTCGCGCTGCTGCGCGAATTGCAAACGTTTACCCAAAGATTGGGTTGCACCTTTACCGCAAAATGCATATAGTAAGTAGTGACATTCCAGCAGGAAAGCGAGGATCGAGGTTACTAAGCAGTTAAGCGCCAGAGCTTGCGCGCGTTTTGCGGCTGCTGCGCGGGTCCTTTCGGAACGGACCGCGCGGATCAAGCATCGGACGTAGAGGCGGCAAGCTGACGAGGTGGAGGTGTTCGGAATGTTCGGCGGGGACCTCCCGGTATTGCATTCGACCGTAAGCCGATTCTCAAATAGTCGGGGTGACCGGACTGACAAAAGATCGGCAGGATGCTCTATAGCGAAGGATTGAAGCGACAGCGGCAACGGAGGCCGTTTGTACGCGTTAGCTTAAGGGGACTGCAATTTCGGCAGGAAAGGACAACAGCCGCAGCGCTGTTTGTTTTCTGCTGTGCATGAATCTAAAATGTCGAACGCGATCAGCACGATTCGCCCTTAGGCGGATGGCATGATCGGGGTTTAATACGGCAGCCGTCGTTTTTTTTGCAATGGTCTGCATTGTATTTCTTATTGTCAAAATCATCTTTGCGGGGACAATGCCGGCGAATAGGCGGCTATGTGCCGCCATGCTTTGACAGGTATTCAAAGGCATCCGTTCGAGCGGGAACTATCGATCACGGAGGTCTATTCATATGTGTGGAATCGTAGGGTACATCGGAAATCGGGATTCGCAGGATATTCTAATCGAGGGCTTGAAGAAGCTGGAGTATCGCGGCTACGACTCCGCGGGCATCGCCGTCTTTACGAAGAACGGCTTGGAAGTGCGCAAGTCGATCGGCCGTCTGGCCAACCTGGAGGCGAAGCTGGGCGGGCAACCGCTCACGGGCTCGGTCGGCATCGGCCATACGCGCTGGGCGACGCACGGCAAGCCGTCGGACGTGAACTCCCATCCGCACACGGACAATTCGCATAAGTTTTCCGTGGTGCATAACGGCATTATCGAGAACTACCTCGACCTGAAGGAAGAATTGATCGCCAAAGGCTGCCAGTTCGTATCGGAGACGGACACAGAAGTCATCTCTCACCTGGTGGCGGACGAATACGAAGGTGACATCGTGAAGGCCGTGCAGCGCGCGGTAAAACGGATGCGCGGAGCGTTCGCGCTGGGCGTGCTGACGGAGCTCGAGCCGGACCGTCTCGTCGCGGTGCGGTTCGCGAGCCCGCTCGTCATCGGCGTCGGCAAAGGCGAAAATTTCATCGGTTCCGACATCCCGGCCATTCTGGAGCATACGCGCGACGTGTATATCCTGAACGACGGCGAGATGGCGATTTTGACGCAAAACAGCGTCGAATTGATGACGATTGACGGCGAATTTATTTCCAAGGAAATATTTCATGTCGATTGGGACTTGGAAACGGCGGAAAAAGCGGGATTCGATCATTTCATGCTGAAGGAAATTTTCGAGCAGCCGAAGGCGTACCGCAACACGATGATGGGTCGCATCTCCGATGATGGACGTTCCGTCGAGCTGAAGGAGATTGGCATGACCGCAGAGCAAATCCGCGGCATTCGCAAGGTGCATATCGTCGCTTGCGGCACGGCGTTCCATGCCGGGCTCGTCGGCAAGACGGTCATCGAAGATCTCGCCCGCATCCCCGTCGAGACGGACGTGGCGTCCGAGTACCGTTACCGTTCGCCGATCATTACGCCGGATACGCTCGTGATCGTCGTCAGCCAATCCGGCGAAACGGCGGATACGCTCGCCGCTTTGCGCGAAGCGAAGCGTCACGGCGCGCGCGTGTTGGCGATCACCAACGTGGTCGGCAGCTCGGTCGCTCGTGAAGCCGACGACGTCATCATCACGCAGGCGGGACCGGAGATCGCCGTCGCTTCGACCAAGGCGTACACGTCCCAACTGATCGCGTTCTATCTGTTGGGGCTGTATCTGGCGCAAAACATCGGAACGCGCGACGAGGCTTACGTGACGGACGTGCTGACGGCGATGAACGCGCTGCCGGAGCAGGTGGAGCGCATCCTAGAGAGCGCGGACGTGCTGAAGCAAATCGCGGAATCCCTCGCGAAGCATAACAACCTGTTCTTCATCGGGCGCGGCGTCGACTTCGCGGTGGCGCAGGAAGGCTCGCTGAAGCTGAAGGAAATCTCGTATATTCACTCCGAAGCGTACCCGGCCGGGGAACTGAAGCACGGCACGCTGGCGCTGATCGAAGAAGGCATTCCGGTCATCGCGGTCGTTACGCAGGAAGACCTGTACGAGAAGACGCTGAGCAACATTAAGGAAGTGAAAGCCCGCGGCGCGCACGTGCTCGCGCTCGTGAACGCCGGACAGGAAGACGAGGTCGGCAAGTCGGTCGACGAGCTCTTCTCCATTCCGAAGACGCTGCCGATTCTCGCGCCGGCGCTGTCCGTGGTGCCGCTGCAGCTGATTGCGTACCATGCTTCCCTCGCGCGCGGCAACGACGTGGATAAACCGCGGAATTTGGCGAAAAGCGTGACGGTAGAGTAGGTTAATGATTCGCGGCATGAAGTGTAAGAGATCTGCCTGATTAGATATCGAAACGGTATTGCACAGCTCGCATGACAGGGCCGTCCTCTTGCAGATGAGGACGGCGTTTTTTTATCCATTTTACTCCCGGTGAGTATTTGTGATGCAGTCAATTGTACGTTCCAAGCTGCCATCGGTACGCGCAGCACCCCCAAAACGCGATCGGACCGCATGGCGACGTTTGCGAAAGTGTCAATGATTACATCGCCCTGCGCGCCCTACAGCCCGGATTTCTCTGGTATACTGGAGTTAACAGTCGCTCGTCCTCCGGAAGAGCCGCTTCGCCCGTCCTTAAGTTTCACGAGGGCGGGCGGCGGCTTATTGCCATAAGCGCGAGCGAGCAACTGGTGCGGAACGCCCGCTTTCCAAGCAAGGACAACATCGTTGCCGACAGGGAGGTTGAATCACATGTCACAGCTCTCGCATCTATGGGACTACTCGCCGCCCGAGCGGCTCACGAGCCGGAGCGGGTATCACTGGCTGGTCGTGTCGAGGGTATGCATCGGAGCCTTCATGGCAGCGCTCGACGCTAGCATCATTAATTTGGCGCTGCCTTCGCTGATGCGCCAATTCGGCATCGGCATGGCGAAGGCGGAATGGATTAGCCTGGTATACCTGCTGACCTTATCGTCTCTCGTCATTCCGTTCGGCAGATTAGCCGACATGTTCGGCCGTCGCTGGATGTATGCGTCGGGATTTTTCGTATTCCTCGTCAGCTCCGTCGCTTGCGGCGTGGCCCCTGGTTTCGCAGGACTGTTGGTTGCGCGAATCTTCCAGGCCATCGGGGCGGCGATGCTCCAAGCCAACAGCGTCTCGATTATTACGGCGGCGACGCCCGCGGCGCACCGGGGCAAGGCGATCGGGATCCAGGCAAGCGCACAGGGGATCGGGCTCAGCCTAGGGCCGGTGATCGGCGGCGCGCTGCTGTCGCTGGGCGATTGGCGCTGGCTCTTCTACGTGAACGTGCCGATCGGCATCGCGGGCACGATATTGGCCGTCCTGCTGCTTCCGCAGGATAACGGCAAACGAAAGGAAGCCTTCGATTACTGGGGGCTCGTCTTCCTGCTGCCGGCGCTCATCATGATGGTGTACGTCTTGAACAGCGGCTTGGCGCAAGGGTGGACGTCTCCGTTCATCCTGCTCTGCGTCTTTACGGCGATGCTCGCGCTAGCGTCCTTCGTTCGCGAAGAGCAGCGGTCGTACGCGCCGTTAATGGACCTGTCGTTGTTCCGCCACAAAATATTCCGGTACGGCAATCTGACGAGTTTCCTGTCGTTTACGATCATGTACGGCGTGCTGCTGCTCAGTCCGTTCCTGATGGAGGCGGGGTTCCAGCTGGACGCGGTCACCGCCGGCTTGTACTTGTCGCTGGTCCCGGTCGGGATGACGATCTGCACGCCGATCTCCGGTTATTTGGCCGACCGGTTCGGCGTCCGGGTGCCCGCAATCGGCGGAACGGTGCTGCTGCTGTTCGGGAGCGGGCTGCTCGCTTTGATACACGGCGGCGGCGATACCGCGTTATTGCTGCTCGGTTTGGGGTTGACGGGCTGCGGCATGGGCATGTTTACACCGCCGAACAACAGCCAGGTCATGGGCAATGTGCCGGCTGATCGCCTGGGTGTCGCCGGCGCGACGCTCAACATGAGCCGCACGATGGGCATGGGGATGGGCATTACGCTGAGCGGCTTGCTCTATCAATCGGCGCTCCGCCTCCTTCCGGCGAGCCCGGAGCCGGTCAATTTCTACGCGTTCCAAGCGTCGTACGGGCTGATCGGGCTATTGAGCGCGGTCATGCTGGTCATCTGGCTCATGCGGCGTAATGCCAGGGAGAAGTACGGCAATGAAACTTATATCGAGTATTATATTTAGCGGCGCAGACGCCAATGAGCGATCGATTTCCGGACTTCACCGGAGGACGATCGCCTTTTTCGTTGGGCAGGCACCGTCATTCCCGGCAGCCGAGGGTCCCGTTTATTTTCGTCGCGTACAGGCAAGCGCGGCCGCGAAGGCGAATATCCTAGATAAGGACACGGCGCAGCAGCGGCCGTACGGATCGAGGGTATCCGGTAGCGACCGGCAAGGATGTGCCCGAGAGTTTCCCTTGGTAAAAATTTTGTTGTCAGGGAAAAAGTGTTGGTGTAAATTAAATGAAGGGCTGCTTTTTTTTGTCCCAAAAGTTTCCCCAGGGAAACTTTATTAGTTGAAGGAAAGACGAGGCGAAGCTCGTGCATCGTCCGGTCCGTGCCGTCATTTATGAGAAAAGGGGGATGAATGTCCATGTTAACGACAACGACAACGACTATGAACCGTTCGCGAATGCTTCGCGCCAATCCGCGATCATTCGCCGCGCTGCTGCTCCTTTTGTGCCTCGCGCTGCTCGCCGCTTGCGGCAGCCGCGAGAATGGCGAGGCAGGCGGCGAGGGCAAAATCAAGGTCACCGCGACGATCGGCATGATCGCCGACGTCGCCAAGCAGGTCGGCGGAGAACGAGTCGACGTGACGAGCCTGATGAAATCGGGGGTCGATCCGCATCTGTACAAAGCGTCCGAAGGCGACATCGGCAAGCTCGAGCGGGCCGACATCATCTTGTACAACGGCCTGCACCTGGAGGGCAAGATGGTCGACATATTCGAGAAGATGGCGAAGAAGAAAACGACGGTCGCCGTCTCGGACGGCATCGACCGCGCCGCGCTTCGGACTGGGGCTGCGATGGCAACGGAATACGACCCGCATATTTGGTTTGACGTGAAGCATTGGATGACGGTGACGGAAACGATACGGGATACGCTGGCCGAGCACGATCCGGCGCATGCGGACGCGTACCGCGCCAATGCGGACGCCTACTTGCGGCAGCTGCGGGACCTAGACGCGGAAGTCGCCGAGCGCATACGGACGTTGCCGGAGCGCAGCCGCGTTCTGGTCACGGCGCATGACGCGTTCGGGTATTTCGGCGACGCGTACGGGATGCAGGTGATGGGCCTGCAGGGCATCAGCACCGCTTCCGAAGCGGGCGCCAAAGACGTCGCGGACCTGCGGGATTTTCTGATCGCGCATGACATCAAAGCCGTCTTCATCGAATCCAGCGTCCCCCGCAGGGCGATCGACGCGGTCATTCAGGGCGCCAAGGAAAAAGGCCACGAGCTGAACATCGGCGGCGAGCTGTATTCGGATGCGATGGGCGAAGAAGGTACCGCGGAGGGGACGTACATCGGGATGGTCCGGCACAACGTGGAAACCATCGTGAACGCCTTGAAATAACCGGATTAAAGGAGCGAATACCACTATGCAGGCAACCCCGTTAACAGTGAATGACTTATCGGTTGCGTATCAGAAAAAGCCGGTGCTGCGCGGCGTGTCGTTCCAGGCGCCAGAAGGCAAATTGATCGGCATCGTCGGTCCGAACGGAGCCGGCAAATCGACGCTGATCAAATCGGCGCTCGGGCTGATTCCGAAATTGTCCGGGGACGTATCGATTTACGGCAAACCGTACCGCGACCAGCGCAGATTGGTCGGCTACGTGCCGCAGCGGGAATCCGTGGACTGGGATTTTCCGACGAACGCGCTCGACGTCGTGACGATGGGCTGCTACGGACGCCTCGGCTGGTTCAGGCGGCCCGGCGCCGCCGAGAAGCGGATTGCGATGGACTGCCTGGCAAAGGTCGGGATGGCGGAGTATGCCGACCGGCAGATCAGCCAGCTGTCCGGCGGCCAGCAGCAACGGATTTTCCTGGCTCGGGCGCTGGCCCAGGACGCCAAGCTCTACTTCATGGATGAACCGTTCGTCGGCGTCGACGCGGCGACGGAGAAAGCGATCATTACGCTGCTGAACGAACTGAAAACGCAAGGGAAGACGGTGCTGGTCGTCCATCACGATCTCGCGACCGTCAAGGAATATTTCGACTGGGTGATGCTGCTGAACGTGCGGCTCATCGATTTCGGGCCGACGGAGCGGACGTTCACGGCGGATAAGCTGCAGGAAACGTACGGCGGGCGATTGACGCTCTTGGACCGCGACCCGGCAACGGCCGCGATGACGAACGGGAGGTGAGGCGAATGTTCGAATGGCTGGACCTGCTTTCGGACCCGAACGCGCAGTGGATCTTGTTCGGTTCCATGCTGCTCGGCTTAAGCAGCGGCGTAATCGGAAGCTTCGCTTACCTGCGCAAGCAAGCGCTCATGGGCGATGCCCTGGCGCACGCGGCGCTTCCCGGTGTCTGCATCGCCTTCATGCTGAGCGGGTCGAAATCGATCGTGCTGTTTCTGATCGGGGCGGCGGTCGCGGGCATCATCGCCACCTTCGGCATCGGCTACATTACCCGTGCCACGCGCATTAAGCAGGATGCGGCGCTGGCGATCGTGCTCACGGTATTCTTCGGTCTCGGCATCGTGCTGCTTACCCGGATTCAGCACAGCGGCAATGGCAACCAGAGCGGCTTGGATAAGTTTCTGTTCGGGCAGGCCGCGTCCATGGTTCATGCCGACGTGGTCGTCATGGCGGTGATCTCCGTCGTGCAGATCGGGATATGCGCCTTGCTGTTCAAGGAATTCAAGCTGCTCAGCTTCGACGTCGGCTTCGCCCGCGGCCTTGGCTACCCCGTGGCGTTCATGGACCAGCTGATCATGTTTCTGATCGTTGTGGCCGTCGTCGTCGGGATTCAAGCCGTTGGTGTCGTGCTCATGGCCGCGCTCTTGATCACGCCGGCCGTGTCCGCCCGCTATTGGACGGAGAAACTAGGCGTGATGGTCATACTGGCCGGTGTATTCGGCGCGCTCAGCGGGATGGTCGGGACGTTCGCGAGCGCGAGCGGCAATAATTTGCCGACAGGCCCGTTAACCGTCCTAGCGGCTACGTTCCTCTTCATCGTCTCGGTCGTCGCCGCTCCTCGCCGCGGCGTGCTGGCGAAATGGCTGCGGCAGGCCGCGCTGCGAGGCAAGGTCAGGCGGGAGCAGGCCCTTCCGCAGTTGGAAAGGAGGGAGGAATCCTTATGAGCACCTTTTGGATCATCTTGACGGGCGCGCTCGTCGCGAGCGCATGCGGCATCGTGGGCTGTTTCCTGGTTCTTCGGAAAATGGCAATGGTCGGAGACGCGATCAGCCATTCCGTGCTGCCGGGCATCGTCATCGCCTTTCTGATCAGCGGATCGAGGGATTCGTTGTTCATGCTGCTCGGTGCGGCGGTCATCGGGCTCGCGACCGTTTTTCTGATTCAGCTGTTTCATCAAAGCGGCGTACAATCGGATGCGTCGATCGGCGTCGTCTTTACCGCGTTGTTTGCCGTCGGTGTCGTACTGGTCAGCATGTACACGCGGCATATCGATCTCGATCTCGACTGCGTGCTTTACGGGGAGATCGCCTATGTCCCGTGGAATACCCTGCAATTCGCGGGCATCGACATCGGGCCGAAGGCGGTATGGGGCGTGGGAGCGGCCTTGCTGCTCTGCCTGGGCACGGTGACGGCCTTCTACAAGCAGTTCAAACTATGCTCTTTCGATCCCGCCATGGCCGCGGCTGTTGGCATTCCGGTCGCGTTGTTTCATTATTTGCTGATGGGGCTCGTGTCCGTCAGCACCGTGGCTTCCTTCGAAAGCGTCGGGGCGATTCTGGTCGTCGGCATGCTCGTCGTTCCGCCGGCTACGGCCTACCTGCTGACGGAGCGATTAGGCCGCATGATCGTCTACAGCGTCGCGATCGGCTGCTGCAGCTCCGTCATGGGCTATTACGTCGCGCGATTATTGGACGCCTCGATCGCGGGAAGCATGATCAGCGTCGCCGGGCTTATCTTTGTGATCGCCTTGCTGTTCTCGCCATCCCATGGCGTGCTGCTTCGCAAATGGAAACAATCGCGCCTGCTTCAGGAGCACGCGATCGACGAGAAAGCCGTATAGCGCGGGCCGCGCGGCCGCAAACTACAAGAAGAAGACATGTCCCGGATCAGGGACGTGTCTTCCTTCCGCATGAATGTCGGATTTGCGGTACGGGCACGGGGAATGTGTGGGCCGGGTCGGCAGGTTCAGCATGGCCGAACAGTCTGTCGGAGGAAGCTGAGGGTGGACAAGGGTCCGAGTCTAAGACGGTCATTGCGTTCATCGTGCCGGGGCAAAGGAATCGATCGTGACGGTTCCGCCTGTAAAATTTTACAACTTGCAACATGATTCGACGATATGGTATATTCTAATTCCGGCCGGGACACTTGAACAACGGCGCGGTGATCGAAATCGAAACAAGCTTGAAAGTAATGCTTGCCAAACGGTTACGAGATATGATATATTCTAATTCCGGTCATGAGCCGGACGATGAATGCAACACCATTTGTTCCTTGAAAACTGAACAATGAGCGACCTGTCAAAAGGTTTTAACAAGCTAG
>NZ_JBHSHY010000065.1:0-20573 GCF_042653205.1 Paenibacillus sp. GCM10023250 | reverse complement strand
CCCCGCGCCCCGCGTGCGCCCCGCGCCCCGCGCCCCTCCGCGCCCCTCGCGCGCCCTCGCGCCCCGCGCGCGCCCGCGCGCCCCGCCCCCCCGGCACCGCTCCTGGGGGGCGGCCTTTTTTGCTTGACGCAAGTCCCGCACGGGTACCGGCAAAAATAAGGGCTTGGTAGAAATGCCAAATATACTTACACTACTTTTATAGGATCGCGCAAGAAATGAGGCGGCAGGATGGACGTATTACGAAAGAATCTAGTCAGGATCATCCTGATATTTGTAATCATTGGAATTGTTGTGGTTGTTTGGAAGCTGGTCTTTTTTCTGACGGGCAGCGGGGATCCGATCGAAAAGTATTTGTTCCGGCGCGATGTGATTCGTTATTTGAACACGACGTATCCGCAGGCGAGCTTCGACGTGGAGGCGATCGAATACGGGATTCGGAAGGGCGACTATTGGGCGGCCGTCCGTCCCGAAGGGAGCAGCGCGATCCGCTTCGAGGTCCGCCGGAAGGCGAGCGGCGGGCTCGCGGACGACTACTTGGGCGCGACGTGGGAGCGCGAGACGCAGGAGGCGTGCGAGGCGGCGCTGCGCAAGCTCTTCCCGGAATCGGACTGCTTCCCGGAGATCGTTTTCACGGAACAGGCCGAGGCGGAAGGCGGGCTCCTGCATGCGCTGCCTTTTCCGCCGTACCGTTACGACCCGTCCGTCATCGCGTCCGGCTCGCGGCTCGGCATTTACGTCGGATCGCCCTCCGGGGAGCGAAGCGTCGAAGACAGCGGGGACGCGCTGCTCGCGCTGGTTGCGGCCTTGGCCGGCCTGCATCTGGATCTCGACATTACGCTCGGCCGAACCGATGTGTCGATCCGGCAGCGGGATTTCGACAAGATTTTGACGGAGCGCAAGCTGATTTATTAGACGAAGGCATTGAAAAACGGCGCGACTTCGGGTTTAATGAGATCAGGAGTTAATTTTTTGTTTATTGATTAACAAAATTATTAATCTAACGAAATCATGAAGCATGGAGGCTGACAGCTGGCATGACCAATCGCGCCGTTATTAACGCCGATCGTCCGATCGGCACTATCAATCGCAACCTTTACGGGCATTTCGCCGAGCATCTGGGGCGCTGCATCTACGAAGGCATCTGGGTCGGAGAGGATTCCGCCATCCCGAACACGAAGGGCATCCGCAACGACGTTTTGCAAGCGCTTCAGGGGCTGAACATTCCGGTGCTGCGCTGGCCCGGCGGCTGCTTCGCCGACGAGTACCACTGGAAGGACGGCATCGGCCCGCGCGAGTCCCGCAAGCGGATGGTCAACACGCATTGGGGCGGGGTGGTCGAAAACAACCATTTCGGCACGCACGAATTCATGCTGCTCTGCGAGCTGCTCGGCTGCGAGCCGTACATCAACGGCAACGTCGGCAGCGGCACGGTGCAGGAGATGCAGGAGTGGGTGGAATACCTGACGTTCGACGGCGAGTCGCCGATGGCCTCGCTTCGCGCGGAGAACGGCCGCGAACGGCCGTGGAAAGTCGCGTATTTCGGCGTAGGCAACGAGAACTGGGGCTGCGGCGGCAACATGCGCCCGGAATATTACGCGGACGAATACCGGCGTTACCAGACGTACGTGCGGAATTACGGCGACAACCGGATCTTCCGCATCGCGTGCGGCGCGAGCGATTTCGATTTTGCGTGGACGGACGTGCTGATGCGCGAAGCCGGGCGCTTCATGGACGGGCTGACGCTGCACTATTATACGATTCCGGGCGATTGGTCGGCGAAAGGGTCGGCCACGGACTTCGGCGAGGAAGCCTGGTTCGGGACGCTGCGCAAGGCGCTCGTCATGGACGAGCTGATCGCGAAGCACAAGACGATCATGGACCGGTACGATCCCGCGAAGCGCATCAGCCTGATCGTCGACGAATGGGGCACCTGGTACGACGTCGAGCCGGGCACGAATCCGGGCTTCCTCTATCAGCAAAACACGATGCGGGACGCGCTCGTCGCCGCCGCGACGCTGCATATTTTCCACAAGCACGCCGACCGCGTCCGGATGGCGAACATCGCCCAGACGGTCAACGTGCTGCAGGCCGTCGTCCTGACGGAAGGGGACCGGATGGCGCTCACGCCGACCTACCACGTCTTCGAGATGTTCAAGGCGCATCACGACGCGGAGCTGCTGGACCTGGACTTCGCGGCAGCGCTATACACGGTCGGCGGCGTCTCCATTCCGCAGACGAGCGTATCCGCTTCCCGCGGCCAGGACGGCGCGCTGCACGTCAGCTTGTGCAATCTCAGTCACGACGAGACGGCAGCGCTGTCGCTCGAGCTGCGGGGACTGTCCGCCGCCGACGCGCCGATCGCCGGTACGCTGCTGCAGGGCGACGCGCTGAATGCGCATAATACGCCGGAGCAGCCGGACCGTGTGCGTCCGGTACCGTTCGCGGGCGCGGAGCGCGAGCCGGACGGCACGATCCGCGTGACGCTGCCGCCCGCTTCCGTCGCCATGCTGCGGATCGGGTAACGCGTCATGGAGGCGGCGACACAGGCGGGGAGGCGGGAGCCGTGCAAAGGCTGCGGCGCATCCGTGTACGCGACCGAGGCGCAGATCGAGCGGGTGCTCGGCAAGCTGGCGCTGCATCCCGGCGACTGCGTCGAGGAAGGGCGGTACCGCGCGAGGCTGGCGCAGTGCGCGGGCTGCCCGTCGCTGCAGTACGGCACGACCTGCTCCCACTGCGGCTGCTTCGTCCGCGTCCGGGCCAAGCTGGCGGCCAAGGATTGTCCGCGGCCCGGCGGGTCATTATGGAGCGAAGCGTAATCATCGGCCGTCCCGTCGCCTACTTGGCGATGGGGCGGTTTTTATTGTGTCCGGCGGCGGCCGTCAAGTCCGCTTCGGGATTCGGGATTCGGGAGCCGCGCGTGACAGCCGCTCCCCGTGCCGATCGGCGCCGCGGCTTGCCAAGCCGGCCGATGCTGGCATAAGCTTGAACGAGAACGCGCGGCTTGGGCTTGACGCCGCAACGAGGAGGAACCGAAAGATGCGCATTACGGTGGAAACGATGCAAGGCGTCGGGGATTGGAACGAGGACGCGATCGTCAGCGAAGAGCGGATCGGACTGTTCGGGGTGCTCGACGGGGCGACGTCGCTCGCGCCTTACCGCGGCCCGGGCGGGGAGACCGGCGGGTATTTGGCGGCGCGGCATGCGGCGGAAGCGTGCCGGGATGAAGCGCTGGCCGGCGCGAGTCTGCACGAGATGCTGACGTTTGCGAACGCGCGGCTGCGGGGGGCGATGGCGGATGCGGGTATTGCGCCGGATGTGCCGGAGGCCCTCTGGAGCGCTTGCGCCGCATTCGTCCGCGTCGGTCCGGCCTGGATCGAATACGCGCAGCTCGGGGACTGCATGATCGCCGTCTATTACGCCGACGGTACGATCCGCATCTTGACGCATGACCAGCTGGCGCATGTGGACGACCGGACGAAGGCGGTCTGGCTGGCGGGCGTGGCCGCCGGCTTGCGCACGAAAGCGGAGCTCTGGGATCACACAAGAGGCCAAATCGTCGCCGGCCGCGCCCTCGCCAACCGCCGGGGCGGCTACGGCGTGCTGAACGGCGATCCCGCGTGCGCGGATTTCGTGGAGTCCGGGCGGATCAGCACCTCCAACGTCGAGGGACTGCTGCTGTTCACGGACGGCCTGTACATGCCGAAGCCGCCGGGAGAATCGGACAAGGACAGCGCCGCCGAGATCGCCGCGCTCGTCCGGGAGATGGGCCTGCGCCCGTATATGGAATGGGTCGCGGAATTGGAAGATACCGACCCGGACTGCACGCGATTCCCGCGGGTGAAGAAGTCCGACGACAAGACGGCCGTTTGGATCTCGCTCGCTCCTTAATCTGCAAATCCAGACTGCCTGGCAAGCCGCCCGGCCGCCTCCGCAATGGAGTGCGGCGGGCGGTTTTTTCGCGATAACCCTCCCTCATTCGGGCTGCTCCAACCGCCTCGTCGCTCGACGCGGTGCGCTCATTCTACCCCTTGCAACCCTTTTTTTGCGGCCTGCGCCAAGATTTACAAGATTTCAATATGGTATTAACTTCCGGAACATAATTGCTTTATAAACTAACATATACGGTTTTTTTTTTCGGCAGTCTAGCGGAGGGGGTCCCTCACGGCAAAGACCGCATACAACATGAATGGAGCGTGCACATCTCGTGGGTAGAAGAAAGCTCGTCAAGCCGGCACTCGGCGCGTTGGCGACGGCAAGTTTGTTGTTGGGAATCATGAGCCCTTACGGCTCGAGCATCGTCCGCGCGGACGGAGCGCAGGCAGGATTTGATTTTACGAAGGTACCGAAGCTGTTAATTACGGAGCTTGTGCCGGACAGCTCGAACGTGCCGAATTATACCCCTGCGACGGATGCCTTTGAATTTATCGAGGTCTATAACAATTCCAATTCGCCGGTTACGTTCTTCGATAACTACAGCATCGACTACCATTATGTTGATAGCAATAACAAGGACGTGGATGCCAACTGGGAGCTAGTCAGAGCGGGCGACAATCCCATTATCCCGGCTAAAGGCTCGATCGTGTTCTGGGTTATGAACAGCGGCAACGCGACGTTGTCAGTTGACGACTTCAACGCGAATTACAAATTGGTTGATGGCGGGATGCTTGTCGAAGGCAGCAACCTCTTTCGGTTGGCCGGTGGCGGCGGCATGCATAACAGTCAGCCGCGCGACCTGATTATCAAGGATAAGAGCGGCAGCGTCGTCGTATCCGCTTCTTACCAGAATGATGACCAGACCGTGAAGGACAAAGGCATCTTCTATACTTACCCGACCGACGGCAGCACGAAAATGACCATGGTGACCGATGGCGAGTATGCGACAGGCGCACACGCCGCCACCCCGGGCACCGCCGAGAGCGTCCTCGTGCCGACGCAGACGCCGGACGACGGCGGCCAAGAACCGCCGCTGCCGCAAACGCCGGTCACGATCGCGCATACGCCGGTGACGGACGCGATCGACGACAGCGACCTCGAGCTGATGGCGAAGCTTGCCCCGAACGGCGCGGACGCGGCGAAAGTTCAGGCGACGGTCTACTACAAGCTGAACTCGGAAACGACGTACACGGCGCTGCCGATGACGAAGAACGAGGACCGCTCGACGGCCGACGAGTTCGCGTACGAAGCGGCGATTCCAAAGGAGAAGCTCACCGAGAGCAAGCTGCAGTATTACATCGAAGCGACCGACGGGACGGGATCCAAGGACACGGAAGTATACACGGTGAACGTCCGTGCGAGCATGAACTATAACTACGTACCGGCCTTGCTCGTCACGGAGCTGAACCCGAACTCGGCGAACGTCACGGGACCTGACGCCAAGGACTACGACGCTTACGAGTTCATTGAGGTGTACAACAACTCCAATCGTACGCTTAATTTAAAAGATTATAAGCTCATGTACCGCTATACGGACAAAACGCCGAATACGGAAACTCAATGGGAAACAGGCGACGTTATCATTCCGTCTCAGCAATCGGTCGTGCTGTGGATTGCTAACGGCGGGTCGACGGCGTTGACCGAACAAAATTTCAACGACCATTTCGGTACAAGTCTGAAACTGGGTCAGAACTTGTTCAAGATCACCAACGACGGGATGGCGAACGGCGGCGCCAGAAGCATCGTGTTCCGCAATTCCGCGAACCAAGAAATCGTGTCGGCCCACTACGAAGGCCAAGTGAGCAGCATCGAAGACAAGCCGATTCAATACAAGTATCCGGACGACGGCACGACGGCCATGCTGCTCGATTCGGCGGGCGCTGCCAATCCGACGCCGGGCGCGGTGAACGCGAACCAAGTACCGAAGCAGCCGGTCTCCCTGCCGGAAGCAGGCACGAACGAGCCGCCGGTCATCGCGCATACGCCGGTGACGCGAGCGGAGACGAACGTCAACCTGCAGATCACCGCGGACATCGCGAACAAAGAAAGCGATAACGGCGATTTCGACCCCGTGTCGGCGACGGTGTATTACAAAACGCAGTCGCAAACGACGTATTCGTCCATGCCGATGGCGGTGACTTCCGGCCATACGTACCTGGCGGACATTCCGCGCGGCGAGCTGAAGGAAGCGAGGTTCGACTATTACATCGAGGCGAAGGACGCGAAGAACACGGTCAAGACGGATACCTATACCGTCGACGTTAACGTGCCGGACTTCGATCCGCAGAAGGTGCCGCCGCTGCTCGTGACGGAGCTCGTGCCGAACAGCACGAACATCGGCAGCTCGGACGGCTACGAGTTCGTGGAGCTGTACAACAACTCCGACAAAGCGATCAACCTGAAGGATTACAAGCTGTATTACCGCTACACGGACTCCGGGCCGGACGCCGACCTCGTATGGCCGTTCGAGAGCCCGAGCGAGGACGTCATGATCGAGCCGGGCAAGACGGTCGTGTTCTGGATCATCAACGCGGCCAACGGCACCAGCACGGTCAGCGACTTTAATGCCTTCTACCATACGAGCCTGACGGAAAACAAAGATATATTCAAAATCCATTCCGACGGCATGGCCAACTCCGGCAAACGGGGACTCGTCATCGGCACGAACACGCACGTGGACGTATCCGCCGCCTACTATGAGGGAACCTCGGGCGAAACGCCGACGGACAAAGCGATCGTCTTCGGCTATCCGACGAACGGCAGCACGACGATGATCAAGCTGAGCGCCGGCTCGGCGACGCCGACGCCGGGCAGCGTAACCTCGGAGCAAGTTCCGGCGATCCCGGTCGCGACCCCAGCCGACCAGGCCCAGCCGACGGTGACCGATCTGACAGGCGTGACGAGCATCGACCAGTCCAAGGATCTGGCGATCGAAGCGGACGCGCAGGACGATCTGAGCGTGAAGTCCGTGAAGCTGTTCTACAAGACGAACAAGGATGCCGGCTATACGAGCCGATACCTGTACCGCGACTATAACGACGCGCTGTACCATTTCAAGCTGTATTCGCCGGATCTGATCGGCAAGACGGCGCTGCAATACTACTTCCAAGTGTCCGACGGCACGAATACCGTGACGACGGATCCGGCGACGGTCGCGATTACCGGCGGTTCGGACCGCTCTCCGCTTCGCCTGAACCTGAAGAACGGCGATATCGTCGGCGGCACGAAGGTCGTGAAGGGAACGGCGGAGGATGCCGCTCCGGACACGCTGCAGCTGAGCATCGACGGCAAGGCGCAGACGGCCGGCACGTACCATGCGCTCGAGAAGGATCCGTCCTTCGCGTTCGAAGCGAATTCGGTCAACTATTACTTCAAGAACGGCGTGACGATGGGCCAAGAGATCCTGTACACGTTCATGGATCCGATCAACACGTACCAGACGCTGACCGTGCCGATCGCAGCGAGCCGGCTGAAGGAAGGCGACAACGTCCTCTCGATCCGGGCAGGTACGAAGTCTTCGCCGTTCGATGACCGTCCGGAGGAGAACAAAGACGACTTCACGGTCAAGAACGTCCGCCTCGTGCTGGCCGACGGCACCGTGATCTACGATAAGGACCACGCGAATCCGGCGACGGAGATCAAGATGGGCGACAGCGCGGGCAAGAATCCGGCCGTGGACTTCAAGCTCCCGCTCGCGGCAGCCGATCTCAAGTCGCAGGCTTACGACCTGGATACGACCAAGCTGGCGGACGGCGAGCATACCGTCACGGTGGAGAACGCCGCGCACGAGCAGGTGAAGGCGACGATCAAGGTCGACAACACCGCGCCGGCCGTGAAGCCGAGCCTGGAGGATGGCAAGACGTACCGCGGCGCATTCACGATTAGCGCGGCGATTACGGATGCCGTGTCGGGCCTCAAGTCGTCCAAGACGACGCTGGACGGCAAAGAGATCGCGCTGCCGTACGCGACGTCTTCCGGGAAGCTGGCGCCTGGCAAGCATACGCTCGTCATCGATGCCGAGGACAACGTGGGCAACAAGGTCGAGCAGACGATCACGTTCGGCGTGCCGGACGAGAACCCGCTGAAGCCCGAGCTGATCTCGCCGGCGGACGGGGAGAACGGGGCGCCGAACCTGTCCGTGAAGGTGACGGATCCGTCGGGCGACGCCATGAACGTCGATTTCTTGAAAGGCTATCTGTATGACGCCAACCATCGCGCGGGCTTCTCGGCCTTCGAGAACGCGTCGGACGTCGAGCCGCCGAAGACGCTGAAGCCGGAGGGCGAAACGGCGTTCACGGACGCAGATTACAGCCTGATCGGCAAGGACGACGGTCAATTCCTGGTGAAGGATTCCGACGAGAAATTCCCGTACCACCGGTTCGAGGTGAACCTCGATCCGTCCGTCAAGGCGACGGACAGCGTGGAAATCGATTGGAAGGGCAAATCGCTGGAAGGCCGCAAGGTCAGCCTGTACGCGTGGCACGCCGCCGATAAGGCGTGGAAGATGCTCGACAGCAAGGTCGCGGGCAACGAAGAGTTCGCGCTGTCCGCGGAAGTACAAGCAGGCGATTACGCCATCGACGGCACGATCCATGTCATGGTGCAGGACGAGCTGCCGGTCAAGCAGGACGACTACGATTTCAGCTTCGTCTGGATGTCCGACACCCAGTACTACTCCGAGAGCTATCCGGAGATCTACGAGGGCAACGTGCAGTGGATCGTCGACCATAAGGACGACATGAACATCAAGTACGTCATCCATACCGGCGACATCGTCGACGAGGCGGACAAGGAATACCAGTGGCAGGAAGCCGACAAGGACATGAAGGTGCTCGAGGATGCCAACATTCCGTACGGCGTGACGGCGGGCAACCATGACGTGTCGCACCAATACGCCGACTATACGAAGTTCTATCAATATTTCGGCGAGGACCGCTTCAAGAAGCAGCCGACGTACGGCGGTTCCTATCAGAACAACCGCGGCCACTACGATTTGATCTCGGCTGGCGGCAATGACTTTATCGTCATCTACATGGGCTGGGATATCCGCGACGAGGACATCCAGTGGATGGACGACGTGGTCAAGGCGTATCCGGACCGCAAGGCGATTCTCGACTTCCACGAGTATCTGCTCGTGTCCGACAACCGCGCGCCGATCTCGGAGAAAATCCATGAGCGCGTCGTTGTGCCGAACAAGAACGTCATCGCGGTACTCTGCGGCCACTATCACGACGCCGAGAAACTGGTCGACGAAATCGACGACAACGGCGACGGCGTACCGGACCGCAAGGTGTACCAGCTGTTGGCCGACTACCAGGGCGCGGAGAAGGGCGGCCTCGGCTATATCCGCCTGCTCCAGTTCGATACGAAGAACAACCAGATTCATGTGAAGACGTACTCGCCTTATCTGGACGATTACAACTACTACGATCCGGCCGCGTATCCGGGCAAGGACGAGTTCGACCTGGACGTCGATCTGCAGCCGATGCATAAGCAGGTCGCGACGGACTACTTCGGCGTCAAGGTATACACGGATCAATCAATCGGCAGGCAGGAGAACGTCGCAAGCGGCGGCACGGCTTCCGCGGCGTGGAACGGCGCGGCGAAGGGGAATTATTATCAGTGGTACGCCGTAGCGAAGGACGCTTACAGCGGTCTGGCGCGCTCCGACATTTGGAGCTTCACGTCGAGCGAGACGACGGAGCCGGCGAATCCGGGCAACGGAAATAACGGCGACACCGGCAATAATGGCAACAACGGCAACAACGGCAATAACGGCAATAACGGTAACATCGGCAACAACGGAAATGGCGGCAACAATGGCAACAACGGTAATGGCGGCACGCCGGCCATTCCGGCCAACCCGTTCAAGGACGTGGATTCGCATTACGCTTGGGCGAAGGACGCGATCGCGGTGCTGGCCGGCAAGGGCATCATCAACGGCACGTCGGCCACGACCTTCGAGCCGGGCAAGCGGATTACGCGCGCTGACTTCATGGCGATGCTCGTCCGCATGCTGGGCCTGAAGGCAGATGTGACCTCCAACTTCAGCGACGTCAAGGCGAGCGACTACTACTATCAAGCGCTTGGCACCGTCAAGGCGCTCGGCATCGCGAACGGCACGGGCGGCAACAAGTTCAATCCGCGCGAATTCATCTCGCGTCAGGACATGATGGTTCTGATGAGCCGGGCGATGGACGTCACTGGCAAGCTGAACCTGAGCGGCGCTCCGGCCGAGTTGAACGGCTTCAGCGACAAGGCGAAAATCGCGCCTTACGCGGTCGAAGCGGCAGCTCAAATGGTCAAAGCAGGCGTTGTCCAAGGCAGCGGCTCGGCGCTGAACCCGGCGGGTCAGGCGACGAGAGCGGAAACCGCGCAAATGATGTACCGGCTCTATCTGCTGCTGCAGCAGAACGGAAGCCTGTAAGCCGATCCGATTCGGCGCGAAGCATGAACTGGCCGGGCAAGGCTTGAAGGCAATAGCCCGCCTTCGGAATGCCGGGAAGTCCACGAGACTTCCCGGCATTTGCTTTTCCGCCCGCGGTTTGCGGGAAATTAACCGTAGCCGGGCGATGCGGGGAGCCGCTATAATAAGCAAATCATGCTAATAACGGGGGCTGCATTACGATGTGGGTTATTTTGCTTATTCTTGCCGTGGCGGGCTTTCAAGGCCTGTCGATGCTCGTGTCGCGCAACAGGCTCGAACAGTTCGACAGCGCGATCATCCGCACGGTCCAGGGCTGGGAGAACGACGCGCTGACGTCCATCGCCAAGACGCTGGGCAAGATCGGCTCGTCGAGCGTCGTCATCCCGGCGGTACTCATCCTCGCGGTCTTCCTGGCCGTCGTGCTCCGGCACCGCAAGGAGCTGGTGCTGCTCCTCGGCGGCATGCTCGGCTCGACGCTGCTGAACGACGCGCTGAAATCGATCTACAAGCGGGCCCGTCCGGACATCCACCGGATCGTCGAGGAGCAGGGCTACAGCTTTCCGAGCGGTCATTCCATGGCGGCGTTCACGTTCTACTTCCTCGCGGCGTACCTGCTGTGGCGCCATCTGCCGAACCGCGGATGGCGCGCGGTGCTGGTCGTCTGCAGCGGGGGCATGATCGCGAGCATCGGCCTGAGCCGCGTCTATCTCGGCGTGCACTATCCGACCGACATTCTGGGCGGCTACTGGGTCAGCGCCTGCTGGGTGACGCTATGCGTCCGGCTGTTCCGGCGCTGGGCGCGGAGGTAGGCGGCAACGGACGGCGGCCGCGCGGCTTGCTATTATTTGTGTATTGTTAATAGTTGTAAGATCAAGTACGATGAGGTAGATTCGACTATGATTTGTCACTAGATGAGAGAGAGGGTTACGATGAAACGTTGGGTTGGACTGGCATTATCCCTTATGATCGCGCTCGCGGCATTTGCGGGAACGGCTTCCGCGGCAAGCGCGCCGGCGGACATCAAGGTCAAGCTGAACGGGGAATGGGTCATATTCCCGGCGCCGCCCGTACTAATGAACGGCAAAACCTTCGTGGAGTTCCGCACGCTCTTCACGAAGCTCGGCTACTCCATCGACTACAACGCCAAGACCAAAACGATCAAGGCGAAATCGGACGTCCGCACGATTCAGATGACGCCGACGGGCACGACCGTGCTCGTGGACGGCGGCAAGGTGCCGGTCAACGGCGAGATGAAGCTGCTGAACGGCCGGACGATGGTCGGCGTCCGCTTCATCGCGGCGCTGTCCGATAAGGACGTCGCGTGGGACGGCGCCAAGAAGATCGTCACGATCGCGGACAAGAAGCCGACCGCGGCGCAGCAGGAAGAGGCGTTCGCCGTCGTGAAGGGGCTGGCCGCCGCCGAGGACAAGCAGGACGCGGACGCGTACATGGCGTTGTTCCATTCCCAGTCCCCGCTGAAGGACGCGCTCTCGGCCAACATTCGCGAGCAATTCTCGAAGATTCGCAGCAAGACGGAATTCGTGGACATGGCGCTCGATTCGTACACGCCTTCGGAGGCGGTCGTGTACACGGTCGAGGACGCGACGAAGATAAGCGGCGACGGCTTCTTCCCGGACATGGAGTACGAAGTCTACTACACGCTGCACCGCGAAGCGAACGGCAAGTGGGCGATCTACCTGGTCGAATGGGATTCGTCGACGGTGCTCGACGAGAATAGCCTGTGGGCGCAGGAGATTCAAGCACCCGACGCGGACAAGACTGCCTTGATCGCCTTGGTGAACGCGCAGGCGGCTGCCATCAACGCCGGCGATATCGGCGCGTACAAGGCGACGCTGCTGCCCGGCGACAGTGAAGGCATCGAAGACGACGCAGGCGAAGTGGAGGGGTTGATCACGGATCCCGACTACGCGCTCAAGGCCGCCGTGACGCGCACCGCCGTTGTCGAGCTAGGCGCAGACCGCGCGCTCGTGCTCGTCGCCTTCCGCTACGAGATGACCGCGAAGGACGGCTCGGCGGACGACAACTTCGCCGTGAAGACCGTGACGCTCTACGGAATGGAGAAGAAAGACGGCAAATGGTACGTCACGCCAGGCTCCAACGCCAACGAGCTGTCCTTCGATACGATCGGCGAATAGGCTTGCGGGCGACCCGCACGCCAAGCCCGACGCAACCTCATGTCCGCCGCCAGGCGGGCGTGGGGTTTTTTGCTGCGCCCGGCAGTTCCCGTTTTTTCACATGAGGTTCATAATCGCCTGCTAGACTTAGGGCTGGATAAGCCGAACATCATTAACCAGCAAGGGGGCGAAAGCATGCAGCCGTGGACCGAGTTCGAAGAAGCCGTAAGGCCGCACTTGAAGCAGGTGCGGGCGTATTGCAGCTATTTGACGTCTTCGAAATGGGAGGCGGAGGATTTGATGCAGGAGGCGCTGCTTCGGGCGTTCAAGCAGTATCGGGATACGGGGAGGCTGCGTCACCCGCGTTCGCTGTTATACAAGATCGCCCGCAATGTGCAGATCGACGCGCACCGGAAGCACCGCGGCGTGGCCGTTCCCATCGAAGAGGCGCAGCTGCCGCCCTATCACGACCCCGATTACGCGTCCGTGCGGGGGATGGTGGAGTGGCTGACGGAGCTGCTGTCCGAACGCGAAACGGAGATGCTGCTGCTCGCGGAAGTATTCGATTACACGTACCAGGATATCGCGGACCGGCTGCAGTGCACCGTACCCGCGGTCAAAATGGTGCTGCACCGCTCGAAAAAGGCGCTGCGCAAGCGCGGCCGCCCGGATATCGCCGATTACGCGCGGAGCAAGCCGGCGCGCCGCAGCTGCAAGCCGCTGCCGTACAAGATCGAGCGCTGGACGCTGGCCGTGATGGCCGGCGAAATTTAGGAACTAAATCTAGTATTCAATCTAGTATCCGTCCGCCGAGCCTTGATCGGCGGCGAATTCGCCGGCCTATTATGCCTTAACCGCCCCGTCAACGAAGAAGAGCAGGCCGGAACGAAAGCGTTCCGCCTGCTCTTTCATGTATGACCCGAGGCGACGGGGCGATTAGGTCCACTTGGCGGCCCACAGCTTCATCTCATGCAAAATGCGGTGCAGGTCCATGCCCTTCGGGGTGAGCGAATATTCGACCGTTACGGGCACGGTCGGGAAGACGTGACGCTCCAGCACGCCCTGGGTTTCCAGATGGCGGAGCGTGCTCGTCAGCGCGCGCGGGCTGACGTCCGGAATGAGCCGCTGCAGCTCGCCGAAGCGGCGCTTCTCGCAGAACAGCTCGCGAAGCACGAGGAAGGCCCATTTGCCTCCGATGACATCCAATGTTTTCTCGATGTTGCACTCGATCATGGCAGGTTCTTTCGGCACGTAATTGCTTAAGGTCATGCGGGTTTCAGCCTCCCTTGAACATGGTTACCTTAAGTATAGCAGATATAATCGGTATAATATAATGAGATTTATTTCACTACTTTCTATTTGTGCACAACGGCTGATAGAATAGAAGGGCTGGCATATGGGCTGGGTTCGAAGGCCCGTCACGATCCACAAAAACAAGCTTGGAGGGATTGCGGTGCAATACAGAAGACTTGGCGGAAGCGGCGTGAAAGTGAGCGAAATCAGCCTCGGCAGCTGGCTGACCTACGGCGGATACGTCGAGAAGCAGAACGCGGTACAGGCGATCGAGCAAGCTTACGACCTCGGCATCAACTTTTTCGATACGGCGAACGTGTACGAGCGGGGCGCGGCAGAGACGCTGCTTGGCGAGACGCTGAAAGCTTATAAACGGGATTCCTACGTGCTGGCGACGAAAGCGTTCTGGCCGATGGGCGACGGACCGAACGACCGCGGGCTGTCCCGCAAGCATGTCACCGAGCAGGCCAACGCGAGCCTGAAGCGGCTCGGCGTCGAATACGTGGACATTTTCTACTGCCACCGGTACGATCCGGAGACGCCGCTGACGGAGACGCTGCGCGCGATCGACGACCTGATCCGGCAGGGCAAGGTGCTGTACGCCGGCGTGAGCGAATGGACGGCGTCCCAGATGGCGGACGCGCTGGGCACGGCGGACCGTTATCTGCTGGACCGCATCGTCGTCAGCCAGCCGGTCTATAATATGTTCGAGCGTTACATCGAGAAGGAAGTCATCCCGTACGGAGAGAAGAACGGCATCGGACAAGTCGTGTTCTCCCCGCTGGCCCAAGGCCTGCTGACGGGCAAATATACGACGCTCGCGGACATTCCGGCCGACAGCCGCGCGAACAAGCTGGAGTGGATGCGCAAAGGCATCACGGAAGAGAAGCTCGCGAAAGTGCGCGCGCTGTCCGAGATCGCATCGGAACTCGAGGTGACGACGGGTCAGCTGGCGCTGGCTTGGATTCTCCGCCAGCCGAACGTGGCGAGCGCGCTCGTCGGCGCAAGCCGTCCCGAGCAGGTGGTCGAGAACGCGAAGGCGTCCGGCATCGTGCTGAGCGAGGACGTGCTGGCACGGATCGAAGAGATTTTGAAGTAGGAAGGCAGCGGGCCGGTGTGCCGCGGCCGACGGTCGCCGCCGAAATAGCGGTACCGGGTACGGTGCATGCAGCCGAGTCCGGCCGCGCCCTCCACTCATACCATAACGTCAAGGCCGCCATTCGTCGAATGGCGGCCTTGACGCGTCGCGGACAAGCGTTCGCCGAGCCTGTGCTTACCGCCGCCCGATGAACGTCAAGATCGTCCGCAGCGACTGGGCGTGGACGCGGTCCAGCAAATCGCCCTCCCGGCGCAGCCGCTCCTCGATGTTCAGCAGATGGTAGTCCGCGATCGCGGCGCCGCGGCGCACCTCGTCCCAGTGCAGCGGGGTGGAGACGCTCGCCGCCGCGCGCGCCCGCGGGGAGTAGGGCGCGATGATCGTTTTGCCCTGATAATGCTGCAAATAATCGACATAGATCAGGTCCCCGCGATGCTTCTTCAGCCGCTCTACCGTGAACAGCCGCGGATGCTTGTCCGCGAGGTAGGACCCGACGAATTCGCCGATGCGCCGAAGCTCGTCGAAGGTAAGGTCCTTGACGAGCGGCACGATGATCTGGACGCCGGTTGCCCCCGATGTCTTGGGCGTTGAGGCGATGCCGAGCGACCGGAGCAGGTCGCCGGCCAGCAGCGCCGCCTCCATGATGCGCGGCTCCTCCTCGCGCGACGGATCGAGGTCGAGCACCCATTCCGTCGGGCGAAGCGGGTCGCTGACGCGGTCGAACGACGCGTGGTATTCCAGGCAGGCCAGATTGCCGAGCCACAGCAGCACGGGCAGCGACGTCAGCTTCACGTAGTCGATGCTATCGCGCCGCTCCGTCTCCACGAAGTCCGGCGCGGGCGTCGGGCAGTTCTTCTGATAGAACGATTTGCCGTTCACGCCGTCCGGGAACCGGATCGTCGTCAGCAGCCGGTCCTGGCAATGCTTGAGCAGCCACGGGGAGAGCCCGGCCAGCCGCTGCAGGAACACGGCCTTGGTGATGCCCATCTCCGGCCAGAGCAGCTTGTCGGGATTGCTGACCGTCAGCTCCTGACCCTCCACCACGATCGTCCCTTTGACGGCCCGGCTCACGAGAGCGGCTCCTTCGGCAGGAACGTCACCAGCTTCGGATGGCGCAGCTGTCCCGCGGACGTCAGCTCGAGCCCGGTCACCCGGCAGCGGAACGGCATCGACAGCCACTGCACGTCTTCGTGCTTCAGATCGTCCGGCAGCGCGGGAAACGGGCAGGCGACGACGGCCAAATGGGAGCGCTGCGGCCGAAACGTGGAAGCGAGCACGCTGCGGAGCGCCTCGTTCAGCCCGAGCGAGACACTCCCGAGATACTCGCCTTCCAGCTCCATGACGAGGCTCGCCACGATGCCGCCCCGCCATTTCAGCCCGACGATGTCGACGTCCAGCACGAGCGCCGTCTTCTTCTTCAGCCAGTCGCGGTGCTTCTTGCCTTCGCGGTACGGGCTCGAGAGCCGCTTGCTGACGACGCCCTCCCACCGGTTCGCTTCCACCCAGGACCACAGCGCTTCGCCGTCGCGGAACAGGTCGGCCGCGAACAGGCGGGGATCGCCGTCGCCGCACAGCGCCGTCAGCCGGCGATGCCGCTCCTCGTAAGGAAGCGAGCGGAGATCCCCGGTCTCGTCGGCCAGCAGGTCGAACAGCACGTACACCAGCCCGCCGAACGGCCGCGGACCGCCGGCTTCCGCGGGGAGCGGCTTCATCGCGTTCGCGCGGACCGTAGACGGCCGCTCTTTCGCGCCGCCGGCCGCCGGCAGGCCGCTCGTCGCCCCGGCGGCTGCATCCGGCTTGGCCGATGGCGGCTGCGACGCGTCCGCGGCCAGCGGCTGGCGAGCGAGCCCGCGCGAGCGCTCCCGCTTCAGCACCTGCTGGAAATTCGGCCGGATTCCGTCCCACCAGACGACCTCGCCGTCCAGCAGGCAGCGGCCGAGATCGCCGGCTTTCGCTTCCAGCAGGGCGGCGATTTCGGGGTACACGCCGTTCTTCAGATACAGCTTCCGCGAGAACAGCTCTACGCCGCCGCGGCCATCCAGCCGAGCTAGTATGCGCACGCCGTCCCACTTGAGCTGGTAGCCCCAGCCGCCGCCGGCGGGCAGCTCCTCGGCGGAGACGGGGGCCATCGGCTCGGCCGGGAGCGGAAGCGGAAGCGAGCGGCCGGACGGGCCGCCGTCCGGTCCGGCGAAGGGAGACGGGTCGTCGGGCAACGGTTGCGGCCAGGTCTGTTCCATCTACGACACCGTGTCTTCCTTCTTCGTCTTGCGCGGGGCGCGCGGCTTCTTCACCTTGGCGACGACCTCGCCGCCGTCCGCCGCGGCCGGCTGTCCCGCGGCGGCAGGCGCGCCGGCGCCGGCCGTGCTCGTGTCGAGGCCGCCCGGCGCGTTTGGCGGCAGCTTCACGGCCTCGAGGCTCGCTTGCAGCGCGGCCATGAGGTCGAGCACATTCGTCTTCTGCGCTTCCGGCGCGACGGACACCTCTTCGCCGGCGATTTTATGCTGGATCAGGTCCATCAGCCGGGCGCGGTAGTCGTCCGTGTATTTGGCGGGCTCGAACGGCGTGGACAGCTGCTCGATAAGCATCCGCGCCATCGCGAGCTCCTTCTCGTTGACGTTCACGGCGTCGGGCAGGCCCGGCACCTGATTCACGGAGCGGATCTCGTCGGGGTAGAAGATCGTCTCCATCGCCAGGCAATCGCCGATGATGCGGATCGCCGCGAGCGAGCTTTTGGACCGGATGGACACTTTGGCGATGCCGATCCGTCCGGATTGCCGCATCGCTTCGAGCAGCAGATTATAGGCGTTGCCGCCGGCCTGATCGGGCGAGAGGTAATACGTTTTCTGAAAATAGATCGGATCGATCTCCTCCAGCGCGACGAAATCGAGAATATTGATCGTCTTCGTCGCTTCGCCGGACAGTTGCTCGAGCTCGTCCTTCTCGAACAGGACGTAGCGGCCTTTCTCGTATTCGTAGCCTTTGACGATGTCGTCCCACTCCACCTCGACCTCGCAGGTCGGGCATTTGCGGATGTAGGAGACGTTGCTGCCGCAGACGCGGTGGATCAGCTTCATGGAGATGTCCTTGTCCTCCGTCGCGGAAAACATTTTGACGGGCACGTGGACGAGGCCGAAGCTGATGGCCCCTTTCCAAACGGTATGCATAAAGGCGTTCCTCCTCGCGATTGTGGGTGCGGGCGGCCGAGCGCCCGGATGCCGTATTGCGCCAAGCTTCCTCTAGTCTTCAGTCTTCCCCCGAATGCATGAAGCTAAGCCGATTCGGGCATATTTTCGTTAGCACAGCCATTAATCATCTGAAGGAGGCATGAAGGGATGAGCGAAGCGGGCAATTCCCCGACGGGGTCGAGCAACGATAAGAAGCACGAAGGACGCGAAGATTATTTCATGGACATCGACCGGATGATTAACGAGGGATTGGGCGGCGGTACGGTAACGCTGAATAACGGGCTGATCGAAGAATCCACCACGGATACGATGGTCATCGAATCGAAGGAGTAACCATGGATACGAAACGCGCGATGGAAATTTACAAGTCGAAGGATACGTTCGACGTGCAATTAGGCGACAAATCCGTCTGGATCGAGAACGTCGACGAAGCGAACGGCATGGCGACGGTGCGGGTCGGCACCGATCCGCTAGACACCCACACCGTCTCCTGCGACCGCCTGAAAGAAGAAGGCGAAGCGTAGGAGAAGAGCGCCCGCAGGCGGACCGCTTGACGGGGCGACGATGCATGAACCAAAGGCCGGGCTCGATGAGCGCCGGCCTTCTCGCGCGCTTCGGGGCCGGATTAATTCCAAGCGAAACGCTAGCTTTAGTATGGTGAAAAGTCAGATTAAATGTGCGAAATCCGAAGGTAAACGGATTTAGATGATATATAAGTCGCGATAAAGCGGCTTTTGATTTTGAAATCGCAGGAAAAAGCGGTATAATGGAAGAAGAAGATGGATTTTTCGGGATCCATGCGACAGGGGGAGAAGAAATGGCGAAACAGCATTACAAGCTTACCAAGCTCGAATTGCTTCGGCGGATCGTATTCATCACGATCGGAGCGGCACTCGTATCGGTCGCGCTCGAGATATTTCTCGTGCCGAACAATATCATCGACGGCGGCATCGTCGGCGTTTCCATTATTTTGTCTCATATCACGGGCGTGTCTCTCGGTATCTTTCTATTCTTGCTCAACTTGCCCTTTCTTATAATCGGGTATAAGCAAATCGGCAAAACGTTCGCGCTCTCGACGCTGTACGGCGTCACGGTCATGTCCATCGGCACCACGCTGCTGCATCCCGTCAAGGCGCTCACGTACAGCACGTTCCTCGCGCCGGTCATCGGCGGGGTGATCCTCGGCATCGGCGTCGGCCTCGTCATCCGCTTCGGCGGCTCGCTCGACGGCACGGAGATCATCGCGATCCTGTTCACGAAGAGGACGCCGTTCTCGGTCGGCGAGATCGTCATGTTCTTTAATTTGTTCATTCTCGGCAGCGCGGGCTTCGTCTTCTCGTGGGACAGCGCGATGTACTCGCTCATCGCCTACTACATCGCCTTCAAGATGATCGACGTCACCTTGGAGGGCTTCGACCAGTCGAAGTCGGTCTGGATCATCAGCGACGAAGCGAAGGAGATCGGCGACGCTATCATCAACCGGCTCGGCCGCGGCGTCACGTATCTGCAGGGCGAAGGCGCCTTCTCCGGGGGCATGAAGCGGGTCATCTTCTGCGTCATTACGCGCTTGGAGGAAGCCAAGATGAAGTCGATCGTCCAGGAGCTGGACCCGAGCGCGTTCCTCGCGGTCGGCAACATTCACGACGTCAAGGGCGGCCGCTTCAAGAAGCGGGATATTCATTAGCGTTGCGCTTGCGTGCCGAGGACCGTCCGTCCGGCGTGCAAGCGCAACAATCGAGAGGCAGGGCCGCGCGGGCGACGCGCGGCCTTGTTCGCTTTTGTTGCGGGGCCGCGGGCGGGCCGATATAATAAGGACAATTACTCGGAAGCGCGAACGCTGCCATTGGAGGGTCGGACGTGGACGAATTTGCGCGAATCCGCCATTGGACGGATCAGCGGCAGCCGGCGTCGCTGCTGGCTGCGCAGGGCGTCGTACTCGGCATCGGCGACGACGCCGCGGTCGTGGGGCCGCCGCCGGATACCGGCGGCCCGGTCGAATGGCTGTTGGCGGTCGACACGATGGTGGAGACCGTCCACTTCAACGACGCGACGATGGCGCCGGAAGACGTCGGCTGGAAGGCGCTCGCCGCGAACGTGAGCGATATCGCGGCGATGGGCGGCACGCCCCGGCACGCGCTGGTGTCGGTCAGCGCGCCGAAGGCTTGGGGGCCGGAGCGCGTGCGCCGGCTCTATGACGGGCTGTACGCGTGCGCCGCGCAGTACGGCGTCGCGGTGGTCGGCGGCGACACGACGTCGTCGCCGCGGGACTTGGTCGTGGCCGTGACGGTCACGGGGACGGTCGCGGCCGGTGGGGCGATCCGCCGGGCGGGCGCGCGGCCCGGCGACGCCGTGTTCGTGACCGGCGCCGCGGGGCTGGCCGCGGCTGGTCTGCATTATTTGCTCGCCGCGGCCGCGGGGGCGGGCCCGGCGGCGGGCGAAGGCGCCGCGCCGGAGCCGGTGCCCCTGGCCGCGGCGGAGGCGGCCGGCACGGCGGCGCTCGTGCG
>NZ_JBHSHY010000064.1:0-21674 GCF_042653205.1 Paenibacillus sp. GCM10023250 | reverse complement strand
GTCACAGGTTCGAGTCCTGTTCGGGGAGCCATCTGTGGAGAGCTGTCCGAGTGGTCGAAGGAGCACGATTGGAAATCGTGTATACGTTAACCGCGTATCGAGGGTTCGAATCCCTCGCTCTCCGCCAGATATGGCCCGTTGGTCAAGGGGTTAAGACACCTCCCTTTCACGGAGGTAACAGGGGTTCGAATCCCCTACGGGTCACCATTTTTTCCAGATTTTCTTCAAAAAAGTCTTGCATTGAGCATGACTGTTGAGCTATAGTATTACTTGTCGCTCAATTGCGGAGGCTTAGCTCAGCTGGGAGAGCATCTGCCTTACAAGCAGAGGGTCGGGGGTTCGATCCCCTCAGCCTCCACCATTAACGAAATAGCAGCACTTTCTAATGACGCGGGGTGGAGCAGCTCGGTAGCTCGTCGGGCTCATAACCCGAAGGCCGCAGGTTCAAATCCTGCCCCCGCAACCAATTTACCTTCGGTTCACTACCGAGGACTAGCCTATAATGTGGAGCCGTGGTGTAGAGGCCTAACATGCCTGCCTGTCACGCAGGAGACCGCGGGTTCGAATCCCGTCGGCTCCGCCATTATAACCATGTCAGGCTCGGTAGCTCAGTTGGTAGAGCAGAGGACTGAAAATCCTCGTGTCGGCGGTTCGATTCCGTCCCGAGCCACCATTAAGACAAGCTATGATTAAAGCAACATTTGCCGGTGTAGCTCAATTGGTAGAGCAACTGACTTGTAATCAGTAGGTTGGGGGTTCAAGTCCTCTCGCCGGCACCATCTTGGAGGATTAGCGAAGTGGCCAAACGCGGGAGACTGTAAATCTCTTCCTTCCAGGTTCGGTGGTTCGAATCCATCATCCTCCACCACTTTATTATTTAGGGGCATAGTTTAAAGGTAGAACAGCGGTCTCCAAAACCGTTAGTGTGGGTTCAATTCCTGCTGCCCCTGCCAATTTCATAAGTTGTATGGCGATCGTGGCGAAGGGGTTAACGCACCGGTTTGTGGATCCGGCATTCGTGGGTTCAAGTCCCATCGGTCGCCCCATTTCAACTTAAACTTCATACACGTTGGGGATTAGCCAAGCGGTAAGGCGACGGACTTTGACTCCGTCATGCCTAGGTTCGAATCCTAGATCCCCAGCCATTATATGCGGAAGTGGCTCAGCGGTAGAGCATCGCCTTGCCAAGGCGAGGGTCGCGGGTTCGATTCCCGTCTTCCGCTCCATTTGTTATCTGGCGCCATAGCCAAGTGGTAAGGCAGAGCTCTGCAAAAGCTTTACCCCCAGTTCGAGTCTGGGTGGCGCCTCCACCATTTTTTTATTTTTGTGCCCTTAGCTCAGCTGGATAGAGCGTTTGACTACGAATCAAAAGGTCAGGAGTTCGAATCTCTTAGGGCACGCCATCAAATAAGCCGGTGTGGCGGAATGGCAGACGCGCGCGACTCAAAATCGTGAGGGAAACCGTGGAGGTTCGAGTCCTCTCACCGGCACCAACCTGTATAACATTATGTCTTCGAATAAACGTTGATCGGTCTACGCCGGTCAACGTTTTTGTTTTGTTTAAGTCTGATGGTTTTTGTTTTGTTTAAGTCTGATGATGCTTGGGCTTGGATTTTGGGTCCTACATCAGATAGCTGCTATTCGGCGCTTCCCTTTTCTTGTAAAATGAAGAGGAACTGGATATTATCGTCAAGGGAGCGCGCGTAGGTGCAAGCAGAAGCGATTGCAAGTCATTCCGATGAAACGTAGCAGGCTGCTGACGAATTTGTTTGCCGGGCTCGTTCATTGCGTGACGGTTGCGTTGATAGCCGTTTGTTGTTACTTGATCGTGAACGGTATTCAAGGGCATTATTTCTTTTATTTGCTCGCAGCGATTGTGGCGTTGGCTGTTTGGTTCTCCATGCCTCGCATCCCCAAGCTTACCTACGACGGCATTCTGCTGTCCCGACAGGAACATGGAGCGCTCTATGCGCTCGTCGATGACATTTGCGATCAGATGCGGCTGCCGCGAATCAACGGCTTGATCCTGGACCATCAATTTAATGCCTCTTATGAGCAATCGGGCTGGCGCATGAAGCGTTACGTAACGCTCGGGCTGCCGTTGTTCGGGATATTGAATCGGGAAGAAAAGATCGCCCTAATCGGGCATGAGGGTCAATCGCGATGTGCGTCGCTCTTTCTTCACGTTATCCGCTTATCGTACGCTGATTCGTTGGCATGATCTATTATATCCTCAGGACTCGCTCATTCTGGAGCGGAACTGGGTGGTGTTTCTTTCCAAAAACGTACTTAAGTTGCTATCCTACATTCCGCTGTACATGGCTGTCGGATTCATCCACCTCTATTATTACGAGTCGCAGCGAGCAGAATATTTGGCGGATGCGTTGAGCGCGGAGATGAGCGGCACTGAAGCGATGATGCGGCTGAATGACAAGCTGTACGGTGAAGTGACGTTCAGAATGGCGTTGCAGCGGCATGTGCTGAGCGGGCAGCAAGGCAGCTTTTTCGACGCCCACAACGCGATTGCGCAAGCGATGCCGGAACGCGAACGGGAACGAATTCACCGCGCGGAGCTGCTGGAAGGCTCCAGACTCGATTATACGCATCCCCCGGGCGCTTACCGGATGCAGTTTCTGCGGCGGCATTACCAGCCGTCGGCTCAAATCGGTATAACCGACGAGCGGTCTGACCGGATCGAGGCCGAGCTCAAGAAAGCGGAGCCTTGGATCGAAGCGAGGATGATTCAGGATTTTCGGGCGTCGCTCTATTAAGCATTCATAACCTCTGCCTGTGAAACGGTTCGTCTCACGGGCTTTTTCTTTGTAGGTTTTCCGGGCTCGGCATGCCTTCGCGGGAGGGCGGTCCTGGCGGGTTATTCGAGTCGTAGACGCGTTCGGTCTAAGGGTCTGCGGGCTCCCCGCCTGAGGTCTAGGGTCAAATACCGTCGCGGGTCCGTTTTGGGAAATCCGAAAACAACCTAGAATAAGGACATAAGCAAGAACGCAAGAAACGAAACATCCGTAAAGCCAAAACGTAACAGCAAGTAACAATGGATATCGAAAGGTGGTGACGTAACATGGGGAAAAATGCACTTGGCGCATTCTTGGTTGTCATCGGCGGTTTGATGGTGATGAAGTTTCTCGGTATTCATTTGGGCTGGATCGTCGGCCTGCTGATGCCATTCATCCTGATCGGACTCGGCGTCGTCGGAGTTCGCAACAACAGCAAGGTGATCGGTTCGATTCTGATCGTCGTCGGCGGTCTGATGCTGCTGCCTAAACTCTTCGGCCTGCTCTCGCTGCTGATCGCGATCGGCTTGATCGTGTGGGGCGTGGCAATGTTCAAAAATCGCGAAAAACGCGTCTAATGTAAACAGCACTAATCGTCATTGAACGTTCGGAACGAAGGAGGATCAGGCAATGAGCATTATGCGGAGAGTAAGGGACATGACGGTCGCGACGTTGAACGAGCGGCTCGAGAAAGCGGAGGATCCCGTTAAGCTGATCGACCAGTTTCTCTGGTCGACGCGGGAAGAAATCATTCAAGCGGAGAAGCTGTACCAGCAAGTGAACGGCCATGGCAATCATTTGAAAGCCCAGTGGCTGCAAGCGGAGCAATTGAAAGAGAAGCGCGAGCAGCAAGCAATTATCGCCCTTAAAGCGGGCGAAGAGCACGTCGCCCGGATCGCGCTGATGGAGAAGGCGTCGAGCGAAGAGCGCGCCACGCAATACCGGGAGCTCTACGAACAAGCGGCGCAAAGCGTCAAAGAGCTGGAAGAACAGCTTCGGGAGCTGCGCAGCGAATATCAAAGCGTGTACGATAAGCGGGAGTATTTCGCGGCACGGATGGAGTCGCTCCGTCTGCAGCAGCGGCTGAACGAACGCTACGCCCAGGGCGGCGTGTTCAACAATGCGCCGGGTCAGCAGTCAGCCGGCATCTTCCGCCGGCTGGATGACCGCCTGAGCGATATGGAGCTCGAAGCGCGCAGTCTGCGCGACCTCCGCAAAGCCGGGCAAGAATGGGTGAGCGGAGCGGGACAAACGCTGCAATCCAGCATCGAACGCGAAATGGAGCAATTGAAGCGGAAACTGCAGCAGGAAGGATGGAAATCGCAATGAAGAAGCTGTATCGATCGCGACGCGACAAGAAGCTGTTCGGCCTCTGCGGCGGGCTCGCCGAGATGCTGAACGTGGATGCGACGCTCGTTCGGATTCTCCTGATCGTCGTCACGGTCTTTACGAGCGGCGCATTGATCGTGGTATACGTTTTGGCCGGACTGGTCGTACCGAAAAACCCTTACGATTTCGGCGGCGGATACGGTCCCGGTCCCGGCGGCTTCGGCGGCGGCTGGAGCAACAATCATCACAACGGCCATTTCGGCGGTAATCACTTCGGCGGGCACAACCCCTACGGCCCGGGCAGCACCTATGGCAATTCGTTCGACGGCGCGTCCGGCCCGAGCTGGCAGAAGCCTCCCGCGCAAACGCAAGCGACCCCGCCTTCCAATATCGATGCCATGATGGAAGACCTGGAGAAACGCGCATTGAAGAAGGAAATCGAAGAGCTGCGCGCAAAACTGGCTAAACACGAGAAGGGAGATGTTTAACAATGAGTATTTTCAAACGGATGAAAGATATGACGAAAGCGTCCATTCACGAGCTGCTCGATAAAATGGAAGATCCGGTCGTCATGCTGAATCAGTACCTGCGCGATATGGAGGCTGAGATCCACGCGGCGGAACTGACGGTCGCGAAGCAAATGGCCAACGAGCGCCGCATGCTGCAGCGGTTGGAAGAGGCGACGAGAGGCGGCGTGGACCGCGAGGCGAAAGCCGAGACGGCGCTCCGTTCGGGACAGGAAGAGCTGGCGCGCAAACTGCTGGAAGAGAAGCTCTTCTTCGATCAGAAGACGGCCGAATTCACGGAGCTGCACGCGAATGCCAAGGCGCAAGCCGAAGAGCTGATGGGTCAGCTGCACGGCATGAAAGACGAGTACTACCAGCTCCGCAACAAACGCAACGAGCTTGCCGCCCGCGCCCAAATGGCAAAGGCGAAAAAGCAAATGGCGCAAGTCACGGCGGTGCATACGATCGAAAGCGGCAACGCGTCGCGCGGCTTCGGTCGGATGGAAGAGAAAATCATGCAAATGGAGGCGGAGGCGGACGTCATGCGCGTGCCTTTCAACTCCTACAACCGCCCGGCATCCGCGGCACCGGTCGATCCTTCGAAGCAACTGAAGGTGGAAGAGCAGCTGCAGGCGCTCAAAAACCGGCTGAACCCGCCGTCCGCCGAATAACGCGGCACGAATAAATCGATGCGATGTGCCTTGGTCGATGCGCTTCACCGGCATCGGCCACTGGCATATTTTCGCGCGTTCATACATAGGGAGGAGGAACAGCCGTGAGCGAACGAACGCCCGAACCGGAACGCGGCGAGGCGCAAGAACGGAACGACATGCCGGCCGCGCCCGTTAAGCTTAGCGGCACGCCGGTCGGATTTCGCGGCCAAGGTCCGAGTCCGCAAATCCCGGCTGAAGCGAAACGGAAGAACGCGGCGGAAACCGTGCTTTGGCTGTTCGTGATTTTGGGCTTAAGCGTGCTGGTGCTGCAGGGTACCGGATACGTGAAGCTGTTCGCGCTGCAGAGCAAGGCGGCCTTGATCGGATTATCGGTCATCGCGGCTGCGCTCGTGCTCGCGGCGGTGTATAGTTATCTACAGGGGATGAAGCTCCGCGCGGCGTTGAAACGGTTGGCAGAGCAGCAGCGCCGCAAACGCCAGCGCGTGACGCTCCCGGCCGAAGTGAGTGATGACGATGCGGAAGACGCGATGTCCGCCGAGGATGAGGCTTGGACGGAGCAAGTCCGGTTCACGGCGGTCATCGAGGAGCGGCAGCGCCTCGCGCGCGAGCTGCACGATGCCGTCAGCCAGCAGCTGTTCGCTATCTCCATGACGGCGACGGCGGTCAGCCGCACGCTCGAGAAGGACTGGGAACGCGCTAAGCGGCAGGTCCAGCTCATCGAAGAGATGGCATCCGTGGCGCAGTCGGAAATGCGCGCGCTGCTGCTGCATCTGCGGCCGGTCCATCTGGACGGGAAGCATCTCAGCCAGGCGCTGCACGGACTCGTGGACGAGCTGAAGCAGAAAGTGCCGATGGCCATTACGCTGGAGGCGGATGTGGCCGTGAAGCTCGGGGCCGAGGCTGAGGATCATTTGTTCCGGATCGCCCAGGAGGCGATGTCCAATTCGCTGCGGCATTCCAAGGCAGACCAGCTGAACATTTACTTGCAGCAGGCGGGGGCTTACGTGCGGTTGACGGTGCAGGACAACGGCGTCGGGTTCCACGCCGAGGAGAAGAAGCAGACGTCGTACGGCTTGCTTACGATGGAAGAACGGGTGAACGAACTGGGCGGTTCCATGAAGCTCATCACGTCGCCCGGCAATGGAGTGGTCATCGATATTTGGGTGCCGTCGGCTGCACCGGATGGAGGAGGAATATCACCGAATGGAAGCGATCGAACGAATGGACAGCATCGAACAGCCTATTAAGGTTTTGTTGGTCGACGATCACGAGATGGTGCGGATCGGGCTGGCGGCCGTATTGAATACGGAGGAAGGCATCGAGGTCGTCGGGGAAGCGAGCAACGGCCAGGAAGGCATTCGCCTCGCGCAGGCGTACCGGCCGGACGTCGTGCTGATGGATCTCGTGATGGAGGGCATGGACGGCGTGGAGACGACCCGGCGGCTGCTGGAGCTGTATCCGGACTGCAAGGTCATCGTCCTGACGAGCTACTTGGACGACGGAAAAATGTATCCGGTGATCGAGGCGGGGGCGTTCAGCTACCTGCTGAAAACGTCGCGTGCGAGCGAAATCGCCGAAGCGATCCGCGCCGCGTCCCGCGGGCAGTCCGTGCTGGAATCGCAGGTGGCGGCGAAAATGATGAACCGGTTCCGCCAGCCGAAGCCGGACAACGCGAAGCCGCTGCACGACCAGTTGACCGAGCGCGAAATGGACGTGCTCAAGTGCGTGGGCCGTGGCTTGTCCAACCAGGAAATCGCGGATGAGCTGTTCATCGGCATCAAGACGGTCAAGTTCCACGTGACGAATATTTTCGCGAAGCTGGGCGTGGAGGATCGGACGCAGGCGGCGATCTACGCGCATAAGCACGGGTTGGCGGAGTAAGGAAGACCGCAGGAGCGGCCCGGTGAGCAGCGGTACATCGCGATTGGCCGCAGGCAGGGATATGAGGCCGCCGGCAGCTCGATGATCGAGGCTGTAGGCGGATGGCGCATACGGTTCGGCTGCGGCGGCGACCGGCAGCAGGCGCAGGGAAAGGGCCCGAAAGGAGCGCACGGACGAACGTGAGCTGTTTTCGGGCCTTTTTAGCGTTCGCGGGCAGGGAGCCGCGCGAAGACGGCTTGCGCGATAGCGTCGTCCTCCGCGAGGTCGTAGACGGGGATGGCGATCGCCGGCTTCAGGGCGGCCGCTTCCGGCCAGACGACGGCCAGCAGCGGATTCGCGAGCCGAAGCAGTTCCTCGTCCGCCGGCGTGCGCAGCAGGATGAGCTTGGGATGCTCGGCCTGCTTGAACCCTTCGACCAGCACGACGTCCAAATGTCGCATATGCGCTAGGAGCACGGACAGGGGTTCGGGGCCTTGGCTTAGAATCGCGCTGCCGGAGGCGGAGCTGATCGCGGTCATGTCCGCGCCGGCGGCTTGGTGCTTCCATGTGTCTGTGCCCGGCCGGTCCATGTCGAACTCATGGGCGTCGTGCTTCACGGTGCCGACGCGGCAGCCCGCTTGCTTGAGGCGCGCGACGAGCTTGGCGGTCAGCGTCGTTTTGCCGCTGTTCTTGTACCCGACGAGCTGGAGCACGAACGGAGCATGGTCCGCCGGCGTCCGGCCGGGAATAGGGTCGAGCATGCGAGCAACTCCTTTCTGGATCCGATGAGGCCGGCGCATCGCCCACCTGCGGGAAGGTTGATTAAGCGTATCCACGGCCCGGCCGGATTCTGCTACAATGATAAGAACATGATAAGCACCCGCGAGGATCGTGTAAAGGTTGGGAAACGAAAAATCGGGCGGATGGACGCAGCGGAGGTCGCATGAACGAGAGGCAGGAGGAGGCGCGGTTTCGCAGGCGCGCCGTGAAAGTAGACGACGCGATGGAGCTGGTTATCGCGGCGGCCGTCCCGGGGCGGCGGGAAACCGTGCCGCTGTGGGAGGCCGGGGGAAGGCGGCTGGCGGAGGCGGTGGCCGCGACGACGGACTGGCCGCCTTTCGCGCGGGCCGGACTGGACGGATTCGCCGTCCGCAGCGCGGATACGGCGCTGGCGTCGCCGGGCTTGCCGGCGACGCTGCGCGTCGTGGGCGCCGTCGCCGCGGGCGAGCTCGCCTCGGCGGACGTGGCGCCGGGCACGGCCGTCCGCATCATGACGGGCGGCGCGGTGCCCCCGGGGGCGGACGCCGTCGTCATGCTGGAGCAGACGGCGGATGCCCGTCTGGACGGGCATGCGGCGGTGCGGGTGAAGAGCGCCGCCCGGCCCGGCCAGAACGTCGCGCCGCAGGGCGAGGAGTTCCGCCGCGGGAGCGCGATCGCGGCGCCCGGCGAGCTGCTGCGGCCGGGCCACGTGGCCTTGCTCGGCACGTTCGGCTATGCCGCCGTGCCGGTATATGCGCGGCCGCGCGTCGCGGTCCTCGCGACCGGCGCGGAGCTGCTGCCGGTGGAGGCGCCGCTGGCGCCGGGGCGCATCCGCGACAGCAACAGCGCGATGGTCGCCGCGCTGATCGCGCAAGCCGGCGGCGTGCCGGCGATGCTCGGCCGCGTGCCGGACGAGCCCGATGCGGCGGCGCGGGCCGTCGCGGACGCGCTGGCTTCGTGCGACATGCTGATCACGACCGGCGGCGTGTCGGTCGGGGATTACGATGTGATGGCGGCGCTGCTGCGCGGCATTGGGGAGGCGACGGCGGACGGAGAAGCGCCGGGTTCGCAGCTGCCGCCGGACAGCCGGCTGCTGTTCAACAAAGCGGCGATGCGCCCGGGCGCGCCGACGTCGGCCGCGATCGTCTCCGGCAAGCTGCTCGTCGCCTTGTCGGGCAACCCCGGCGCCTGCTTCGTCGGCTTCGAGCTGTTCGCGCGCCCCGCGATCGCCCGCCTGCAAGGGGCATCGCCGGAGCTGGCGCGGCCGAAGCAGGCGACAGCCAGGCTCGTCGGCGGCTTCGCGAAGGGAAGCCCGCACGAGCGATTCGTGCGGGCGCGGATCCGTACCGAGAGCGGCGTGCAGTACGCCGATCCGCTCGCGTTCGGCAAATCGAGCATGCTGGCGTCCATCCCGGCCGCCGACGGGCTGATCCGCCTGAAGCCGGGCGCGTCAGGCGCCGCGGAAGGCGACGTCGTCGACGTCATTCTGCTCTAGCGTTACAGCGCGGCATCGACGCGAAAGCCGCGCAGCCCCGGCTGGGAACGCGGCGCGGCGTCCGCGCCATATTGGGCTAAGGCGTGAAACGAGCAGCCGTTCAGATCAATTAGCGCGCTGAGCGGCCGACGCCGCCATGCGTCGATCTCGTCCGCCAGCGCGGAGGCGAAACCGCCCGGTCCGGCGAAGCACCGCCGGCTCTCCGCAAGCTCCGGCGCTCCGAACGACGCCCGCAGCTCGCCTTCATCGACCTGCCAAGCGCCGGCGGACGAGCGCCGGAAACCGGCCGCCTCGGCGCCGGGCTGCGCGAGCGCGTCCTCGATCCGCCGCATCGGCTCCGGACGAAGGGCGCCGCCGGCGCGGACGTGCAGCTCGCGCAGCGCATTGACACGGGCAGCCACACGCCGCAGCTGATCCGTCAGCGGCCCGAGATCGCGCTCGACCCGGACGTCGACGCGGGAGCCGAAGGGCGCGGCCTGCTCCAGATCCAGGACGCCGCCTAGCTCCGTCAGCAGCACACGGTTAGACGGCGGCGACGTGAGCCGCTCCGTCAGCGCCTCCAGCGCCGCACGGAGCTCCCCGGCATCACACAGCCACGCGGCGGCCTGCTCGGCGGCCGCGCGCAGCGCCGCCCCGGCGCCGCGCGGCAAAGCGGCCGGTAAGTCCAGGAGACCGGCCGGCGTCGCTCGTTTTGCGGATGCGGTCTTGACCCCTTCTCTTCTGCGAAACGGATAATCTTCCTCGAACGGATGCGGATACATCGCGTATCGCTCCAGCGGGTCAAACGGCTCGTCGCGCGTGCGAACGGCCTCGCTGACGGGCGGAACTTCGTACGGCATCACCACGGACATCGCCTCCGGCTAGGGATTATGCTATGCTAAACATAGCAGATCATCCGGTAACCGCACTAGGTAGTTACGAGAATTTTCTCCTGAGATACGGCTCGGCTACGAGTCATCCGCACAGCTCTTTCGGCTCCCCCTTACCGCATGATCCATTATGTTTCAAGCACCACCAGCTTTTCGTGCAAGCGTCCGGGCGGACAAGCCACGCCCATGAGAATGCCCGAGTCCGCTGCGGCAGGCTCGGGCGGCGCGAAGTTTGGTTCAGATGAGCAGGAACAAGAAGGCGAGAGCGGCCAAATCGAACGCGAGCACTTCGGCGCCGAAACCGAAGCCTCCGTACCAGTCGCCATAGTAGCCGTACGGATCGTAAGGATAATAGGCCTGCGTCTGCGCGGCGCCCGTCGTCTTGGACTCGACGGCGGCTTTCCCCTTTTTCGCTTTCTTGCTCTTCTGATTCGTTAGTTTGCCTTTCTGGGCGGCCGAGGTCGCGTGTCCGCCGAGTTGGCCGTCGGCAGCCGCGGGGCGCTCGTTCAGCATGATTCGTCCGTCGCGGCAGCTGGTCAGGATGCCGACATGGCGCTGTCCTTCATTCGTCACCACGCAGACGGGCATGCCGCAGAAACGCTTGATGTTCTCCTCGTGAAGCGGATAAATTTGTTCCATCGGTTAGTTGACACCTCCCCTAGGTAGACCTGTGACAGTGTATTCACCCAGAGGCGGTTGCGTATGGATATTTACCCAGATCGCCCGGCAATTGAAAGGGCGCAAGGAGTGGATCCTCGATGGCAGTACGGTCCGTGACGCCTGTCCCCATCCGGAAAACGAAGCGCGGCTCGCGCCCGCCAATCGGCGTGCTCGCCGCGCTTCTCGTGCTCGCCGCGGCCGCCGCGTGGGCGATCCTGCGCGGGAAAGACGGCGGCGACGCGTCCGGACCGCTGCGGGCGGATTTCGAGACGGTGTGGCGCTGGAGCGACGGGGCCTACGCGGGCGGTGCGGACGAGGCCGCGTGGTCGTTCCGCTGGGACGGATCCGCCGGCCTCAAGACGGCAAACGCGTTCGCCTCGGCGCTGGGCTTCAAGCTGAACGGCCGGTTGGACGCGGGCGGCGCGCCGGTCGACGTCGTGGCGTCCGATTATCCCGACTACAAGCTGACTCTGTGGGTGCGCTCGCGTCCGGCCAAGGACGGAGCGCGTCCGGAAGCCCCCCTCTATGACATCGTGCTGCTGCTCGATGCGGCGCGGCAAGCGGATCGCGGCGTCATCGGGGCAGGGATCGCCAGGGTGGACAAGGCGATGCTGGACGCCTCGGGCCTGCAGCTTCGCGGAGGGTTAACCGTCAGGGGCCGCCCCGCGGCGGAAGGAGCGGGCGCGCGTGTCGCGGAGGCGGCGGAGGCGAAGGAAACGGAAGCCTACGAGGATGAGAACACGAGCAGCTTGACGTACTTCAGCGGGGCGCTCGGAAGCCGGGTGCTGAGCGGCTCGAAGCCGGTCAACCTGCAGATCGCGGAGTCGCGCGGCGCGTCCGGAACGGGGCCGGAATTAATTATTGGGGTTCCGCTCATAACCGGGGATTATACGATGCAAGCTAAGTGAGGCATTACCAGGCGGGCATGATGGGTTTCGCCCGGGATGAATAGCTTCTCCACGCCCGTTATGCTAAACTACATTAAAACGAGCGTGTCAGTGGTGCCAAAAAAATACATAGAAAGAATGAGGGACATGACCGACGTGAACAAACAAGATTCCATCGCCGCCGAAGGTGCGGTATATTATTTGTTCGGTGCGACCGGCGATCTGGCGCGCCGCAAGCTGTTTCCCGCGCTGTTCAGCCTGTACAAGGAAGGCAAGCTGGCCGAAGACTTCGCCGTCGTCGGCCTCGCCCGCCGGCCCCGGACGAACGAGCAATTCCGCGCGGACCTGCTGAAGTCGATCGGCGAATTTTGCCGGTACAAAGCGGACGATTCGCAGCAGTGGGAGCGGTTCGCCTCGCATTTCGTCTACATGTCGCTGGACATCAATAACGTCGACGGGTTCCGCGAGCTGGCCCGCCTGACGGGGGAGCTGGACGCCAAGTTCGACATTCCGGGCAACCGTCTGTTCTACCTGGCGCTCGCGCCCGAGCTGTTCGGGCCGGTGTCGTTCAACCTGCGCGACGGCGGCATGCTGGAATCCAAGGGCTGGAACCGGCTCGTCATCGAGAAGCCGTTCGGCTACGACCTGGAATCGGCGCGCAAGCTGAACGCGCAGCTGAGCCAAGTGTTCAAGGAAGAGGAGATCTACCGGATCGACCACTACCTGGGCAAGGAGATGGTGCAGAACATTCAGGTGCTGCGCTTCGCCAACGCCTTCTTCGAGCCGCTCTGGAACAATAAGCATATCGCTAACGTGCAGATCACGCTGTCCGAGACGGTCGGCGTCGAGGAGCGCGGCGGCTATTACGACAAGTCCGGCGCCCTGCGCGACATGGTGCAGAACCACATGATGCAGATGCTGGCGATGATCGCGATGGAGCCGCCGAGCCGGCTGCATCCGGAGGACCTCCGCGACGAGAAGGTCAAGGCGCTTCGTTCGCTGCGTCCGTTCGCTTCGGCGGAGGAAGTGAAGGCGAACGTCATCCGCGGCCAGTACGCCGGCGGCGAGCTGAACGGCAAGCCGCTCAGCGCCTACCGCGATGAAGATTCCGTGAATCCCCAGTCGGAGACCGAGACGTATTTCGCGGCGCGCGTCTACCTGGACAATTTCCGCTGGGCGGGCGTGCCGTTCTACATCCGGACGGGCAAGCGGCTGCCGGTTAAGACGACCGAAGTCGTCGTCGAATTCAAAAACGTGCCGGACAACATGCTGTTCGCGCAGCGTCACGATTTGGCGCCGAACCTGCTGGTCATCCGCGTGAACCCGATGGAAGGCATCTACATTAAAATCAACGCGAAAAAGCCGGGCGTCGACAACGTCGTGCAGCCGGTCTCGATGGAATTCTGCCAAAGCTGCATGATCGGCATCAATACGCCCGAAGCGTACGAGCGCCTGCTGCACGACGCGGGCCGCGGGGAGTCGACGTACTTCACGCGCTGGGACGAGGTGGCGGAGGCTTGGGCATTCGTGGACCGCATCGCCGAAGCGTGGCGCGGCAACAGCCCGGAGCTCGAATTGTACCCCGCGGGCTCGTGGGGGCCTGCGCGTGTCGAGCAGCTGCTGGCCGAGGACGGCTTCCATTGGTGGCCGGTCAACGGGCAGGCGGAGGACAACGTCATCTGGATCTCCGGCGGGCCGAAGTGAACGGGCCGTCGTCTTGCGCGGCGATGAGCCCCTGAGGATGCGGCGATGTTTAGGATCTACGATATCTCGATGACGATCGGACCGGCAATGCCGGTGTACAAAAACAAAGAATCGAAAATGCCGAAGATCACGAACGTGACCTGCCACGAAGGCGGGGAAGCCGTCTACGAATCTCGTCTGGACCTGGATTCGCATGCCGGCACGCACGTGAACGCGCCGCTGCATATGCTGAAGGACGGCGACGCGATCGAGACGATCGGCCTGGAGCAGCTCGTGGGCATGGCCCGCGTGGCGGACCTGACGCATTGCGCGGAAGCCGTCACGCGGGACGACCTGGAGCCGCTCGGGCTGCAGCGCAACGATTGGGTGCTGATGAAGACGCGGAATTCCCGTTCGGATTCGTTCGAGCCGGATTTCGCGTATTTGCGGGAGGACGGAGCGCGGTACCTGATCGAGCTCGGCGTCCGCGGCGTCGGCACGGACGCGCTGGGCATCGAGCGGGGCCAAATCGGGCATCCGACGCACCGCGCGCTGTTCCGCAACAACATCGTGGTCGTGGAAGGGTTGCGTCTGAGGGACGTCGCGGCCGGCAGCTACTTCATGGTCGTCGCGCCGCTCAAGCTGGCCGGCATCGAAGCGGCGCCGGCGCGAGCGTTTCTGATCGGCGGCATTTAAAGGGACGAAGGGAACAGACATGAGCAAAACGATTACGGACGAAATCAAGCAGGAAGTCGAGAAACGGCGCACGTTCGCCATTATTTCTCACCCCGATGCGGGGAAAACGACGCTGACGGAGAAGCTCCTCCTGTTCGGGGGCGCAATCCGAGAAGCGGGCTCCGTCAAGGCGCGCAAAGCAAGCCGCCACGCGACGAGCGACTGGATGGAGATCGAGAAGCAGCGCGGCATCTCCGTCACGTCGTCCGTCATGCAGTTCGATTACAGCGGACATCGCGTCAACATTTTGGATACGCCGGGCCACCAGGACTTCAGCGAAGACACGTACCGGACGCTGACGGCCGCGGACAGCGCGGTCATGCTGATCGACGTCGCGAAGGGCGTCGAGGCGCAGACGATCAAGCTGTTCCAGGTGTGCAGCAAGCGCGGCATTCCGATCTTCACCTTCATTAACAAGCTGGACCGCGAAGGCCAGAACCCGTTCGAGCTGATGGAGGAGCTGGAGCGCGTCCTCGGCATCCGGGCAGTTCCGATGAACTGGCCGATCGGCATGGGCCGCGAGCTGTGCGGTGTCTACGACCGAATGAAGAACCAGGTCGAGCTGTTCCGCGGCAACGACCATTCCACCATCGAGGTACAGAAGGTCGCGGACTATCATGATCCGCATATTCGCGAGATGGCCGGCGATTATCTGACCGACCAGCTGATCGCGGACCTGGAGCTGCTGGACGTGGCCGGCGACCCGTTCGACTACGAGAAGGTGCGCGCGGGCGAGCTGACGCCGCTCTTCTTCGGCAGCGCCGTCAACAACTTCGGCGTGCAGACGTTCCTCGAGAACTTCCTGCAGCTGGCACCGGCGCCGACGCCGCGCAAAAGCACGTCCGGCCTGGTCGACCCGATGAGCGAGAAGTTCTCCGGCTACGTGTTCAAGATCCAGGCGAACATGAACCCGGCGCACCGCGACCGGATCGCGTTCCTGCGGATCTGTTCCGGCCGCTTCGAACGCGGCATGAGCGTGCGCCACGTGCGCAACGGCAAAGACATCAAGCTGTCGCAGCCGCAGCAGTTTCTGGCCCAGGACCGGGACATCGTCGAGAACGCGTATCCCGGCGACATCATCGGCCTGTTCGATCCCGGCATCTTCCGGATCGGCGATTCGCTCGCGCAGGGCGGCAACGTCGTGTTCGACGAGCTGCCGACGTTCTCGCCGGAACTGTTCGCGAAGGTGACCGTCAAGAACGCGCTGAAGCATAAGCAGTACCAGAAAGGCATCGACCAGCTGACGGAGGAAGGTACCGTGCAGGTGTTCCATTCCACCGGCAATTTCGACGAAACGATTCTCGGCGTCGTCGGCCAGCTGCAGTTCGAGGTGTTCGAGCACCGGATGCGCGCGGAATACGGCGTCGACATCATGCTGCACCGGATGCCGTTCCAATTCGCGCGCTGGATCGTCGATGACAAAATCGACCCGTCCAAGTACCGGATCAACTCGACCCTCGTGAAAGACAAAAAGGATAATTACGTCGCGCTGTTCGAGAACGAATACGCGATGCGCACCGCCATGGAGAAGAACCCCACCTCCAAGTTTTTGGAGATGGCGCCCTAATACCAAGCAGGGCCCCGCGTTCGGCAGAAGCCGGATTGCGGGGCTTTTTTCGCTGCGCTGAGCCGGTTGACCGGCAGTACGGAGCTTGAGCCGCTAGGACGGAAGGACCCCCATTCTTTTCCGCATTCGACGCGATTCGCCGTTGACAACCGGGTGATGCCGTGAGAAAATGTACGCGTGTACATTCTAGACTGATGTAGAACGGGAGCGAGGACCTATCCGTAAAAAAGTCGCTGAGCTTGCCGGCGTTTCGGAGGCGACGGTTTCGCGCGTGCTTAGCGGCGTCGGGTCGGTCAAGCAGGAAACGGCGAAACGGGTGCTGGACGCAGCACAACGGTTGAATTACGTGCCGAACGCGCTTGCGCAGCGGTTCGCGCTGCGCAGAAGCGGCAATCTGGGCGTCATTCTTCCGATGCTGCCGAAGGTCAACCTGTTCTCGACGTATTATTTCTCCGAGGTGCTGAGCGGGATCGGGATCGCCGCCAAACGGCGCGGGTACGATCTGCTGCTGCTGTTCCGCGAGCCGGAGGAGCCGCGGGATTACGCCACCCTGTTCCGGACGCAGAAGATCGACGGCTGCATCCTCATCGGGGCGCAGGACGTGCCGTCCGAGCGAGAGGCGCTGGCGGAGCTAAAGGAAGGGAACTATCCCTTCTGCCTCGTCAACCAGCGTTTCGGCGGCGAAGCCTACAATTCCGTGGATGCCGACCAAGGCGCGGGAATGCGCGAAGCGGTTCGTCATCTCTTGGCGCAGGGACGCCGGCAGATCGTGTTTCTGAACGGGCCGGCGGTCTATTCCAACAGCCGGGACCGGTTGGACGCCTACCGGGAGGCGCTGGCGGAAGCCGGCCTCGCGTACGAGCCGGAGCGGGTGCTGCTCGGCAACTACAGCCGCAAGACCGGTTACCTGCAAGCGAAAGCGGTTGCAGACCTTGTGCGGGCGGGCCGGCTGGACGCCGTGATCGCGGCGAACGACCGCATGGCGATCGGCCTCCTGCAAGGTCTGAAGGAGCTCGGCATCCGGGTCGGCGGCGAGCTCGCGCTGATCGGCTGCGACGATTCCGACATCGTGCGCATGACGGACCCGCCGCTGTCCTCCATTCGCGTGCCGTTCTTCGGCATCGGCCGCGAAGCCGCCGAGCGGCTGCTCGACGCCGTCGCGAACCCCGAGGACGCCGTTCCGTTCGAAGTCAAGCTGCCCGTCGAGCTGATTGAACGCGCTTCCTCCATGCCCGAAGGCACGACCTGAGCCTGAAGATCTTGAAGCTATTCTATTGAACCCAAACCCAATCATGCGGAGAGGTGGAATCGTACGATGAGCAGCATTCGAGTAGGGATGATCGGTTACAAATTCATGGGGAAGGCGCACAGCAACGCGTATCGCGCGCTGCCGATGTTCTTCCCGGACGTGACGCGTCCGCGGATGGTCGCGATTTGCGGCCGTGACGCCGCCGGCGTAGAGCAGTCCCGCACGCAGTTCGGCTGGGAGAGCGCCGAGACGGATTGGCGCAGCCTGGTCACCCGCGACGACATCGACGTCGTCGACATTAATGCGCCGAGCGACGCGCATAAGGAAATCGCGATCGCCGCGGCGGAAGCGGGCAAGCATATTTTTTGCGAGAAGCCGCTGGCGCTCAACCTGGCGGATTCCGTCGAGATGCTGAAAGCCGCCGAGAAGGCCGGCGTCAAGCACATGGTCGGCTTCAATTACCGGTTCGCGCCGGCCGTACAGCTGGCGAAGAAGCTGATCGAGGAAGGTCGCATCGGCAAGATTTATCATTTCCGCGGCTTCTTCCTGCAGGATTGGATCGTCGATCCGGAATTTCCGCTCGTCTGGCGCCTGCAGAAGGATATCGCGGGCTCCGGCGCCCACGGCGACCTGGGCGCGCATGTCATCGACATGGCCCGGTTCCTCGTCGGCGAGTTCCATGAAGTCATCGGCATGAGCGAAACGTTCGTCAAGGAGCGTCCGCTCCTGACGGCGACGACCGGCGGGCTCACCGCGAAAGCCGACGCGGACGCACCGAAGGGCCAGGTAACGGTCGACGATGCGACGCTGTTCCTCGCGCGCTTCGACAACGGCGCCCTCGGCAGCATCGAGGCGACGCGCTTCGCGCCGGGTCACCGCTGCACGAACTCGTTCGAGATCAACGGCAGCAAGGGCAGCATCAAATTCGACTTCGAGCGGGTGAACGAGCTGCAGGTATTCTTCTCGGACGACGCCGACGACGTGCAAGGCTTCCGCCGCGTGCTGGCGACGGACGGTGCCCATGCGTACAGCCAGAACTGGTGGCCGCCGGGCCACACGATCGGCTACGAGCACACGTTCACGCACGAGATGGTCGAATTCATGAATGCGATCACGGAAGACCGCCAGCCGGTGCCGAACTTCGCGGACGGCGTGGAATGCCAGGCCGTGCTGGAAGCGGTCGACAAGTCGATCGCGGAGCGCCGTTGGGTCGCGATTTCGGAGCTGCGCTGAGCGGCCGGTTCGCCGCCGGTTGATCGGAAGGAACGCATGACGGGACGAACGCCTGTGGCCGACATGGCCATAGACAGCGAATGAATACGCGACAGAGGAAGGATTTTGAACGATGAAAAAAGCGCTTATCGTATGGGGCGGATGGGACGGCCATCAGCCGAAGGAAGTCGGGGAAATTTTCACGGGCCTGCTGCGCGAGGAAGGGTTCGACGTGACGGTCTCCGATACGCTCGACGCGTTCGCGGACAAGGAACTGATGGCGGGGCTCGACCTGATCGTGCCGGTATGGACGATGGGTCAGATCAAGCAGGAGCAGCTGCGTCCGCTGCTCGATACGGTGCACGCGGGCTGCGGCATCGCGGGCTGCCACGGCGGCATGGGCGACTCGTTCCGCAACGAGACGGACTTTCAGTTCATGGTCGGCGGCCAGTGGGTGGCGCATCCGGGCAACGACGGCGTCCGCTACGACGTCAACATGACCGACGCGAACGATCCGCTGACGAGCGGCATCGGCGATTTCGAAGTCGTCTCCGAGCAGTATTACATGCACGTCGATCCGGCGGTCAAGGTCCATGCGACGACCAACTTCGGCGACGTCAAAATGCCGGTCGTCTGGACGAAAACATGGGGACAAGGGCGGGTCTACTACAATTCGCTCGGCCATCAGGCGAACATCGTCGCTATGCCGCAGACGCTCGAGCTCATGCGCCGCGGGTTTCTGTGGGCGGCACGCTGAACGAACGAAGATCATAAGGATTCCAGCAGGGAGGCATATTACTCATGAAGCCAGTTAAAGTCGGCATTATCGGCTGCGGCAACATCAGCCGGATTTATTTCGCGAATTTGAAGAAATACCCCGAGGTCGAGCTCGTCGCGGCGGCCGACATCGATATCGAGCGCGCGAAGGAGCGCGCGGCGGAATACGGCGTGCCCCATGCGTACACGGTCGAGCAGCTGCTCGCGGATCCCGAGATCGAAATCGTCGTCAACCTGACGATTCCGAAGGCGCACGCGTCCGTCTGCCTGCAGGCGCTCGAAGCGGGCAAGCACGTCTACGTCGAGAAGCCGATCGTGGTGACGCGCGAGGAAGGCAAGCAGGTGCTGGAGCTGGCGGCCGCCAAAGGCCTCCGCGTCGCGAGCGCGCCGGAAACGTTCCTCGGCGGCGGCATCCAGACATGCCGCAAGCTGATCGACGACGGCGCGATCGGCCAGCCGGTATCGGCGACGGGCTTCATGATCGGCGGCGGCCACGAGAGCTGGCATCCGGATCCGGAGTTCTACTACGAAATCGGCGGCGGCCCGATGTTCGACATGGGGCCGTACTACCTGACGGCATTCGTGACGTTGTTCGGCCCGATCGCCCGCGTGACGGGCTCCGCGCGGATCTCGTATCCGGAGCGGACGATCACGAGCGAGAAGAAGCGCGGCAAAACGATCGTCGTCGAAACGCCGACGAACATCAGCGGCGTGCTGGATTTCGAGAACGGCCTGATCGCGACGCTGATCACGAGTTTCGACGCCAAGGGGGGCACGTCCCTGCCGAACATCGAGGTGCACGGCAGCGCCGGCTCGCTCCTCGTGCCGGATCCGAACGGCTTCGGCGGCACCGTCAAGCTGCGCCGCGCGGGGGGCGACTGGGAAGAGATCGAGCTGACGCACGGGTATACGGACAATAACCGCGGCATCGGCGTTGCCGATATGGCGCGCGCGATCCGCGAGGGCGGCCAGCACCGCGCGAACGGCGAAATGGCCTACCATGTGCTGGAGGCGATGCACGGCATTCACGACGCGTCCCGTGACGGCAAGCATTACGTCATGGAAAGCACCTGCTCGCGTCCGGAGCCGATGCCGGCGCTGGAGACGCAGTCGAAATAACGATCCGAATCGCGTATACTGCTAAGTAGGCAACGGCCTGTCCGCAAGGGCGGGCTGTTCCTCGTACGGGCCCCGGGCGAAAGCTGCGGCCCGCGTCCTGGAACAAGAGACAGCTGCGAACGAACACGATACGGCCGCGCCGGCAGCGGCAGCACGACCTGTCCGGCGCGGCGATAACAGAGGAGCATGCGACGAATGAAGCCAGTGAAAGTAGGCGTTGTCGGCTGCGGCAACATCAGCCAGATTTACTTTACGAACCTGAAGAACTATCCCGAGATCGACCTTGTCGCGGCAGCCGATATCGATTTGGCGCGCGCGAAGATGCGTGCCGAGGAATTCGGCCTGGCCAAAGCGTATACGGTGGACGAGATCATGTCCGATCCCGAGATCGAGGTCATCGTCAACCTGACGTTCCCGAAGGCGCACGCCGCGGTCTGCTTGCAGGCGCTGGAAGCGGACAAGCACGTCTACGTCGAGAAGCCGCTCGCCGTGACCCGCGAGGAAGGCCGCAAAGTGCTGGAGCTGGCGGAAGCGAAAGGGCTTCGCGTCGCGAGCGCACCGGAGACGTTCCTCGGCGGCGGAATCCAAACCTGCCGCAAGCTGATAGACGACGGCGCGATCGGACAGCCGATTTCGATATCCGGCTTCATGATGGGCGGCGGGCCGGAAGGCTGGCACCCGGATCCGGAGTTTTTCTATGAAGTCGGCGGCGGCCCGATGTTCGATATGGGGCCGTATTATTTGACCGCGTTCATCACGCTGCTGGGACCGATCCGGCGCGTGACGGGCTCGGCGGTCATCTCGTACCCCGAACGGACCATAACGAGCGAGAAGAAGCACGGCAAAGTCATGAAGGTGGAGACGCCGACGCATATCGCGGGTGTCCTCGACTTCGCGAGCGGCGCCGTGGGCACGCTCATCACGAGCTTCGACACGAAGGCGGGCACGTCGCTGCCGAATATCGAAGTACACGGCAGCGCGGGGTCCTTGCTCGTGCCGGATCCAAACATGTTCGGCGGCACCGTGAAGCTGCGCAAGCAAGGCGGCGAATGGGAAGAGATCGCGCTGACTCACGGCAACACCGATAATAATCGCGGCATTGGCGTCGCCGACATGGCGCGCGCCATCCGCGAGGGCGGACCGCACCGCGCGAACGGCGCGATGGCGTACCACGTGCTCGAAGCGATGCACGGCTTCCACGATGCGTCCCGCGACGGGAAGCACTACGTCATGGAAAGCACGTGCTCGCGTCCAGAGCCGATGCCGGCGCTGGAAAGCTCGCCGACGGTCTGACGCAAGACGGACCAATCGAGCAGGAATCCCGCTCGATCCCCGGCTTCATAACAAAACAACAGCCTGTCCCCATGGGGCAGGCTGTTGTCGTGTACGCCCAGCATGGGCGTCATCTCTAGGGTGAAAGTCCCGAACGGGGGCTGGCGAACGCCTACCGTTAGCCAAAAGCAAGGGTGTCCGCCGCGAGGCGGAATCTGAAGGAAGCTTACGG
>NZ_JBHSHY010000063.1:0-23211 GCF_042653205.1 Paenibacillus sp. GCM10023250 | reverse complement strand
AGCCCCATAAATTTCTTCATCTACAACTTCATTCCAATGGTCTGTTACCTGCGAAGAAGAACACTCGGTCAAAATCTAAGAAACCGAGAGTATTTAAGAGAAAAGTGATTCTCCATAGAGGGAGGATTGCGCAACAGGGATTTCTCTCGAAGTATCTTTTGTTTAACTGACAACGGGTCTTTTATTGGTATGAAATATTGCCTGCCGACACGCTTCTTGGTATTACGACTAATGGTTTTTGCTAGTATTTGGGGTGAGTTGAAGAAAACTACTTTTTTAAGGAGGCAGCAGGTTCGTAACATGACGATGGGTCGCATGCCGGTTGTGAATATCGAATGAAAAGATACGGAGGAGGCAGGATAGTATGAATGAAAAAGAAAAATATTTATTTGATTTGCAAGGTTTTATTGTCATTAAAGATGTCTTGACCACGGAGCAGCTAACCAAACTAAACAAGGCTATCGATGAGAAAGCAGACCTAGCGCCAGAGGAGCGCAAAAGCTTCATGCTTTGGGAAGAACAAGCATTCCGAGATCTGATTGACGATCCTAAAACAGAACCGTATCTAACTGAAATTCTGGGTGAGGAATATCGTCTGGATCATGAATATTCGATTATTCATCAAAAGGGAGCGCCCCCGCTTGGACTTCACGGGGGAGGAGTTCCATATGACCCGGGTCAATATTATACATTTCAAGATGGGAAAATGTATAGCGGACTGACGGTCGTTTCCTATGCCCTTACGGATATAGGTCCGGAGGACGGTGGTTTTTGTTGTATTCCCGGCAGCCATAAATCGAATTACAGAACACCAACTGAATATATAAATTATTCGGAAATCGGGCCTGTTGTCCATATTCCACAACAAGCCGGAGACGTGCTCATTTTCACGGAAGCGTTAACACACGGTACATTTGCTTGGCAAGCGGCGCACGAACGGAGATCCTTGCTCTATAAATATTCACCGGCGATGATTTCATGGGCACCGTTCAACAGGTCTCAAGAGCTTTTGGATTTGCTAACGGAAAGGCAGAAAGTCATCGTTCAAACGCCATCATCATTAGGTTACAGATTTTTTGGACAGAGCAGAAAGAAGTAACCTACAATGTAGGACGTTGTGACGTTGAGATTTATTCGTAGTAGCCGATTGAGGGACACTATACCGCAACTAATAGGGCTGCCGGCAACGATCGGCAGCCTATTCTACTCCCTCTGTACGATTTAGTTTTCACACGAATGATGCTAACGATCTGAGTAGTTCCAATATGTGGTATTGTATGGTTGATACATGCAATAAAAGGGAGGGGAAAAACGAAATGCATGAACAAAGTAAAATCAATAAAAAAGCTTGGGAGTATCGTGCTTATGAATTTTGGAATAAACGAGATGGTTCTCCTGAGGAAAAGGCACGACAGATTTTAGAAAATCCACTTGCCTCACTTAAAAAGCATAAGAACCTTTTTGAACATGTTCGAGGTAAAAGGGTTGCTAACCTTTGCGGTTCAAATGGAAGAAAAGCAGTTCCGTTAGCTCTGTTAGGAGCAGAGGTGACCGTATTCGATATCTCTGAGGAAAACAGAAAGTATGCTTTAGAGCTGGCTGCAAGCGCAAATATCACACTCGAATACATCGTCACAGACATATATGATATTGACCTGAAGGAGTACGGAGGTGATTTTGACTTACTATATTTGGAGGGAGGGATATTACACTATTTCAGTGATTTGGAAAAGTTCATGAATATTCTTTACGCCTTATTAAATGACGGTGGAAATTTGGTTTTAAGTGATTTTCATCCCTTAGGGAGATGTATCTCATCACACGGCGAAGTGAATTATTTTGATACAGAATTAAAAAGTGGAGATGTGGCGTATAAAGGCGCATTTGATATAGATGAACAGGAAGATTTCCCCGATGTCTCCATTCGATTGTACACGTTGAGCGATATTATTAATTCGATCGTTTCATCAGGGTTCAGATTGCGAAGGTTTGATGAGCATCGTGGATGGAAGAATGAAAATATCCCTTGGGAATTTACTATACTGGCGGATAAAAAGATGTTGAAGTAAGGAGAACGATAGCTTAATACAACGTAACGACAGCCAGTCAGACGATCGGCTGCCGTAAAGGTGGCCGGGGCCGTCTCCGGACGGGCATTGCTAGCCGCTTCATGGCTTTACGGGAGGAATAATCGTGAACGTATCTTTTACACCGGTTAAACAGGAGGTTGAGGAGCTCATACAGTTCCTCACATCAGATAGCTGGCCTTATCATGGAGTGGAGCACCCTGCCGAATCGGATGTTCGAAACGCTTATGAGAATGGCGCCTATCACCATGCGAATACCCGAACGTTCTGGATCATTAGCGAAGGCGAGGAGCAGAAAATCGGGTTGATCCGCTTTTTCGATGTTTCCGATTCTATCGTGACGTTCGATTTAAGAATCCACCGCGCGCATCGGGGAAAAGGTGTTGGCCTTCAGGCTTTACGGTGGATGATCTCGTACGTGTTCGCTGAATTTCCTGAAGCATTCCGTATCGAAGGACATACCAGAGTGGATAACGTGGCAATGCGGGCTCTGTTTGCGAAATCGTTGTTCGTGTTGGAGGCGTATCATCGTAAATCTTGGAGGCAAGCCGGACAATTATTTGACTCCGTTGGCTATGCCGTGATCAGAGAAGACTGGGAGCACAATAAGGTCACCCCCATTCCCTGGTCGATCAATTAACGATTGAACGAGTTTACTCGATACAAGGAAAACGGGGCCTTTTTGAGGCCGCGTTTTTGTTTTTACCCCACGATATCCTCACATGTCTTGCACATGCGGTTGCGCAGGCGTTGTCTCCGAAATTACGCGAAAGTCCCCTACCATTCGCCATGTCCGAATTAACATAACATCATACTAATAATTGGAGATCCATTTCATATAACGAAGGGGGGCATCTGTTGTATATGGCGAGTTGCGCAGTGAAACCCGGCAAAAATAAGGGGCATCGAAACGGTGCGAGTCGAAATATTGCGAGTGGTAGTCTCGGCACGACAATTCAATTAGCCATTCTGCAGTCGATCCAGCAGGCGCAGGCTCAATTACAGGCGCAATTACAAGCCCAAATGCAGTTTCAGGCGCAGCTGCAAGCTCAATTGAATGCACAGGTCCAAGACCAAGTGGAGTCTCAGCGGCAAGTGCAAGCCCAAATTCAAAGCTTCGAGCAAGTACAACAACAGACCCAGCTGCAATTATTTACGCTCGTGCAAACACATATTCAACAGCAGCAGCAACAACTCCAGCAGCAGCAGCAGCAACTCCAGCAGATGCAAGATCAAATTGATGCGCAGCAGCAGCAGCAGCAACAGCAAGTTGTAAACGTCGGGTCATCTCCGCCTCCTCCACCTACCGGGGAGCCAACCCCTCCGGTTACTACAGCGCAACAACAATCTCAGCAAGATAATCCGGATCAGCAGCTGCAACAGCAACAGCAGCAAATCGTAAATACTGAGCCGCCACTACCTCCAACGGCCTAGGGGATGCAGGAATTATCCGTACGTAAAGATAGTTGGGTGATCTCCGTTGCCGAAGGATCCGTCGACGCATGGCGAATTAAGCTCTATATTAGACCATTGGAATACACTTATTATCTGTCTCGTATTTTTTTGCACCTCGGAATCCTCGCGTTGAGAGTAGATTCGTTCAACTACTTTCGCAACGGACAAGTTCCAAAGATAAGGGGCGTTCGACCTCTCCAACCGACGCAAAAAAAGGAGCCGATTCGGCTCCGTTTGATCGCTATGATTTCAACAGCCGGTGTATGAACCGGCGGCGGCAGGTTACCGCCCTTCGGCCGCGAATCGCGCGATCCGCGCTTTGATGGCGTCGCGGACATTCCGGAACTGTGCCATGATATCGTCTTCCGTCCCCGTTGCTTTCGCCGGGTCTTCGAAGCCCCAATGCCATTTGACGACATCCGGGTTCGCGATGACGGGACAATGCTCGTCGGCGTGCCCGCACAAGGTAATGACATAGGCCGCGCGGTTCAACGTGCCGGCATCGATGACGTCGGAGCTGTTGCCGGCGATGTCGATGCCGGCTTCCTTCATGACTTGAACGGCGCGCGGATTCAGCCCGTGCGCTTCCAGACCGGCGCACTTCACCTCGTACTGCTCCCCCGCGAGCGCATTCAGAAACCCATCGGCCATCTGGCTGCGGCAGGAATTGCCGGTGCACAGAAAATAAACAAGCGGTTTACTGCTCATGTTGATTGTTCCCCTTTGCTAGTGTATGTGCGGGCCGGTTACCCGACGAGCTTCAGCCAGAGGCAGAGTCCGGCCAACGTAATGAAGAGTACGGGAAGCGTCAGCACGATCCCGGTTTTGAAATAAGCGCCCCAAGTGATCTTCACGCCTTTGCCGGACAGCACGTGCAGCCAAAGCAAGGTCGCAAGCGAGCCGATGGGCGTGATTTTCGGGCCTAAGTCGGAGCCGATGACATTCGCATAGATTAAGGCTTCGCGCAGGATACCCGTCGTATGGGTGCCTTCGATGGCGAGCGCGTCGATCATGACGGTCGGCAAATTGTTCATGATCGAGGAGAGGATGGCCGCCGCGAACCCGGAGGCGATCGTTGCCGCGAACAGCCCTTGTTCGCCGGCCCAGTCGAACAGCTTGCCAAGCTCGTCCGTCAAGCCGACGTTGCGGAGACCGTAGACGACGACGTACATCCCGATGGAGAACGCGACGACGGCCCACGGCGCTTCTCGGACGAGCTTCCGGGTGTGAATGACGTGGCTCCGGCGGGCGAGCTGCAGGAAGACGGCCGCCGCGGCGCCCGCGATCAGACAGACCGGGACGCCGATCCATTCGCTTGACAGATAAGCGATCAACAGCACGGACAAGATGATCCACGACGCCTTGAACAACCGCATGTCCTTGATGGCTTCTCTCGGCGGTCTGAGCTGCGTCAGCTCGTAGCTAGCCGGAATTCGGCGTCCGTACAGCTGGAACAGCATCAGCAGGCTGGCGGCAACGGAAAACAGCGTCGGCACGATCATTTTGCCGGCGTATTCGGCGAAGCCGATCCCGAAGTAGTCGGCTGACACGATATTCACGAGGTTGCTGATGACGAACGGGGGCGACGCCGTATCCGAGATGAATCCGCTGGCCATGACGAAAGGGAGGATCAGCCGCTCATCGAACTTCAGCGCGCGGACCATGGCCAGCACGATCGGCGTCAGGATGAGCGCCGCCCCGTCGTTGGCGAAGAACGCCGAGACCGCCGCTCCGAGCAGGACGACGTAGACGAACATGCGCTTGCCGTTCCCTTTGGCGGATCTGGCCATGTGCAGCGCCGCCCATTCGAAGAACCCGGCCTCGTCGAGAATAAGCGAGATTAAGATAACGGCGACGAACGTCAGTGTCGCGTTCCAGACGATTTGCGTGACGGTCCAGACATCATGGACGTCCACGACGCCGCACAGGAGGGCGATGACCGCCCCGCCGCAGGCGGACCATCCGATGTTCAGCCCCTTGGGCTGCCAGATGACGAAGACGAGGGTAACGATAAAAATGATCGACGCTAGTGCCAGCATATAGCCTCCCGACAATTTAACAGCAGCCTTGCGAGCGCAAGGCAAGGATTCGATCCTCCTGGGAAGGAAGTTGATCGATGACGTGTTTCACATGCGGTTTGTCTTCCACGTTCAAGGAATAGTACATCCATGGGCTCCGGCGTTCCTCGCGGATGAGCCCGCCGGTTCTCAGCTTCTTCAAATGCTGGCTGACGTTCGGCTGCGTCTTGTCCAGCGCCTCGACGATGTCGCAGACGCACAATTCCCGGTGCCGGAGCAGCGCCAGGATGGCGAGCCTGGTGGGATCGGCAAGCAATTTGAGAGACGCGGCGACGGCTTCGATGGATGGCAAGGAGGCGACACTCCTTTCAGCGCGGCGTTTTTTTGGTCAACTTGAATTATACATGCCTGGCCATATAAGTAAACACTTATATGCGAGCGATGACTTTCCGCTTTAATTTGGTCTTGAAGATATTTCCATCCTATGCTATGGTTGGTTCATCAAGAAAAGTTGATGAAACGGCGCCGCTGCTTCTTACGCATGCGATGCCGGTCAGTCTGCCGCAACGGAAGGGGACCGAACATGCTCAAACCGATACCGGTTAACGCCGCGGGCGGCGATACGGCCGACTTCGCCGATTATGAAGCCCGGTTCAAGGCGCTGGCGGACCGGAAACGGCTCCGCATCTTATTCGAGCTTACCCGCAAGGGCTGCGTATGCGTGTGCGATTTGACGGACATCGTCGACATGCCGCAGTCCAAATTGTCGTACCACCTCAAGATTCTGCTCGATGCCGGGCTGATTACGCGCGAGATCAAAGGCACCTGGAGCTACTACGCGCTCAATCATGCCGAGATGAACCGCCTGCTGTCGCCGGAGCTGTGCTGCGTCTTTCGCCAAGCGGACGCGCAGGCCGCCAATGACGGTTGTTGTTAGGTTAGGGTTGGTTCAAGTGGTTGTTTTGTCGTTTAAATCAAATTAATTTGATGAACAAGGAGCGATGAATCATGAGCCAGGTTGAACAGGATGACGTACGTCACCATGTCCGCAGCCGTTATCGTCAAATTGCCCTCGAAAGCCGGCCGGCGTCCGCCTGCTGCACCCCGTCCGCGACGTCGGGCTGCTGCGGGACCGCCGACGACGTGTCCGCCCGATTAGGGTATTCCCGCGATGAGCTGTCCGCCGTACCGGAAGGCGCCAACCTTGGCTTGGGCTGCGGCAATCCGCAGGCGATCGCCATGCTCCGGCCCGGCGAAACCGTGCTCGATCTGGGCAGCGGCGCCGGCTTCGATTGTTTCCTGGCTGCCAAGCAGGTCGGGGAGCGCGGCAGGGTATACGGCGTGGACATGACGCCGGAAATGATCAGCCGCGCCCGGAAGAACGCGCAGACGCACGATTACGCCAACGTGGAATTCCGGCTGGGCGAGATCGAGCATTTGCCGATCGCGGATGCGTCCGTCGACGTGATCCTGTCGAATTGCGTCATTAATTTGTCGCCCGACAAGCAGCAGGTGTTCCATGAAGCCTACCGGACGTTAAAGCCGGGCGGAAGACTCGCGGTATCGGATGTCGTGATGACGGCGGAGCTGCCGGAAGCCGTCAGAAGCGACCGCGATGCGCTCGCGAGCTGCGTGGCGGGCGCCTCCACGGTCGCCGAAGTCGAGCGGATGCTTCAAGCAAGCGGCTTTTCGGCGATCGCGGTCGAACCGAAGGACGAGTCGCGGGCGTTCATCCAAGACTGGGTACCGGGCGCGAACCTGGCGGACTATATTCAATCGGCAGTGATTCAGGCGATGAAGCCGCAGCGGGAGAATGCGGAATAACATGGATACTGGCATAGGGGGGCTCCTGCTCGTATGGGGAATCTACAGGGCCAGAAGGAAGTAGAGTGCACTTAATTGTAGAAACGGAGCTGTATTAGTAAAGGCAGCGAACGGAGCCGCAGCCATTGGCAGCGCGAACCGGCGGGGCTGCCCCATCTGCGGGGCGGCTCTTTTGGTTTGCCGTTTCGCCAAAAGACTTTCGCGCCGCGGGGAGGAAATAGCGAACAAAGGCGGAATAGGTAATACGAATACGCAGATGGAAGGTGAGTGTAATGCAGAAGACGAAAATCGGCGTCATCGGCTGCGGCGTCATCAGCGGCATCTATCTGGAAAACTGCACGAAAACGTTCGGCAACCTCGAGGTCGCCGCGGTCGCGGACCTGGTGCCGGAGATGGCGCGCAAGCGCGCGGAGGAATTCGGCGTCCCGAAAGCCTGCACGGTACAGGAGCTGCTGGATGATCCGGAGATCGAGATCGTCGTCAATTTGACGGCGCCGCAGGTACACGCCGACGTGAACCTGCAGATCTTGAACGCGGGCAAGCATGCGTACACGGAGAAGCCGTTCGCGCTGAACCGCGAGGACGCGGACCGCGTATTGGCGCTGGCCGAAGAGAAGGGGCTGCGCGTCGGCTGCGCGCCGGACACGTTCCTGGGCGCGGGCTTGCAGACGAGCCGGAAGATCATCGACGACGGCTGGATCGGCACGCCTTACGCGGCCAGCGGCTTGATTCTCATGGGCAACGCGTACGACGGCATGCATCCGAATTTTCATAACTACCTGCAGTTCGGGTGGGACCCGCTGTTCGATATGACGCCCTATTATTTAACCGCTTTCATTCACTTGCTCGGCCCGGCGCGCAGCGTCTTCGGCTCCGTCGGCCAGGTGAAGCAGGAGCATACCGTCACCAATCCGCGCTCGCCGCGGTTCGGCGAAACGGTGACGATCGGCGCACCGATGCACGCGAGCGCGCTGATCGATTTTGACAACGGTGTCACGGCGACGCTGCAGGCTGCCAAGGAGAGCTTCGGCTATACGCCGCGGATGGAGATTTACGGCACGGAGGGCATCCTGATCGTGCCGGACCCGAACGCGTTCAACGGCGACGTCACGATCCGACAGCGCAACGGCGAGACGCGGACGTTCCCGTATTCGCACGGCTTCGCGGAGAACAGCCGCGGCATCGGCATCGCCGACATGGCGTACGCCATCCGCGCGGGCCGTCCGCACCGCGCGAGCGGTGCGCTCGCCAGCGACGTGCTGGACCTGCAGCTCGCGATTCTGGCTTCGTCCAAGGAAGGCCGCCGGATCCCGGTCGAGCCGCGCAGCGAACGCCCGGCGGCGCTTCCGCTGCATTTGAAATACGGGGTGTTGGACTAAGGTGAATGGTTTGCGTTTCCCGACGGAGGTCGGGAAATGCAGCATTCACCACATCGGAAGCGTGTACCCCACATTGAGGTTCCCATAGTTCCCATTCCAATCCGAAAGGTTGCGAGAGTCATGAAATTTCCGATTGCGCTGCAGCCCTACACGATTCGCGAAGAACTGAAACGAGATTTCCTCGGCAGCTACACGAAGGTGGCCGAGATCGGCTACCGGGCTGTGGAAGCGGGGCTGCCGCCGGAAGGCATTACGATCGACGAGATGAAGGCGCATTTCGACCGTATCGGTCTGCAGGTCATGGGCTGCCATGCCGGCCTGGAGCAGCTGACGAACGGGCTGGACGAGCTGACCGATTTCTTGGCGCTGTTCGGTGCCAAGTACGTGGCGATGTCGTACCGCTTCGATTCGCGCGAAGCCGTGCTGGAAGCGGCGAAGCAGTTCAACGCCGCCGGCGCGGCGTTGAAGGCGCGCGGCGTGCAGTTCCTGTACCATAACCACGACTGGGAGTTCCAGAAGTTCGACGGCGAGTCGGCGCTTGATATTTTGCTGGCGGCGACCGATCCCGAGCTCGTCAAGCTGGAGCTGGACGTGTACTGGGCGAAGAAGGGCGGCGAGGACCCCGCGCAATTCATGCGCAAGCTGAAGGGCCGCTGCCCGGTGCTGCACGTGAAGGACATGGAGCCGGGCGAAGAGCGGTTCTTCGCGGAAGTGGGCGAGGGCGTCCTGAATTTCGCCGAGATTCTGAAGGCGGCGGAGGAGATCGGCACGGAGTGGCTCGTCGTGGAGCAGGACGCCTGCCGCCGGCCGGCGTTCGAGAGCATCGCGATCAGCTACCGCAATCTGACGGGGATGGGGGTCGTCGCGCCATGAGCGAAGCCGTACGCGTCGGCTTGATCGGCTACGGCTTTGCCGGCAGCGTCTTCCACGCGCCGGTCATCACGTCCGTGCCTGGCCTGGAGCTGACGAAGGTCGTCGAGCGCCGCAGCGCCAAGTCCAAGGCGCGCTACCCATGGGTGGAAGTCGTCCACGACGTAGCCGACCTGTACGCGGACGACGCCATCGACCTCGTGGTCGTAACGACGCCGAGCACGGATCATTTCACGTTCGTCCGGGACGCGCTGCTCGCCGGCAAGCACGTCGTCGTCGAGAAGCCGTTCACGCCGACGTCGCAGGAGGCGGACGAGCTGATCCGGCTAGCCCGGGAGCAGGGCAAGGTGCTGTCGGTCTTCCATAACCGCCGCTTCGACGGCGACTTCCTAACGCTGCGCGAACTGCTGCGCCAGGAGCTGCTCGGCGAGCTGATGGAAGCCGAGTTCCGCTGGGACGGCTTCGATCCCGTGCTGCGCTCGACGAACTGGCGCGAGGGCGGCGAGCCGGGCACGGGCGTGTTTTACGACCTCGGCGTCCATCTGATGGATCAGGCGCTGCGCCTGTTCGGCACGCCGTCTTCGATCGCGGGCGACATTCGGATCCAGCGGGCGAACGCGACGGCGCACGATTATTTCGACGTCGTGCTGCAGTACGACAGCGGGTTCAAGCTGCGCCTGAAATCGTCCAAGTTCATCCGCGAGCCGCTGCCGCGCTACGCGCTGTACGGCACGAAGGGCGCGTTCGTCAAATACGGCATCGACCCGCAGGAGCGGGCGCTCATCGGCGGCGCGCAGCCGTCGGCGGTCCGGGGCTGGGGCAAGGAGCCGCGCGAGCAGTGGGGCAAGCTGAACACGGCCGTCGGCGGGCTGCGCGTAGAAGGCGTCGTCGAGACGATCGCCGGATCCTACATGGACTACTACCGCAACGTAATGGAGCATATCAACGGTCAGGCGGAGCTGGAAGTGAAGCCGGAGGAAGCGAGGCTGGCCATTCAATTGATCGAGCTGGCGCTGCAGAGCAGCCGGGACGGCCGGGCGCTGCCCGTGCCGTTCGCGGAAGCATCGCCGATTAGCTAGAGGAGGAGAAGAGCATCGTGTTTCCATTTAAAGCATCGCTTAACGCTTCGACACTGTTTCCGTTCAAGCTGGACGTGACGGAACAGGTGCGCATCGCGGCCGAGGCCGGCTACGAGGGCATCGAATTATGGGTGAAGGACATTGAAGCCTACTTGCAAAACGGCGGCACGGCCACCGAGCTTCGCGCCTGCCTGGAACGCGCCGGCATCGTCTTCGCGAACGCCATCGCGTTCTTCAAATGGGCCGACCGCGACGAAGCGGTCCGGGAGGAAGGCTTCGCCCAGGCCGAGCGCGAGATGCGCATGCTGGCCGAGATCGGCTGCGTCGCCGTGGCGGCGCCGCCGTTCGGCGACGTGGCGGACGTGCCGCCGGCCGACATGGCGCGCCACTATGCCCGCTTGTCCGCGCTCGGCCGCGAGATCGGCATTGACGTGTACCTGGAGTTCTGGGGCCGCGCCCGCGCGCTGTTCCGGCTCGACCAGGCGATCGAGGTGGCCGAAGCGAGCGGCGAGGCGGGCGCCAAGCTGCTCCTCGACCCGTTCCACATGTACACGGGCGGCAGCAGCCTCGACGATCTGAAGCGGCTCGCCGGCAGCCGGATCGGCATTTACCACGTCAACGACTACCCGGCCGAGCCGCCGCGCGAGACGATTACGGACGCGGACCGCGTATTCCCGGGCGAGGGCGTCGCGCCGACGGCTGATCTCGCGCGGCTGCTGTACGACGCGGGCTACCGCGGCTTCCTGTCGCTGGAGCTGTTCATCGCCGACTTCGGCGGACTGACGGCGACGGAGGTCGCCGCCAAGGGATTGGCGGACCTGAAGGCCGCCTACCGCGTGGAAGCTTGAACGAATAGATTCGAGAAAAATTGAATTATGCTATTAAGGGATTGCGATCCTCACCTTACTTGAAAAGCAGCTGGCCTTAGGCCGGCTGCTTTTTTTCGTCGTTTTTTTCCGGTTTAGCGTCTCAATGCGGCTGCCATGAAAGCCTATCGTTCAAGTTTTCATGAACGTTTTCATTTTAGTTGCCATATTTCGTTTGCGGCGGAAATAGATTACAAATTCTTCAAATTCGGAAAACACCGCTCTAATACGGGGGGCTTATCCTGCGTAGGAGACATACAGTTGAGAGGGTGGATGGTTGATGAATTCGACGGAAGCGGGCCTTGCGGCCGCGCGCCAGGACGTCCGGACGCACCGGGCGGGGCGCCTGTTCTCGGCCATCGCGAAAGAAAACGCGGTCGGCTATCTGTTCATCGCGCCGTCGCTGGTGCTGTTCGCGATCTTTTTGTTTTATCCGCTCCTGAAATCGGTGTACTTGAGCTTCTTCCTGACGGATCCGCGCGGCCGGGTGGCCGCCTTCGTCGGACTCGATAATTTCGGCAAGCTGTTCCGGTCGGATGCCTTCTGGAACAGCCTGCTCGTCACGCTGAAATTCACGCTGCTGACGGTGCCGACCGGGCTCCTGCTCGCCTTGCTGCTGGCGGCGCTGACCTTCGGCAAGTTGCGCGGCATGCGGACGTTCCGGTTCATCTTCTCCCTGCCGGTGGCGCTCTCGGTCAGCACGTCCTCCGTCATCTGGATGATGCTGTTCCATCCGACGACCGGCACGCTGAACTACTTTCTGACGAAAGCCGGACTATCGCCCGTGCAGTGGCTGACCGATCCGGCCTGGGCGCTCGTCTCCGTCTCGATCATGACCGTGTGGATGAATTCCGGCTTCCAGTACATCGTGCTGCTGAGCGGCCTGCAGGGCATCGCCGACGATATATTCGATAGCGCGCGCATCGACGGATCCGGGCCGTTCCGCACGTTCTTCCAGATCATCATGCCGCTCGTGTCGCCGACGCTGTTCTTCCTGTCCGTCGTGTCCGTGATGAGCGCGTTCCAATCCTTCGGCCAAATGAACATTCTGACCAAGGGCGGCCCGGCAGGCTCGACGGAGGTGTTCGTCTACTCGATCTACAAGGAAGCGTTCATCAACTACCAATTCGGCACGGGCAGCGCGATGTCGCTGGTGCTCTTCGCCATCATCATGCTGCTGACGTTCCTTCAATTCCGCTTCGAGAGGAAGGTGCACTACCATTGACGACGATGATGCCGGCTTCCCGGATGCTTCGCCGCCTGGCGCAGTACGCAATCTTGATCGTCTCCGCCATCGCGGTGGCGTATCCCGTCGTATATACCGTGCTCGCTTCGTTCATGACGCCGGACGAATCGGCGCAATATCCGCCGAAAATGTTCCCGTCCCATCCGTACCTCGGCAGCTTCCGGAAGGTGCTGGAGCTCGTGCCGATCGACACGTTCCTGCTGAACAGCTTCGGCATCTCGGTGCTCGTCATGATCGGACAAGTCCTGACCGCCAGCATGGCGGCGTACGCGTTCGTCTACGTGGCGTTCCGCGGCCGGGCGTTCTGGTTCCCGGCCTTCGTCTCGACGATGATGATTCCGTGGGAAGTGACGATCATTCCGAACTACCTTACGGTCAAATCCTGGGGCTGGCTCGATACGTACCAGGGGCTGATCATCCCCTTTGTCGCGTCCGGCTTCGGCGTGTTTCTGCTGCGGCAGTTCTTCATGCAGCTGCCCCGCGAGCTGTTCGAGGCGGCGCGGATCGACGGCTGCGGCCACGTCCGGCATTTTCTGACCGTCGTGCTGCCGCTGTCGCGCCCGGCGCTGGCCTCTCTGTCGGTCTACGCCTTCCTCGGCGCGTGGAACATGTACCTGTGGCCGCTGCTGATCACGAACAGCGACGCGAAGCGGACGGTGCAGATCGGCATCAGCATGCTGCAGTTCCAGGAAGTCACCGTGTGGAACCTGGTGCTCGCGGGCGTCACGCTCGTGCTGCTGCCGTCGCTGCTCTTGCTCGTGCTGGGCTTGAAGCAGCTCGTGCGCGGCTTGACCGCCGGCGCCGTCAAAGGCTGAGGCTGCCCGCCTCATCATGTCGTTCATCGGGGGAATCGTCTTCGGACGTGCATCCATATAAAAGCCAACTACGGGAGTGAGAAACGAGAAATGAAAGCATGGAAACAAGCGGGGGTCCCGCTGGCGATGGCTGGCCTGATGGCCATGCTGGCCGCCTGCGGCAGCAACGATGCCGGCAATAACGCCAATGCGGCGAACCAGACGAACGCAGCGAGCCAAACGAACGCGAATGCCGCGGCCGGCACGGACGGCCAAGCGAACGCATCGGCGAACCAGCAGAAGAAACCGGTCAAGGTCGTGTGGTGGCATTCCATGAGCGGCGAGCTCGGCGACGCGGTCAACCAGCTCGTGTCCGATTTCAACGCATCGCATCCCGACATCCAGGTCGAAGCCGTCTACCAAGGCACGTACGACGACAGCCTGAACAAGATGAAGGCGTCCCTCGATTCCAAGTCGGGTCCGTCGCTCATCCAAGTCTACGAAATCGGCTCCAAATTCATGGTCGACTCGAAAGCCATCACGCCGGTCCAAGACTTCATCGACGCGGATAACTACGACGTGTCGAACTTGGAAGAGAACATCCTCGGTTACTATACGTTCAACAACAAACTGTACTCGATGCCGTTCAACACGTCGAACCCGATCCTCTACTACAACAAGGACATGTTCAAAGCGGCCGGACTCGACCCGGAGAATCCGCCGAAGACGTACGAAGAAGTGAAGAACGCCGCCAAAGCGCTGACGAAAGAAGGCAAGACGGGCGCTTCGTTCGCCATCTACGGCTGGTTCATGGAGCAATTCTTCGCGAACCAAGGGGCGGAATACGTCAACAACGGCAACGGCCGTACGGACGCGGCGACGGAATCGCTCGTGGCGGGCGAAGCGGGCGTGAAGACGCTGACCTGGTGGAAGGACCTGATCGACAGCAAGGTCGCGCTGAACCTCGGCCGCAAGTCGGACGACACGAAGAAGGCGTTCCTGGCGGGCCAAATCGGCATGACGCTGGACTCCACGGCCTCGCTGCGCGGCATCGTCGACGGCGCGAAAGGCAAGTTCGAAGTCGGCACGTCGTTCCTGCCGAAGCCGGACGGCACGACGGAAGGCGGCGTCGTCGTCGGCGGCGCGAGCCTGTGGATCATGAACAACAAGCCGGCCGACGAGCAAAAGGCCGCTTGGGAGTTCATTAAATTCCTGGCGCAGCCGGACACGCAAGCGAAATGGCACATCAACACTGGCTACTTCCCGATCACGAAGAAGGCGTACGACGAGCAGATCGTCAAGGACAACATGGCGGCCTACCCGCAGTTCCAAACGGCCGTTGACCAGCTGCACGCCACGAAGCTGATCCCGGCGACGCAAGGCGCGGTCATGGGCGTATTCCCGGAAGCGCGCCAGACGGTGGAGAGCGCGATCGAGGAAGCGTTCGGCGGCCAGAAGGATCCGCAGAAGGCGCTCGACGACGCGGCGAAAGCGATCACGGAGAAGATCGACACATACAACAAGACGGTGAAGTAAGCGGTTTTCGGATTGAATCGGGCTGGAACAGGATAGGATACAGATAGGATAGAGAGAGAAATGAATAGGATGGATAGAGAGTAGGATAGGATAGAGAGAATAGGATAGGATCGAGTGAATAGGAAATAGAATCGGAATAGGATAGGATTAAAAGGGCTCGTCCGGGCGCGCAAAAGCGCCTGGGGCGAGTCTTTTTTTGACGGGCAGAAGGAGATCGGCGGCCGGAGGCGAACATGGTTCAGTGTGCATGATAAGCGTTTACAAAGGCAGGTGGAGGAGGAAACGGGACATGTGGAATCCGGATGAATATTTGAAGCAATTGCTGGACGAAGTCCGTCCGGCCGAGGCGTTCGGCGCCCGGACGACGGAGGAATGGCGGGCGTGGCAGGCACGGCTGCGCGCCAAGTTCGCGGAGCTGCTAGCCGAGCCGGCGAACCGGCGCGAACCGGCGCCGGTCGTGCTTGAAGCCGCGGATTGCGGCGACTATACGCGCGAGCGGATCGGCATCTCGACGTACGGCAAGCTCGCGATGCCGATGTACGTGCTGAAGCCGAAGGCGTACCGCCGGGAGCGGGGGGCGGTCATCGCGCTGCACGGCCACGGCTACGGCAGCCGCGACCTCGTCGGGCTGAATCCCGACGGCACTCCGAAGGCCGGGGACCCCGGCTATCAGAAGAATTTCGCGGTCGAGCTCGTCCGCCGCGGCCATCTCGTCGTCGTGCCCGAGCTGCTCGGCTTCGGCGACCGCAAGCTCGCCGAGGACGCCGGCCGGGGCGACTCCTGCCACCGGCTGTCCACGAACCTGCTCGTGCTGGGACAGACGCTGGCCGGCCACCGCGTATACGAGACGCTGCGGTGCTTGGACTACGTCCTGGCGCGCGGGGACGTCGACGCGGAGCGGATCGGCGTCATGGGCATATCCGGCGGCGGGCTGGTCGCCTCGTTCGCGGCGGCGATCGACGAGCGGATCGGGGCTGCGGTCGTCAGCGGCTACGCCAATACGTTCCGGGCGAGCATTCTGGCCATTCCGCACTGCATCGATAATTTCGTGCCGGGCTTGTCGCGGCTCGCGGAGCTGCCCGACCTGCTCGCGCTGATCGCGCCGCGGCCGCTGCTGATCGAAGCGGGCTCGCGCGATCCGATCTTCCCGCTGCACGCCGTCGACGAAGCGTACGGCCAATTGCAGGCGGCGTATGCGCTGCTGGGCGCCGAGCCGGCGCTCGCCTACGACCGCTTCGAGGGCGATCACGAGATATCGGGCACGCTGGCGTTCGACTGGTTCGCCGGCCTGTGGGCGTCCCGCGAGGAGGTGGCGCCATGAGCGCGTTCAAGCTGCGGCCGTTCGTGCCGTCGGGCGCGGACTTCGGGCTCGCGCAGCGCTTCTTCGAGGCGCTTGGCTTCGAGAAGGGGTACTGCGACGATTCGCTGGCCGTGTACCGGATCGGGGATCAGGAGTTTTTCTTGCAGAACTATCATGATCAAGCGTTTCAAGAGAATTATATGCTGGAGCTGACGGTCGACGATCTGGACGCGTGGTGGGCGCGCATCGACGCGCTGCAGCAAAGCGGCGCGTATCCGATGCGGGCGAGTGCGCCGAAGACCTATCCGTGGGGCAAACGCGAGGTGCACCTGATCGATCCCGCGGGCGTCTGCTGGCATTTGTCGGTGCCGGCGTGAGAGCGGGCTAGGATTAGCGGGGCGGCTTGCGTGAACCGCGGCACCGCCCCGGGCATTGGCGTCGCGAGCGGAGTCGCGAAACCGAAAGAAGCAGCCTCCATGCTGAACCGCACTTCCAATTGTTAGATGTGTCTAACAATCGGGAGGCAGTTCACATGCCGGAGGCTGCTTCTTGCTGTGCGCGGAGAGGGCGCCGGGACGGACGCGCCCGGCCGATCGGCTTCGCCGGCCGAACTGCCGGGAACCCGCCTCGCCGCGGCGCGGGGCGTTATTCTTTCTCCGCCCGGGCGGCCTTGCGCTTCTTGTAGGCGCTGAAATTCATCCAGGCGCCGACCAGCAGCAGCAGCACGCCGAGCAGGTAGTTCACGAACAGAATATCGATGATGCCGTAGCCGATGAAGAAGAGGCTGACGATGACGAGCAGACGCGGATTCACGGAAGATGCACCTCGTTTTCGCTAGGCTTTTGTAAGCAGTATAGCGCAATCCGCAGGCCTTGGCTAGTTCCAATGTCATCTAATCTGACATTGCGCTGCTGCCTGTCTGATCGTCCGTCCGGCCTACAGCCGGTTCAGCTTCCGGTAGAGGAGCGGCGTCGCGCCCGTCAGTTTCTTGAACACGCGGTCGAAATGGCCGGCGCTCTCGAAGCCGGTCCGTTCGGCGACGGCGATGATCTTGAGGTCCGTCTCCCGAAGGAGCCGCCGGGCTTCGCGGATGCGCGTCAGGTTCACGTATTCGATGAGCGTGAAGCCGGTCACCGCCTTAAACGAACGGCTCAGGTAGTACGGGCTGACGAAGAACCGCCCGGCGAGCTCCGCTAGCGTCAGCTTCGTCTCATAGCAGGCGTTCACATGCGCGACGACCTCGGCGATCTTCCGCTGGAGCGGGCTTTGCGCGGCGGCCACGTCCTTCGGCTCCTCCGCGGGATGCCGGGCGGCGAGCAGCAGGAGCTCCGCGAGCAGCAGCCGGAGGTACACCTCGCGGCCGGTGCGTTCGTGCGCGGCCTCCGCGACCATTTTGGCGAACAGCTGCTCCGCGAAGGCGCGTTCCTGGGCGCTCAGCCGCAACACGGCGGCCTGCCGCGCGAACGGAGCGAGCAGCACCGGATCGTGAAGCGGGTGGTCCGCGCCGAGGAAGGCATCGCTGAAATTGACGACGATCCGCTCATGCTCCGGCGGGCCGAGATCCGACGAGTTATGGACGACGTGCTTGTTCACGAGCACGAGGTCCCCGGCCGTCAGCCGAACGGTCCGACGGTCGAGGAAGTGGACCCGTTCGCCCGCGGCCAAATAGTAGATTTCGTACGTGGGATGATCGTGATTCGTCCGCCCGAACGGCTTCGTCCGGCGAACCTGCTGAATATAGAAGTCGCCGTCTTCGTCGCCGTACGTGAACGGCTTGTCCGGGATGAGCTTCATGGTTCCGCCTCCGATCTGGTTAGCTCGATTGTAGCGCAAGATAAGCGAAAGTGGAACGAATCTGGCAAGAAAAGCCGCGATTTCGCGCAAATGTTGCGCTATGCTGGTTACGAATCCCTCATAAAGGACGGTGTCCGCCTGTTTATGAAAGCGTTTATGGACGATGACTTTTTGCTGCAATCCGAAACGGCCAAACGGCTGTACCGCGACTATGCGGCCGACATGCCGATCATCGATTACCACTGCCACCTGAGCCAGCAGGAGATCTACGAGAACCGTCGCTACGACAATCTGACGGAGGTCTGGCTGTACGGCGATCATTACAAGTGGCGGGCGATGCGCGCGAACGGCGTGGAGGAGAAATACATCACCGGCGGCGAAGGCGTCAGCGATTACGACCGGTTCCTGGCCTATGCCCGCACCGTGCCGATGACGCTCGGCAATCCGCTGTACCACTGGTCGCATCTGGAGCTGCGGCGCCTGTTCGGCATCGACGAGCTGATCAACGAACGGAACGCCCCTATTATCTGGGAGAAGGCGAACGCCAAGCTGCGGGGCGGCGGCTTCGCCGTGCAGGATCTCATCCGCGGCGCGGGCGTCGAGGTCATCTGCACGACGGACGATCCGGCGGATTCGCTGGAGCATCACGTCCTGCTCGCGGCGCAGGCGCCGAAGCTCGGATTCCGCGTGCTGCCCTCCTTCCGGCCGGACAAGGCGCTCGAGATCAACCGGCCGGCGTTCCTCGGGTACCTCGAGAAGCTCGGCGAGTCGGCGGGGCGCAAGCTGTCGTCCTACGACGACCTGCTGCACGCGCTGGAGTCGCGGGCGCGGTACTTCCATGCCGTCGGCGGGCGCGTGTCCGACCATGCGCTCGATTATGTGCCGTGGGCCGAGACGACGCACGAGGAAGCGGCGCTGATCTACGAGAAGGCGCTGGGCGGCGAAGGGGTGACACCGGAGGAAGAGCGGAAGTACAAGACGCATACCCTGCTGTTCCTGGGCCGGCTCTATGCGGAGCTGGGCTGGGCGATGCAGTACCACATCAACGCGCACCGCAATAACAATACGCGGCGCTTCGCGGAGCTCGGGCCGGACACGGGCTTCGATTCCATCGGCGACGGCCCGGTGGCTGTGCCGCTCGCGCGCCTGCTGGACCGGCTGGACGAGCACGACCGGCTGCCGCGCACGATTCTGTACTCCATCAACCCGACGGACAACGACGTGCTGGCGGCGCTCATCGGCAGCTTCCAGGGCGGCGGCATCCCCGGTAAGATCCAGCTCGGCTCCGCCTGGTGGTTCAACGACACGAAGGATGGCATGCTGGCGCAGCTGCGATCGCTCGGCAACATGGGACTGCTGCCGCGCTTCGTCGGCATGCTGACGGACTCCCGGAGCTTCCTGTCCTACACGCGGCACGAGTATTTCCGCCGCATCTTCTGCAACCTGGTCGGCGAGTGGGTCGAGCAGGGCGAAGCGCCGGACGATCCCGAGCTGCTGCGGGAGCTCGTGCAGGGCGTCAGCTATGCGAATGCGAAGGCGTATTTCGGCTTCTAAGAACGGAATTATAAAGCCGCGGCTCCCGCCGTCCGACGGGGGCCGCGTTTTTTTTGGCGCGTGCCGCCGGCTCTTGGATTCGCGCGCTTCCGGTTCGGGCGAATGCCCGTTGACAGCGGCGGGCGGCGGACGGTATTATGAAATTAGATATTTAGATAATATTCTAAATCTTTAATTGCTGGTCCTATCTGTACAGGTCTTATCTGGGATTCACGCGCGCAAGAAGCGCGAAGGAGGACGATCCGGTGAACGACGCGTTCAAGGCCTTGGCCGACCCGACCCGGCGGCAAATCCTGCGGCTGCTGCGGGACCGGAGCATGAGCGCCGGCGAAGTGGCCGACCACTTCCATATCAGCAAGCCCAGCATTTCCCACCATCTGAACCTGTTGAAGCAGGCGGGGCTCGTGCTGGACGAACGGCGGGGCCAGAGCATCATGTATTCGCTGCATACGACCGTCGTGGAGGACGTGATCGGCTGGATGTTCGGCATTCTCGGGAAGGAAGGGAAGGGGGATGACGATGAGAAATAAACGCGAAGCGCTGTACGCGCTGATCGCGCTGTCGCCGGCGATCGGCGCACTGCTGCTGTATAACCGGCTTCCGGACACGATGGCGACGCATTTCGGGCCGGGCAACGAAGTGAACGGCACGATGGGCAAGGGCGCGGCCATTCTCGTGCTGTTGCTGCTCGGCTTCGTGCCGCTCCTGCTGCGCGTCCGGCGGAGCCTCGATCCGAAGCGGGCGAATTTCCAAAGCTTCGGCAAGGCATTCGAGGTGAGCCGCTTCGGCATTGCGCTGATGCTGGGCACGGCAGGCTGGGCGATGGTCGCCTACAACCTCGGCTACGACGTCGACATGCGGAAGATCATCCTGGCGGCCGTCGGCTTGCTGTTTGCCGTCATGGGCAATTACATGACGCAGGTGCGGCACAACTACATGTTCGGCATCCGCACGCCGTGGACGCTCGCGAACGAGGAAGTGTGGCGCAAGACGCACCGGATCGGCGGGCCGCTCATGATGATCGGCGGGCTCGTCGCGCTCGTCGCCGCATTCTTCGAAGGGACGGCGCCGGTCGTCCTGTTCGTGGCGGCCATCCTCGCGACGTCACTTATTCCTGTCGCGTATTCGTACGTGCTGTACCGGCGGCTGAAAGGCTGAGGCATGCCGCGCGCAGCCGGCCGAAATCGAAAACCTCCGTACGCCCAAGCGGGAGAACGGAGGTTTTTTGCCGTGTCTTCGGCGGAATGCCCCGTGTCCAACCAGCGGTTGTTCGCGCGCCTCAGCCGATCCGGAAGCGGAATGCGGAAGCAGAAGGCGGAAGGCGGAATGCCGCGTCAGCCTTAGCCGCCTGCCTTGGCTTCGCGCTTCAGCAGGCCGGCTTCTTTGTTCTGCTGCACCGTGAAGACGACCGCGAACACGATGATGCAGACGACGGTAAGCACCGAATTGTACAGGAACACGCTGCGCATGCCGTAGGCTTCGCTCGCGACGCCCCCGACCAGGCTGCCGATGATGCGCGCGACCCCGAGGGTAAGCAGCCCGTTCAGCGTCTGCCCGCTGGCCTTGAGCTCGCTCGGCACTTCCTTGTTGATGACGTTCGCCAGCGTCACGGTCAGCACGATGAAGATGAGGCCGTGCAGCGCTTGGGACGGCAGCAGCCAGAATGGATCGTGGATCGCCGAGAACAGGTACCACCGCAGCGCCGCGGCCGCGCCGGCGCCGAGCAGGATATGCCATGTCCGGATCCGCTGGAAGATGCGGCTTGAGAGCAGCAGGAACGGCACTTCGCTGAGGGACGAGATGACCATCGACCAGCCGAGCCAGGCGCTGTCGCCGCCCATTTCTTTGAAGTAGAGCGGGAAGAACGCATAGTAATAGCCCAAGGTGACCTGGAAGACGAAGTTCGCGCCGATGTAGAGCATCAGCTTGCGGTTCTTGAACAGCACCCGCACCGACATTTTTTTGTTCCCGGCCTGATGCCCTTCGATCCTCGGGAACCGCATCGCGAGCAGGAAGCATATCGCGATGATCGCGGCGTAGACGCCGAACAGGAGATCGATCCGCTTGTCGGCGATGATCCCGAAGATGATCGACATGATCGCGAATCCGACCGTGCCGCCGAGCCGGATGAGGCTGAAGTTGCCCCGTCCCCGCTTGTCCAGCGCCTCCAGCGTCACCGCGTCGCTGAGCGCGAAGATCGACGACTGGAAGAACGTGAACACGCAGATGAACGCGAGCAGCAGCGCGAATTGGTTCGTCAGCGGATAGAGCAGCACCGACAGCCCGGTGCAGGCGAGCAGCAGCAGCAGAATGCTGTTTTTCGTTTTCGCGCGGTCGCTGAACAGCCCCCAGATCGGCTGGGCGAGAATCGCAATGAGAGGACCGAGGCCGAGCAAAGTGCCGATTTGCGACTGCGTGAAGCCGACATGCTGGAAGTAGAGCGGGATGAACGTGCCGTAAACGGCGTTGCCCATGTAGAAGAAGGCGTAGAAAAACAGAAAATAAGCGAGATTGACCGGCATGGCTTGCGATACCTTCCTTCGTGCGTCTGGATGCGAGCTTTTTTAATTAGTTCCATGCGCGTCCGCGATTTCCTCCCCCGGAGGCGCAATTGATTCGGCGCGGCTGGCCGGGAACGGCGGAAAAGGCCAGCCGGCGGCTGGCCTTGAGGGATGCGGGGGCGGTGCGAAAGCGGGCGGCGGACAAGGGCGGCGCGGCGCCGGCGACAGACGGCCTAAGCGGGCGGAAAGGGTGACGGACGAGTGCGCGGCGTGCGAGATCCGACGAACGGGAAGCGGGCGGCGCGAGCCGCTCCGGAGGCGCCGCGAACGTGCTACTTGCGCACGAGCCGCTCCGGAGGCGCCGCGGACCGCGCTGCTTGTGCGCGAGCCGTTCCGGAGGCGCTGCGGACCGGGCTGCTTGCGCGCAAGCCGCTCCAGAGGCGCCGCGACCGCACTGCTTGCGCGCGAGCCGCTCCGGAGGCGCTGCGAACGTGCTGCTTGCGCGCGAGCCGCCCGAAGCCAGCGCAAACCGTGCTACTTGCGCGCGAGCCGCTCCCATTCCTGCTTGATCTTGGCTTCGTCGAGGTCGATGCCGATCATGACGAAGTACGGCGCGCCGTCGTACGTGCTCGGCGCCCATTCCATCCGCTTGCCCGCCAGCTGGAACAGCATCATGGCGCCGTCCTTGCCGTACGGCATGTAGCCCTTGGCGCGCAGGCAGCCGTTGCCGCGGCCGCCGATGAACGCCTCGAACCCGCGCCGGCCGATGCCCGCGGTCTCCGCGCCGGGATAGATCGCCGCCGTCCGGATGCGCGCGAACGAGCCGGCCGGGCTCGCGACGGCGGCTGTGCCCGCCGCCCGACCGGGTGCGGGCGCGCGGCCCGGCGCCGCGGCGGCCGGCGGCGATG